>NZ_JFYT01000044.1:0-73082 GCF_000632165.1 Delftia sp. RIT313 | reverse complement strand
CGGCGAAGTCCTGGCCCGCTACGGTGACGCTCCCGACTCGGAGAATCCGCCGCAGAACGGCGCAGTCCCCAAATACGTAAACACCGCGGAATTCCACCTCGACGCCGCCCCGCTGAAGCTGCGTGACAGCAATTTCAGCGCCATGAACTACACCGTGGTCGGCGGTGAAACCCTCAAGATCATCTCCCGCAACGTGCTGGGCGACAGCAGCCTGTGGTGGCGCATCGCGGAAGCCAACGGCCTGGCCGTCTCCGGCGACGGCGAACTGCAGGCAGGCCAGACCCTGAGCATTCCCAAGCTGGCCCTGAACGCCAACAACTCAGACACCTTCCAGCCCTATGACCCGAGCCGGGTCACGGGCAGTCTGGATTCGGTGCTGCCTGCGCCTGCGGGCCAGGGAGGTGGCTGCGGGGCGCTGGGCAAGATCATCATGGTGGCCGTGGCTGTGGTGGTTGCCGCCTATACGGCAGGCACCTTCAGCGCGCTGCTTGGCAACGCATGGGCAGGAGCAGCGGCGGCTGGAGCTACGGGCTCCATCGCAAGTCAGGTAGCCGGCAACGTGCTGGGCGTACAGGACGGTTTCAGTTGGAAGAGCGTCGCCCTGTCCGCCCTCAGTGCCGGTGTCACCAACGGGGTTGGTTCCGAACTGTTTGGAACAGGCCTACCAGCCGCGGCCATGCGCGCCGCCACTGCCAATGTACTGACCCAGGGCATTGGCGTGATCACGGGGCTGCAAGATCGCTTTGACTGGAAGAGCGTGGCAGCCAGCGCGGCCGGTGGCGCCGTGGGCAGCTATGTGGGAGAGCAGCTCAAGGGCTCAACCATGTTCAACGACTGGAGCAAGACGGCAGCAGACTTTGCGCGCGGAACCATCCGTGGGTTCGCGGCAGGTACGGCTGCCGCCATTGCGCAAGGTGGGCGCATCAGCATCCAGCAGGTGGCGACCGATGCCTTTGGAAATGCGTTGGGAGAGAGTCTGGCGTCACTCAATCAGCCCACATCCTCAATCTATAGTTTGGCGTCTGACGACCGCGCCTCGCTTGGGTTGCTTCCTGGAAACGGCGAGCCGAATCTGAGGCTTGGTGGCGCTGCCGGCCTCAGTTATGGGGAACAACGCGCAATACCATCATTCGGAATTAATACGCAGAATTTAGAAAATTTGGGGAATAACGGGTATTTGGCATCAATGTATGCCACTCCAAAGATCATCTATCAAGGGGTAAATTCGCAGGGCTTGCGATACGACTACTACGATTCCGATGTGCGCGCAACCGAAGTAATTAGCCATAATATTCTGAAACCTGTAGCGTTGCCATCTATTAGTTTGGATAATGCTCCAACATTTAACACAGATATTTCTGTCGCTTCACCAAGTGGGGCTGAATATATTCAAGGAGCTGCGCAATTGGTGCTGGGTGGAACCTACAACCAAACTGTACGTATTGGTAGTGCACTGGCTTCCATTCCATACGCTATCTTGAGTGGGGTAGATACTGCGGTAGGTGTTCAGAATATTCTTCAAACAAACTACAGTTATACGCCCGACAGTCCCGGCGCAGAGGCTATCTTAGGCAAATTGGCACCTACGGTAGCCTACGTTCAAAGCAATATAATCAACCCAACTCGCGCGTTTTCCGAACAGTATCTAGGCGATGGGGTGACCTCCATCCTCGGCGCTGGCTTGCAAGCCGGTGCAGAAATATATGGCACGGTAACTGGTCTGCGAACAGTGGGTAGCTTGGCAACAACTGCATGGAGTAATGTATCGATTGGGCCGCTTTCTGGAAGCCGGGCGGCCCAGCTTGGGGGGGTTAAGTTTGGTGATGCTACGGCGCGTGTATGGGGATCAGCAGAGGCTCCGCGCCTTGTTCCCTTTAGTGCCAACGATGTATCAGCCAGTGTTGGTAAGAACGGCGGCTGGGGTGAGATTCACGTCAACATTGAAGGCCAGCGTGTTCAATTTGGTATCATTGAGCATACGGCAGACGGCCCACAGTTCATGCTAGACAAGACCACTACACTGCAAAGTGGGGAGGTAGTGAAACTTCATGGCCGTGGATTCACCAACATTGCAATTCAAAAGACAATTGCTGCCTACAAAGAGACCTTCGGCGCCGCGCCCTCCAGTCTTCCAGGGAGCTTGGCGTTGGAGAATCTTGCAAACTTTCAGACTGAGTTTGCAGCAGCTCAAGGTGTAGTCCGAGACGTTGCAGCTGCCGGTCAAATGGCAATTAATCGAACTTCGTTTGGTTCCGCACGCGTTGCGGCCGGTTATGGCAATTTCTCTATTGATATGACCAATTTCGGTGATGTTTTTATTGGAGGAAAAACTCTCTCAAACGTTCCACGCAGCGTTATTATCCGTGCACGACCAAATTGATTAAAATTTAGAAAGGTTTATTTTGAGCTTTACAATTAACAAAACGGAATTCCAAAAAATACAAACACGTCTAGGCCGATCTATAGGTGCCGAGGGGGGTAAATTGGCGAATTATTCTGAAATTAGCGATTCAGATATAAGCGATCTTCGGCTGCTTGCACAAGGAAGTTCAATTGATGCAATCAATTTCTTACTTTACCGCCTTGATGGCAAATACGGGCTGGCAAACGCGTCATCTTATATTAGTGAAGTTGTTAAGGGAAACATGAGTTCTCAACAGTGGATCCAACAATTCCACAAATCCATATGAACTATTGTTCATATAGCAACCCCCTACATTGAACTCAATCCGTCGACCGGGATACAAACCAGTTCATGATGCCCATAATGGCAGAGTTCGCCTGCATCGAAAGCCGCCATGGCGGCTTCATAGGCAACGTCCTCAACCCCGGCCACGTGTAACGGCAACTGGTGGCCAACGGCGAAGTCCTGGCCCGCTACGGTGACGCCCCCGACTCGGAGAGCCCGCCGCAGAACGGCGCCGTCCCCAAATACGTCAACACCGCAGAATTCCACCTCAACGCCCCTGCCCTGAAGCTGCGCGACATCAACTTCAGCGCCATGAGCTACACCGTGGTCGGCGGGGAGACGCTCAAAACCATTGCCCGCAACGTGCTGGGCGACAGCAGCCTGTGGTGGCGCATCGCGGAAGCCAACGGCCTGGCCGTCTCGGGCGACGGCGAGCTGCAGGCCGGCCAGACCCTGAGCATCCTCAAGCTGGCCCTGAACGCCAACAGTACCGGCAACTTCCAGTTGAATGACCCGAGTGGGATCACACTTGGTGTTGCACCATCACCCTATGAACCGCGCCACCCCCGCCCGAAACTCCCCACTCCCATACACCGCCGACACCAGATCCTCATCATCCAGCCGCTGCTCCACGACGATGCGCCTCAGGCTTTCCTTGACTGCTGACTGGGTGGTTGCCGACAAGGCCATGAGCTGCTCGGCCAGCGCCTGTGCCTGGGCTTGCAATTGATCTGCCGGCACCACCGCATGCACGAACCCGCAGGCCTCGGCCTGCCCGGCTGACAGGTAGTCCGCCAGCAGCAGCATGCGCTTGACGCGTGGCACGCCCAGGCTGGCCACCAGGCGCGCGATGTTGCGTGACGACAGCGTGTTGGACAGCGTCTTGGCAATCGGCGCACCGAAGCGCGAGCCTGTGCTGCAGATGCGAAAGTCGCATGCCGTGGCCAGGGCCAGGCCGCCGCCCACGGCCCAGCCGTCGATGACGGCGATGGTGGGGATGGCGATGCGCTCCACGGCGTCGATCACGCGCTCCACGAATGCTTCGTAGGCAATGCCTTGCTGGCCGTCATGGAAGTCCTTGAAGTAGGCGATGTCCGTGCCCGAGATGAAGGATTTGCCGCCCGCGCCGCGCAGCATCACGCAGCGGATGGCCGGGTCGGCCTGGCAGCGTTCCAAGGCCGTGAGCAATGCCTCGTACATGGGCATGCTCATGGCGTTGTGGCGTTCGGGGCGGTCGATGAGGATCTCGGCCGCGCCCCCGGCGTGAACGGTCAGTGCCACGGATTCATGCAGGGCCGTGCTCATGCGGCGGCCTTCAGTGCCTGGAGTTCGGCCATGATTTCTGCGTTGTGCTCGCCCAGCAGCGGCGGATGGCGGCGCACCTGCTGGGGCGTGCCGAGCATCTTGACGGGAAAGCCGATGTTCTTGACCTTGCCTTCGATGGGATGGTCGATCTCCATGCACATGCCGCGGTGCTGGCCGTGTTCACCCTCGAAGGCCTGCGGATAGGTGAGCAGCGGGCCTGCGGGAATGCCTGCCTCCAGCATGCGGTCCACCCAGTCGGCGCTGTCGTGGTGGGCAAATTCCGCTTCCAGTGCCTCTATCAATGCCTCCCGGTGCTTGAGGCGCAGCGCCACGGTGGCGTAGTCCGGATGTTCGACCAGGTCCGCGCGTTCGATCAGCGCGCACAGCCTGGCCCAGAGCTTCTGGTTGGTGGCGCCCATGACGAAATAGCCGTCGCGCGCCTTCACGGCCTGGTAGGGGGCGCTCATCTTGTTGCTGGTACCCAGCGGCGCGGGCGGCACGCCGGTGCCCCAGTATTCGGACATGTCCCAGATCGAGAAAGCCATGGCCGAGTCGAACAGCGAGGCGTCTATGTGCTGGCCCTGCCCTGTCTTCTGCGCGCCGATGTAGGCGGCCAGCAGTCCGTAGGTGGCGAACAGTGCGCAACCGATGTCGGCCACGGGCACGCCGGCCTTGACGGGTTTCTCTCCCTTGTAGCCGGTGACGCTCATCACGCCCGACATGGCCTGGGCCATGAGGTCGAACCCCGGCCGCTGGGCCCAGGGGCCACTCTGGCCGAAGCCCGAGATGCTGACATAGACGATGCGCGGATTGATGCGGCGAATGCTTTCATAGTCGATCTTCAGGCGCTGGACCACGCCTGGCCGGTAGTTCTCGACGATGACATCGGCTGTCGTGGCCAGCTGGTAGAAGGCCTCACGCCCCTCCTCGCTCTTGAGGTCCAGCGTCAGCGACCGCTTGTTGCGATTCATGTTCAGAAAGCCCATGCTGTCCGGGCCCTTCATCTTGAAGCCCATGGCGCCGCGCGTCTGGTCGCCGGTGCCCGGAGGCTCGACCTTGATGACATCGGCGCCCAGGTCGGCCAGCAGCATGCAGGCAAATGGGCCGGCCATGACCTGGCTGACGTCGAGCACGCGGATGCCTTGCAGGGGCAGTTGCAGCGGGTTGGATTGGGGATTGCTCATGCCGGGTCCTCAGCTTTCTTCGGTCACTTTTGCGGCGCGAACGACGTCGCCCCACTTCTTGTATTCGGCAGCCATGAAGGCCGCGAACTTGTCCACGGAGCCGCCACCGTCCTCCACGCCGTATCCGTCGAAGCGGCTGACCACGTCGGGCATGGCCAGCACGCGGTTGATGTCGGCATTGATGCGCTGGGCCAGTTCCCTGGACATGTCGCGCGGGCCGACGACGCCGTACCAGCTCGATGCGTCAAAGCCCTTGAAGCCCTGCTCGTCCATGGTGGGCATGGCCGGGAATCCCTTGGCACGGTTCACGCGGGTCTGGGCGATGCCCAGCATTTTTCCTGCGCGGACCTGGGCAGTGGCGGCCGTCATGGTGTCGAAGCTGAAGTCGATCTGTCCTCCGATCAGGTCGGTCTGCATGGGGCCGGACCCTTTGTAGGGAACGTGGATGCTCTTGACACCTGCAGCCATGTTGAACATCTCGGCCGCAAGGTGCTGCACCGAACCTGTGCCCGAAGAGCCAAAGCTGACCTTGCCGGGGCTTTTGCGGCACAGCTCCACCACTTCCTGCACCGAGGCATGGCCGTTCCTGCTGCTGGTCACCAGGATGTGGGGCGTTGCGCCGATCAGGGCGATGGGCGCGTAGTCCTTGAGCGGGTCATAGGTGATGGATTTGAAGATCTGAGGCGAGATGGCGTGCGTGTTCACATGGGCCATCAGCAGATTGATGCCTTCTGTGAAGCGGGCCTTGGCAAAGTATTCGGCCGCCAGCGAGCCCGTGGCGCCGGGCTTGTTCTCCACGATCACGGGCCGGCCCCAGACCTCGGACAGCTTCTGGCCCACGATGCGCGCGAACACGTCGGTGCCGCCGCCCGGTGCCCAGCCCACCAGGATCTTGGCGGGCCCCTTGGGCAGTTCGGAGGCCGGGGGCGCGGCCCCTGCCCAGGGTGCGGCCAGCGCGGTGGCGCCGGCCGCGATGAAGTCGCGGCGTTTCATGTCTGTCTCCTGCACATCGTTGTTGTGCAGTCACTGTCGCCGGGCGCCGATATCGCGGCAAGCCTGTGTGCCGCATGCCTGGTTTCGCAATCTGCGAAACCAGAAGGGTCAGATCGCGCGTTCGCCCTGCAGCAGGGCGGCGACGACGTTGCGCAGCGCCTGTTCCTGGGCCTGGCCTTCGATGAAGGACAGCACGTAGCTGCGCTCGTGCCAGTCGCCTTCCAGGGTGGCCCAACCCAGGTCGGGCTCAGGGTGGAAGCTGCGCAGCACACCGGGTGGCATCAGCCCCACACCCAATCCTTCGCGCACCAGGGCCAGCATGGTGTCGAAGCCGCTGACGGCGAAATCGTTGCGAAACACCCTGCCCCGGCTGCGGTGGGCGCGTCGCAAAGCGGCCAGGATGGCCGAGCCCCGGCCCAGGCTGACGATGGGGCAGTCCAGCAACTGGTCCAGTACCACCGGCTCGACGGCAAAGCTGAAATGCCTGCGGCTGTAGACCAGCACCAGGCTGTCCTTGCGGTAGTCGGAGCGTGGCAGATCCACGAAGCCGCTGGTCTTCTCGAAGATGCCGATGTCGATGACCTTGTCGCGCAGCAGTTGCTGGACGATGCGGCTGTTCTCCTCCATCACCTGCAGCGTGATGTGGGGATAGCGTCGCTGGGTGACGGCGATGTCGGCAGCAAGGAACTGCAGGATGGCGGATTTGGGGGCGCCGATGATGATGCGGCCGTCGCGCCCGCGGCCCAGGGCCTGGGCGTCGGCTTCCAGCCGCTCCACCAGGTTGCCTATCTGGCGGATATGAGCCAGCAGCTTGAGGCCAGGCTCGGTGGCGCGCACTCCATGGGGCTGTCGCTTGAACAGCCTGGCGCCCAATTGCTGCTCCAGGTCACTGAGCCGCCGCGAGGCCGCCGCCACCGCCAGTTGCAGCCTGTCGGCCGCGCGCGAAATGCTGCCCTCCTCGGCAATCGCAAGCACAAGCTGCACGGTGGTGGAGTCGATCTTCATCATGGCGGCAAGGCCCTCTTGCGCAGGCGGCGTCTGCTGAGGGCGCGATTGTGCCCCAGTGCCGCAACTGTGCTCAGGCCTGTGCGGGACACTCCAGCACGTCGCTGAGCCTGAAGCTCTCCAGGAACGGCAGGACATGCTCCTCGTTCATCGGGCGGGCGATCAGGAATCCCTGGACATACGTGCACCCGAGCTGCTGCAGGTGCAGAAACTGCTCCGTGGTTTCCACGCCTTCCGCGACGACTTCAAGGCCCAATCTGCGGCTCAGTGCCAGCGTGGCCTCGACAATCGCGGCAGCCCCGGCGTCCTTGTCCATGGCCTGTATGAAGCTGCGATCGATCTTGATCAGGTTGAAGGGAAAGCGGTGCAGGTAGGAAAGACTGGCATGGCCGGAGCCAAAGTCATCGATGGCGAGATTCACGCCCAGCGCCTTCACTTGCCGCATGACGGACAGCACCTGCTCATCATCTTGAAGCAGGGCCGATTCCGTCACCTCGATGTAGCAGCGCTCGGGGTTCAGGCCGGCGCGGTCCAGATGTTCCTTCAATTGCACCGCCATGCCTGGATCGAGAAATTCAAAGGCCGGGCAGTTGATGGACACCGAGATATCGGACGGCCATCCGTTGGCAGCCAGCAGCGGGGAGCGCTCCACCATTTGGTCGATGGGAAGCAGCAGGCCGCGCCGCTCTGCCATGGGAATGAAGACGCCTGGCGGGACAGACCCTCTGGCCGGGCTGTTCCAGCGCATCAGCGACTCGAACCCGGAAATCTTTCCCGTGGCCACATGGCAGATCGGTTGGTACGCCATGAACAACTGGCTTGTTCCGATGGCGGATCGGAAATCCTGCTCCAGCAGCAGTTGCTCCTGCATGGGGCCATCGGCGGAAGGCTCGAATTTCACGAATCGCCCACGTCCCTGGGATCGCGCCCGCTCCATTGCCGCGCGCCCGTCGCGCAGCAGCTGATTCCAGTCCTCGTTGTTCTTGCAGACCGCCGTCCCTACGCAGACAGACAGCAAAATGCTGCGCTCACCCAGCATGTAGCGCTTTTCACCCAGTCGGATGGAGAGCGTTTTCGCCATGGAATCGGGGTCCCCTTCATATTGGGCGACACAGAATTCCTCGATGGCAAGGCGGGCGGCGACGTCATTCTGTCCAATACAGGAGCGCAATTGTTTTGCCAGTTGCGAGATCAGTGGGTTGTCCATTCCAGGAACCAGCGTATCTGCCAGCACTTGCAAATGCTCGATACCGATGACATGGATGGCAACAGGACGCCGCTGTGCTTGCGTTCTGCTCAGCAGTTGCTCAAATCCGGTTGAATTGAGCAATTCGGAAGCAGGGTCATGGAAAAGATGGTGCCTCAGCTGTGAATGCACCTGCACCAGATCCCTCGCCTCGAAATAGGATCTTCTGCGCTCACGCATCCACAATTGCACCAGTAATAAAAAAGAAGCCAGGCTGATGGCCGCCCATGCCATGATGGTTTTTCCAAACCTCCACCATGGAGCCGCGAGCTTTGCCTTGGCGGCCAGCGTGGCATAGGCGAGATCCATGCCGCCTTGGCTGGAGTGGTGCATGGCGACGATCCAGCCGTGTCCAAAGCCATCGTCAGCGTCCAATATGCCCTCGCCTGCAGCCATCATTTTTGCAAGCCCCGAATCCATCCCGTCCAGAATGTGCGGATGCTCCGGGGGAATTCTGACCAGATCTTTGCCGTTTGGCAGGCTGACCATGACCTGATGGCCATCCAGCAGCAGTGAACCGAATGCCTGGCGAATGGAATCCACGGCAATGAAGGCCACCACAATGCCAGTCAGCGCCCCACTGGAGTCACGTACCGGACGCCCCAGCACCAGGGACGGTATATCGAAGACCGGCGATTTGCTTGCATCCAGCAAGAAGAAGCCGCCAGGCTTTGTCTGCAGCGCTGCATTCCAGATGGGGCGCTCGGGGTTGTCGGGAGACAGCGGCAGCTTGCTGAAACGTGAGGAAATGGACCATTTCCCATGTCGATCAAGCACGCTCATGCTGATGACCCCGGGCAGCGCCGCCACCTCCTGGATCAAGGCATTGCGGATATCGGTGCTGGCATCAGGGTCTGCCGTGATTTCGCCTTGGCGGCCTGGTGTCAGCAAAAGTTGCTCTGTTCTCTCTACCGCCAAAGAGGTGGCAAGAATGATCTTGTTGGTTTCAGCGGCAGAGGCAGACAGCGCATGCAGGAGATTCGACTTCTCTTCTTGGAGCAATGTCTCGTAGCTGGAGATCAGAGAAACGCCCGCAACGCCAATGATCACCAAACATGCGATGAAAATACAGGCATACCAGCGCCTGGGCTGCCAGCTTGGAAGTCTTCTCTCTGCATGCATCATTCAACGCTCATCTGGTCAAAATACCAGCGAACAGGCGCCGTTCTCCTGGCAGGCAAGCCTGACAGGAGAAACGCTTCCCGTTGGCTGTGACGCACTGGTCTGAATTTCCGTCAGGACGCGGAAAGACTCAGCGGTCTCATGGATGAGGGGATTTTCCTCAAGACAGGGGCCTCCTTTTCCGCGGGGTCCAGCTTGAAAATGGAAACTGCCGAAACCAGGGCCTGCGCCTGCTGGCTGAGACTTCCGGCCGCCGCTGCCGACTCTTCCACCAGAGCGGCATTTTGCTGGGTGACTTGGTCCAGCTGGATGATCGCATCATTGATCTGATCGATGCCCTGGCTTTGCTCCTTGGTGGCGCCACTGATCTCTTCGATCATGTTGGATACCTTCTGGACCTGGGTGACGATATCTTCAATGCTGCTGCCCGCAGCCTGGGCAAGCTGGTGGCCATTGCCGACCTTGGAAACACTGTCCTCGATGAGAGACTTGATCTCTTTTGCGGCCTCTGCACTTTTCACTGCAAGGCTGCGAACTTCGGCGGCAACCACCGCAAAACCACGGCCCTGCTCTCCGGCGCGGGCTGCTTCGACAGCAGCATTCAAAGCAAGAATATTGGTTTGAAAAGCGATTGAATCAATGACGTTGATGATGTCCTCGATTTTCTTGGAGGATGTGTTTATTTCATTCATCACGTCCACCATCTGCCGGGCCATGCCCCCGCCGTGCGCTGCGGCATCGCGCGCTGACTGGGCAAGCATGGTGGCGGTGATCGCCACATCGGAATTGCTTTTCACCGTGCTGGCCAGTTCCTCCATGGAGGCGGCAGTCTCTTCAAGATTGCTGGCTTGCTCTTCCGTTCGGCTCGACAGGTTGGCATTGCCTGCATCAATCTGCGTGGCGCCCGTGGCAATGCTGTCGCTGCTGCTGCGCACGGTGCCCACGACGCGTTGCAGCGATACCTGCATTTCCTGCATGGCCGTGATCACACTGCCAGGGCGTGCCCTGGACAAGTCGATCCGGGAGGTGAGGTCCCCTCTTGAGATATTTTCGGCAATGTGCGCCACATCTGCCGGCTCTCCGCCCAGCTGGCGTGTGATGGAAATTGTGATGATCACGCCAATGGCCACCCCCACAATCACGCCGGAGATGGTCAGGAGGGTGAGCATCAGCCGGATCTTTTCGTAGATTCTGTCGGTCTCGTCATTGAGCCAGCTGGCATTCTTCTTCTTGATATTGACAACTTCCGTCATCAGGCTGTCGATCTTGTCGGACTCCACCCGGAATCTGTTGATCAGATCAATCGATTCCCTGGATTCCGAAAGATGCTCTGACTTGATTCTTTCAATCGTCTGCAGCAGACCCTTTTCATAGATGACGAGGGTTTCATCAATGGACTTGAGCTTTTCCTTGCCATCGCCCTCGGCAAAAAGCCTCCTGCTGTTGTTCAGTGCCTCTTTCAGCAGTTGCAGCCTTTGCAGCACGGCGTCTGTGTGCCGGTTTCTGCTTTCATCATCGTTTGCAAGCACGGCATTTCTGATGGCCCGGCCCGCCGCGATCAGCTGGACATTGGCCTCGGATATTTGTGACAGGCCCAGCAGTTCCTTCTCGTACATCTGCGTTGCGAGATCATTGATTTCCCCTGCCTTCAGTATTCCATTGATACCGATGAATGCACCAATGCATGAGACCACAAGGAAGCCCATGGTCAGTTTGGTGATCACTTTTGATTTTTTGAAGCTCAACATCTTGATTGCCGAATGAATAATTTTCAACGATGAAATATTTACCCTGACACCAGGATTATTCGGCCGTAGAAAATCGGGAATTTGAAAAAGAATAATCCACCTCTTCTAAAAAAGACGTGGATTATTCTCGAAAATGATATATTGATGTTATAATTGCTCGATGCTCGATGCTCGATGCTCGATGCTCGATGCTCGATGCTCGATGCTCGATGCTCGATGCTCGATGCTCGACCAATAAAAATTGGCACTGGCGCCGCGAGGCGCCAGTGCCAATTTTTATTTTCAGGCCCTGCAACGGCAATTGCATTTTTCTTGGTCGGTAAAGAATGATTGCGGCGGAAACTTCAGGTGGCAATTATTCTTGTGCATATGCGAATGTTTCAAGACAGCCTATTGATATCGTCTTGTCAAAGGGCTGTTTGAAGGATAAGCAATGATTGTAACGTTGTGTTATGAAATCAATCCCTCATTTCCTCGCATCTTGACTTTGCATTTTGCGCAAACATTGCCGCAATACGCATAATTTTTCAATGGATTCAAGTCCCCATCCCCAATCGATGGCCCAGACAAACAAAAGCGGCCCCTTGGGGGCCGCTGGTTCCGGGGCAATGGCGACTCAGGCGCTTCGCAGGTTTTTGGCTGCGCCGGCCAGTGCGGTGATCCGCTGCCAGTCACCCTGCTCCAGCGCATCGGCAGGCACCAGCCAGGAGCCACCCACGCAGACCACGTTGGACAGCGCCAGGAATTGCGCCGCATTGTCCGCAGACACGCCGCCCGTGGGGCAGAACCGCACGTCGCCGAACGGGCCTTGCCAGGCCTTGAGCATGGCCGAGCCGCCCGCCTGTACGGCGGGGAAGAATTTCAGCTCGTTGAAGCCGTCGTCCTGGGCGGCCATGATTTCGCCGCTGGTGGCCACGCCGGGCAGCAGCGGCAGCTGCAGGGCCTGGCAGGCCTGGCCCAGTGCGCTGGTGTAGCCGGGGCTCACGGCGAAGCGCGCACCGGCGCTGGCGGCGGCGCGGGCATCGGCGGCGCTGCGCACGGTGCCGGCGCCCACGATGGCCTCGGGCACGGCACGCGCAATGGCTTCGATGCTCGCCAGGCCCTCGGGCGTGCGCAGCGTGACTTCCAGTACGCGGATGCCGCCCGCGACCAGGGCCTGGGCCATGGGCACGGCATGTGCGACGTTGTTCAGGACAATGACCGGGATGACCGGCGCGTCCTGCATGATGGCCAGTGCCGTCAGTCGTTGATCCATGTGCAAGCTCCCTCTTCTGCGCTGAGCGCGTGGCGCCGGAATCCGGCAAACAGTTCGCGGCCAAAACCCCGGCCGTTGGCCTGGCGCAGTGCCTGCGGCATGGTGGCCAGGGGCCGCTGCTGCCATTCGGTGTCGTCGACCAGCACGGCCAGGGTGCCGGCCACGGCGTCCAGGCGTACCAGGTCGCCGTCTTGCAGGCGCGCCAGCGGCCCGCCCACGCAGGCCTCGGGCGAGACATGGATGGCGGCGGGCACCTTGCCCGAGGCGCCGCTCATGCGGCCGTCCGTGACCAGGGCCACCTTGTAGCCCTTGCCCTGCAGCACAGCCAGCGGTGGGGTGAGCTTGTGCAGTTCGGGCATGCCGTTGGCGCGCGGACCCTGCCAGCGCACCACGCAGATGACATCGCGGTCCAGCTCGCCGGCCTTGAAGGCCTGCTGCAGCGCTTCCTGCGAGTCGAAGACGCGCGCAGGCGCCTCAACCACATGGCGGTCCTCGGGCACGGCGCTGACCTTGATCACGCTGCGCCCCAGGTTGCCGGACAGCAGCTTGAGCCCGCCCGTGGCGCTGAAAGGCGCATCGGCCGGGCGCAGCACGGACAGGTCGCCGGAGACTTCGGCCTCGTGCCAGACGAGATGGCCGTCTTCAACGGCGGGAATGCGCGCAAATTCCTGCAGGCCCTCGGGCCGCACGGTGAGCACATCGCCATGCATGAGGCCGGCCTTCAGCAGCTGGCCGATCACGTAGCCCGGCCCGCCTGCGGCCTGGAACTGGTTCACGTCGGCGCTGCCGTTGGGATAGACGCGGGCCAGCAGCGGCACCACGCCCGAGAGTTCCGAAAAATCATTCCAGTCGATGACGATGCCTGCCGCACGCGCCACGGCCACCCAATGGATCAGGTGGTTGGTCGATCCGCCCGTGGCCAGCAGGGCGACCATGGCGTTGACGATGCAGCGCTCGTCCACCACATGGCCAATGGGTGCGAAGCGGCGGTTCTTGGTGATGGCCAGCACGCTGCGCATGGCCTCGCGCGTGAGCAGTTCGCGTTCGCCTTCGGCCGGGTTGATGAAGGCCGTGCCCGGCACATGCAATCCCATGGCCTCCAGCAGCATCTGGTTGCTGTTGGCCGTGCCGTAGAAGGTGCAGGTGCCTTCGCCGTGGTAGGCAGCCGTTTCGGCGGCCAGCAGTTCCTTGCGGCCCACCAGGCCCTGCGCGGCCTGTTCGCGCACCTTGGCCTTGTCGCCATTGGACAGGCCCGAGGTCATGGGGCCGGCCGGCACGAACACCGTGGGCAGATGGCCGAAATGCAGGGCCCCGATCAGCAGGCCCGGCACGATCTTGTCGCAAATGCCCAGCATCAGCGCGGCGTCGAACACGTCGTGCGACAGCGCGATGGCCGTGCCCATGGCAATGGCATCCCGGCTGAACAGGCTCAGTTCCATGCCTGGCGCGCCCTGGGTCACGCCGTCGCACATGGCCGGCACGCCGCCGGCGACCTGCGCCGTGGCGCCGAGCTTGCGCGCCTCGTCCTTGAGGATGTCGGGATAGCGTGCCAGCGGCGCATGGGCCGAGAGCACGTCGTTGTACGCGGTGACGATGGCGACGTTGGGCGCCTTCTCTTCCACGATGCGTATGCGGTCGCCGCCTGGAATGCCCGCAAAGGCATGGGCCACATTGGCGCAGCCCATGGACTGGGCGCCGGGCGGGCGCGCGGCCATGGCGTCCACCTGCTCCAGGTAGGCGGCGCGTGATTGGGCACTGCGCTCGCGGATGCGGCGCGTGACCTGCTCGACGATGGGGTGGATGGTGCTCATGCGGGGTTCCTGCGGATGCGCTGGTGCGCGTTTTCTCTCTGTCGCGTTGTCTTTATGGGAAATGTCGGCCGGGGCATCCCTCCCAGGTGCGTCCGGCCCTGTTCCGAAGCTTACTTCACTGCGCGCGCCTGCTTGACGGCGGCCTGCACCTCGTCCCACGTGCCCTGGCCCACGGTCTTGGCAATGCCGGCATTCACCGCGGCGAGCTTGTCGCGCATGCGGCTGGCTTCTGCGGCGGGCAGCTCGTTGACCTGCATGCCCTTGGCCTTGATGTCGGCCAGGGCCTTGGCAGCTTCCTCGCGCGTGTCCTTGCGTTCGAACTCGCGGCTCTTGACGGCGGCGTCCTGCAGCACCTTCTTCTCGGCCGGGCTCAGCGTGTCCCACCACTTCTTGCTGACGGTGACGATCCAGGGGCTGTAGACGTGGTTGGACACCGTGAGGTACTTCTGCACTTCATAGAACTTGCTGGACAGCACGGTGTTGAAAGGGTTTTCCTGGCCATCGACGGCACGGGTCTCCAGCGCCGTGAACAGCTCGGAGAACGGCAGCGGCACGGCATTGGCGCCCAGGGCCTTGAAACTGTCCAGGAAGACGTTGTTCTGCATCACGCGCAGCTTCACGTCGGCCAGGTCTTCCATCTTGGCGATGGGGCGCTTGTTGTTGGTGAGGTTGCGGAAACCGTTTTCCCAATAGACCAGGCCCACCATGCCCTTGGGCTCCAGCGTGGCCTTGACCTTCTCGCCCACGGGGCCGTCCAGCACGGCGTCGGCTTCCTTGACATTGCTGAACAGGAAGGGTGTGTCCCAGACGGCCATCTCGGGCGACAGGCCCACCAGGGTGGCGGTGGAGCCGACCATCATCTCCTGTGCGCCGCCGATCAGCGCCTGCTGCATCTGCGTGTCCGAGCCCAGCGAGGCATTGCCGATGGCACGCACCTTCATCTTGCCGCCCGTGGCCTTCTCGACCTCCTTGGCAAAGAAGCGCGCCGCGCGGCCCTGGTTGGACTCATCGACCAGGCCATAGCCGAAGCGCACGATGCGCGGCTTGAAGTCCTGGGCCATGGCCTGGCCCGTGGCGGCCAGCGTGGTGACGGCGGCCATCAGGCCGGCGAGTGCAAAGGGAATACGCATGTTCATCTCCTTGGGTTGTAGTGAGGGATCAATGCATCCAGCGCAGAGGGGCCAGGATGATTTGCGGAAAAATCACGAAAAGCACGGCAAGCAGCACATAGACCATCAGGAACGGGTTCGTGCCCTTGATCACGGTCTCCATGCGCAGCCGGCCCACGCCGGCCACCACGTTCTGCACCGTTCCCACGGGCGGCGTGATCAGGCCGATGCAGCCCACGTAGATGAACATGAAGCCGAAGTAGATGGGATCGATGCCGGCCTTGACGGCCAGCGGCGCGCACACGGGGCCGAAGATCAGGATGGTTGGCGTCAGGTCCATGGCCGTGCCCACCACCAGCAGGAACAGCATCATCGTGGCCATGAACAGCACGGGACTGCCCAGCAGGCCCGAGAAGCTGTCGGCCAGCATGTTGGGCAGGTCGGCCAGGGTGATCATGTAGGCCGTCACCGTGGCGGCGCCGCACAGGAACATGACCACGGCCGTGGTCTTGGCGGCGGCCAGGAACACGGCGTAGAGCCGGGTCCAGGTCATCTCGCGGTAGATCACCATGGACACGAACAGCGCGTAGACGGCTGCGACCACGGCCGCCTCGGTGGGCGTGAACACGCCGCCCTTGAGGCCGCCCAGGATGATGACCGGCATCATCATGGCCCAGAAGCTCTTGGCCAGCGCCTTCAGGCGCGGGCCCCAGGCCATGCGCTCGCCGCGCGACAGGTCGTACTTGCGGGCGATGGACCACCAGGCAAAGATCAGGAACACGCCCATGATCAGGCCCGGCACCACGCCCGACAGGAACAGCTTGCTGATCGAGGTGTTGGTCGTCACGCCGTAGATCACGAAGGGCATGGACGGCGGAATGATGGGCGCAATGATGCCGCCCGAGGCCAGCAGGCCCGCGCTGTAGCTGTCGGGATACTTCTGGTCGCGCATCATGGGCAGCAGGATGGTGGCCAGGGCGGCGGTATCGGCAATGGCCGAGCCGCTCATGGACGCCAGCAGCACTGCCGCGCCAATGGCCACATAGCCCAGGCCGCCACGGATATGGCCCACATAGGCACGTGCCAGGTCGATGATGCGGCGCGACAGGCCTCCCGCGTTCATCAGCTCACCCGCCAGGATGAAGAAGGGCACGGCCAGCAGCGGGAAGTTGTCGAAGCCGGCCTGCAGGTTCTGCGCAAGCAGCTGCGAGTCGAAGAAGTCCAGGTGCCACATCAGCGCCACGCCGGTCAACACCAGCGCCTGGGCGATGGGCATGCCGATCACCATGCCGCCAATCAGCACGGCCAGAAAGATCAGGGTCACAACCATGGTGCGTACTCCTTACTCGACCGTCGTTTCGGCATGGTTTTCTGCCGGCGCGCTGCGGCGCAGGTCGCGCAGCGTCACCACCAGCAGGCCCACGGCCAGCACCAGGGTGGCCGCGGCGCCCAGGGCCAGCGGGTAGCCCAGCACGGTGCTATAGCTGTTCAGCCCCGCCTCCACCTGGGCCCAGGAGCCCCACAGCAGCAGGCCCATGCAGACCAGGACCAGTGCCTGCGACACCCAGAACAGCGCCTTGCGCGCGCCAGGCCCCACGCGGGAAGTCACAAGGTCGAAGCCCAGGTGGCTGCCCTCGAAAGCGGCCACGATGGCGCCAATGGCCACCAGCCAGACGAAGAGCAGGCGCGAGATTTCCTCATAGGAAACGATGCTGGTGTGGAACACATAGCGCAGCACCACGTTGACGAACACGGCAATGACCATGCCGGCCAGGGCCAGCACCATCAGCACCTCGGCAAAGTGCTGCAGGCGCGGCTTGGGCCGGACTGCGGGGGAATCGGATTGCATGGGGCTTGTCTCCTGGCGTTATGGGTTTTGGGAGAAGGTGTCGGCCTGCGCCGCGGGCAGGACCTGCCAGCTTTGGGCCCGGTGCACGATGTCGGTCAGCGGCAGCGTGGCGTCCACGGACAGCACGGCGCACTCGCCATCAGGGCGTTCCAGCGTGGCGAACTGGTTGGCCACCAGCTCGGGCGAGAAGAAGTGGCCGGCGCGCTCCTGCACGCGCTGCAGCGCCGTGTCGTAGTTCAGGTCCAGGAACACGAAGCCCACGGCACCGGCCGGGCCGGCGGCACGCAGCCGGTCGCGGTACTTGCGCTTGAGGGCCGAGCAGGTCAGCACCACGCCCTGCCCCGGCATGGCCTGGGCCAGCAGCTGGGCCAGGCGGTCCAGCCAGCCGCTGCGGTCGTCGTCGGTCAGGGGGATGCCGGCCTGCATCTTGCGGATGCTTTCCTCGGCATGGTGGGCATCGCCCTCGTGCAGGGTCCAGCCCAGGGCATCGGCCAGGGCCTGCCCCACGCTGGACTTGCCGCAGCCGGAAACGCCCATGACGACCAGCGCCCGTGGGCGGGTGTCTGCGGGGGCGGCCTCGGTGGTTGTTGGGATAGCGCTATCCATGTTCTTGCAAAAATTGGCAGACCAGGGTCTGCCTTGGATTTCGTTGTGCTTCAGAGGCCTTCGTCCGGGTTTACACGCAGGAGCAAGGGCCTTCGAATGATTGGGATAGCGCTATCATAATCTTCAACCCTCCCGCCTCCGACCTAGGACATTCCCTTGGCCCGTCAGATTCCGCCTGCCTCCCCAGAATCGCCCTCCGCCGATGTTTCCGGCCCGCCCCTGCCCGCCACAGGCCGCGTCCGCTCCTCGCGGGCCAGCGGGCGCATCACGCTCAGCGATGTGGCACAGGCCGCTGGCGTCAGCCCCATGACGGTCTCGCGCGCCCTGCGCGGCGAGCGCCGCGTGGACCCGGCCCTGGTCGAGAAAATTCGCACGGCCGCCGCGCAGATGGGCTACGTGCCCGACCCCGCCGCTCGCGCCCTGGCCTCTCAGAAAAGCGCCCAGGTGCTGGTGCTGGTGCCCATGCTGTCCAACACCCTGTTCGTGGACCTGATCGAGGCGGTTCACAAGGTGCTGTTCTCTGCGGGCTACCACGCGCTGATCGGCGTGACCCACTACGACCGGGCCGAAGAAGAACAGCTGCTGCGCACCTACCTGCCCATGCGCCCGGCCGGCCTGCTGCTCACGGGTTTTGACCGCAGCCCCGCTGCGCGTGAACTGGTGCAGGCCAGCAAGGTCCCCTGCGTGCACCTGATGGAACTGGGCGGCGAGCCTGGTGCGCCCAGCGTGGGCTTTTCGCAGGCCGAGGCCGGAGCCGCCATCACGCGGCACTTGATGGAGCGCGGACACAGGCGCATTGCCTTTTGCGCAGGCCAGCTTGATGCCCGCGTGATGCAGCGCGCCGCGGGCTACCGCCATGCCCTGCAGGCGGCGGGCCTGCATGACCCCGCCCTGGAACTGCTCTGGCCCCGCCCCACGTCGATGGCGCTGGGCGCCGAGCTGCTGGACGCGGCCCTGCGCCTGGACCCTGCCGTCGATGCCCTGTTCTTCTGCAACGACGACATCGCCCAGGGGGCACTGCTGGAGGCTCTGCGCCGGGGGATACGCGTGCCCGAGCAGATCGCCATCGCAGGCTTCAACGACCTGCCCGGCAGCGACCAGATGGTGCCGCCGCTGACCACCATCCGCACGCCGCGCGGCCATATCGGCACCGAAGGTGCGCGCATGCTGCTGCAGCTGATGCGGGGCGAGGCCGTGGAGCCGCCCAGCGTGGATCTGGGCTACGAACTGGTGGTGCGGCAGAGCAGTTGAAGCGAAGAGGGCTTTGGGCGCCCTCCTCCGTGGCCATCAGCCCGGCAGCAGGCGGCGCAGGGTCTCGGCCAGATCCTCTGCCGCGAACTTGGCCACGTAGCCATCCGCGCCAACGCTGCGCACATGGTCTTCGTTGGCCGATCCGGACAGCGAGGAATGGATGAGCACGGGAATGGAATGGAAGCGCGCGTCCTGCTTGATGTGGCGGGTGAGCGTGAAGCCGTCCATCTCGGGCATCTCCAGGTCGGTCAGCACCAGGGCGACCTTGTCGGCCACCGTCAGACCCTCTGCCTGGGCGCTGTCGGCGATGGCGTTGAGGCGGTCCCAGGCCTCCTTGCCGGACTTGAGCATTTCATACGGTGCCTGCAGGACCTTGAGCTCCTTCTCGATCAGCGAGCGCGCCACGAAGGAATCATCGGCGGCCAGCACGATGGCGCCGGGCTTGAGCTTGAGCCTGGCGCCCACTTTTTCCGGCGTGATTTCCTGGGCGTCGGTGGGAGACACCAATTGCAGGATGGCCTCCACATCCAGCACCTGGGCCAGGCGTGAGTTGTCGGTGTCGCCATCCAGGCGGGCGATGCTGGTGACCAGCTTGCCGCCGGTGCCGCTGGCCTCGGCCGACAGCACCTGCTTCCAATCCAGGCGCACGATGTCCTCGACGGACTCCACCGCGAATGCCTGGGTGGTGCGCGCATATTCGGTGACCAGCATGATGTTCAGGCCGGTCTGGGGCTTGCAGCCCATGATGGCGGGAAGATTCAGCACCGGGATCACCTGCCCGCGCAGGTTTGCCACACCCAGCGAATGGGCCGTGCCCCCCGCGATGGGCGTGATGTGCGGCATGGCCACGATTTCGCGGACCTTGAACACATTGATCCCGAACAGCTCGGACTGGCCCAGGCCGGAGTCGCTGCCCAGCCGGAACAGCAGCAGCTCGAACTTGTTGTTGCTGGTGAGGTTGGTGCGCTCGTCGATCTCTCTTTGAGCTGCCTTGGAATTGAGGTTCATGCCGGTCCTGGAGAGTGACACATCTTTTTACAAATTCTAAAGCGAGCGCCTCGGATTTAGCAAAAATTTATTGCACCTGAGTCGGAACAGCAACGCCGGGCGGCCGGCGACATGCTTCATGCATGCCACCGCCCCGCCCCGCGGCGCAGGAATCACTCGAATTCCAGGATCACATCGTCCACGGCCAGCGAATCGCCCTTGGCTGCACTGATCTTGCCGACCACGCCGTCCTGCGAGGCGAACAGGATGTTCTCCATCTTCATGGCCTCGATCACCGCCAGCTTCTCGCCGGCCTGCACCTTCTGGCCCGGCTGCACGGCCACGTCCACCAGCAGGCCCGGCATGGGCGACAGCAGGAACCTGGACAGGTCCGGCGGCGCCTTGTAAGGCATGAGGCGGTGCAGTTCGCCGCCGCGTGGCGAGAGCACCAGGGCGTCGATCTGCGTGCCGTTGTGGATGACGCGCAGGGCCAGCGGGTTTCGGGCCGTGCCGCGCTCGACCTGGGCCGTGAAAGGCTTGCCGTTGCAGCTGCCCTGCACGCACATGGCACGCATGGGGGTTTCGCTGCGGAAGGTGTAGGGCTTGCCATCCACCGTGACGGTGCTGGCGCGGCTTTCGGCGTCGAAGTCCGAGACCTGCACGGCGCGGTACTGGTGCTGGCCTTCGGCGCCCAGCACGACCACGCAGTAGTCGGCCGAGACCTTGAGCTCGTGCCCCCGCATCTGGCCGCTGATGGTGGCGGCGCGCGCGCGGTAGCGGCGGTTCATGTGGCCGGCCAGGGCGACCAGGAAGTCCGGGTCGCTGTGGGGCACGTCCTCGGCGTGGAAGCCGTGGGAGTAGTGCTCGGCGATGAAGCCGGTGTTGAAGTCGCCGCTCTTGAACTTGGGATGGGCCAGCAGCGCAGCCTGGAACGGGATGTTGGAGCTGATGCCCCGGATCACGAAGGCATTGAGCGCCTCGCGCATCTTGGCGATGGCGTCGTTGCGGTCGCTGCCGTGCACGATGAGCTTGGCGATCATCGAGTCGTAGAACATGGGGATCTCGCCGCCCTCATAGACGCCCGTATCCACGCGCACGCCATGCAGGTGGCCGGTGTCGGCCTGCCACATGGTCTGCTCGGGCGGCGCAAAGCGCACCAGGCGGCCCGTGGAGGGCAGGAAGTTGCGGAACGGGTCCTCGGCGTTGATGCGGCACTCGATGGCCCAGCCATTGCGCTTGACGTCTTCCTGCGCGATGGCCAGCTTCTCGCCAGCGGCCACGCGGATCATCTGCTCGACCAGGTCCAGGCCGGTGATGCACTCGGTCACCGGGTGCTCCACCTGCAGGCGGGTGTTCATTTCCAGGAAGTAGAAATCCTGGTCCTTGCCGACCACGAATTCCACCGTGCCCGCGCTCTGGTAGCCCACGGCCTTGGCCAGGGCCACGGCCTGCTCTCCCATGGCGCGGCGCGTGGCGTCGCTGATGAAGGGGGACGGCGCCTCTTCGATCACCTTCTGGTGCCGGCGCTGGATGGAGCATTCGCGCTCGTTCAGGTAGATCACGTTGCCGTGGCCGTCGCCCAGCACCTGGATCTCGATGTGGCGCGGCTCCTGCACGAATTTCTCGATGAAGATGCGGTCGTCGCCGAAGCTGTTGCGTGCCTCGTTCTGGCAGCTGGCAAAGCCCTCGAAGGCTTCCTTGTCGTTGTAGGCCACGCGCAGGCCCTTGCCGCCGCCGCCGGCGCTGGCCTTGATCATCACGGGGTAGCCAATGCCCTTGGCGATTTCCACGGCGGCCTCGGGGCCGGCGATGGGATCGTTGTAGCCGGGGATGGTGCTCACGCCCGCCTTGTCGGCCAGCTTCTTGGAGGCGATCTTGTCGCCCATGGCCGCAATGGCCGCGTGCTTGGGGCCGATGAAGGTGATGCCCTCTTCTTCCACGCGCCGGGCGAAGGCCTCGTTCTCGGACAGGAAGCCGTAGCCCGGGTGCACGGCCTGGGCGCCGGTCTGCTTGCACGCGGCAATGATGCGGTCGGCCTGCAGGTAGGACTCGCGGCTGGGCGCGGCGCCGATGTGCACGGCCTCGTCGGCCAGCTTGACGTGGCGTGCCTCGCGGTCCGCATCGGAGTACACCGCCACGGTCTGTATGCCCATCTTGCGGGCGGTGGCGATGACGCGGCAGGCAATCTCGCCGCGGTTGGCAATCAGGATCTTCTTGAACATCTTCTTAGCCCATTCTTGGAACTAAATCATGGAAACCGGAGCTGTCGTCAGCTTCGCTGTCCCTGTTTTGCGCTTCGCCAGCACTGTCAGTAACCGGCGCGACCAAAGCGAGGGACACCGAGGAAGGGCCTAGGCCGGCCGCGCCGCCCCGCACCGAGGGTGTCGTCCCCCTCCCTCGCGAAGCGAGTTAGAGAGGGGGAAGCGGCGGAGCCGCTCAGGGGGTGCTTCACAAGGGAATGTTTCCATGCTTGCGCCACGGATTTTCCAGCTGCTTGTTCTTGAGCATCTGCAGCGAGCGGCAGATGCGCTTGCGCGTCTCATGCGGCTGGATCACATCGTCGATGAAGCCGCGCGCGCCTGCCACGAAGGGGTTGGCGAAGCGGGCCTTGTACTCGGCCTCGCGCGCTGCCAGCTTGACGGGGTCGTTCTTGTCCTCGCGGAAGATGATCTCCACGGCGCCCTTGGCGCCCATCACGGCGATCTCGGCATGGGGCCAGGCCAGGTTGACGTCGCCGCGCAGGTGCTTGGAGGCCATCACGTCATAGGCGCCGCCGTAGGCCTTGCGGGTGATGACGGTGATTTTCGGCACCGTGGCCTCGGCATAGGCGTACAGCAGCTTGGCGCCGTGCTTGATGATGCCGCCGTATTCCTGGCTGGTGCCGGGCATGAAGCCGGGCACGTCCACGAAGGTGACCACGGGGATGTTGAAGGCATCGCAGAAACGCACGAAACGCGCGGCCTTGATGGAGCTCTTGATGTCCAGGCAGCCGGCCAGCACCAGGGGCTGGTTGGCGACGATGCCCACGGTCTGCCCGTCCATGCGCGCGAAGCCGGTGATGATGTTCCTGGCGTAGTCGGGCTGCAGCTCGAAGAAGTCGCCGTCGTCCACGGTCTTGAGGATCAGCTCCTTCATGTCGTAGGGCTTGTTGGCGTTGTCGGGCACCAGGGTGTCCAGCGACCTGTCGGCGCGGTCCACGGGGTCCGAGGTGTAGCGCACGGGCGCCTTCTCGCGGTTGTTCAGCGGCAGGTAGTTGTAGAGGCGGCGCAGCATCATCAGCGCCTCCACGTCGTTGTCGAAGGCCATGTCGGCCACGCCGCTGCGCGTGGTGTGGGTGATGGCGCCGCCCAGCTCCTCGGCCGTGACTTCCTCGTGCGTCACGGTCTTCACGACCTCGGGGCCGGTGACGAACATGTAGCTGCTGTCCTTGACCATGAAGATGAAGTCCGTCATGGCAGGCGAATACACAGCGCCACCGGCACAAGGGCCCATGATCATGGAGATCTGCGGCACCACGCCGCTGGCCAGCACGTTCTTCTGGAACACGTCGGCATAGCCGCCCAGGGAGGCCACGCCTTCCTGGATGCGGGCGCCGCCCGAGTCGTTGAGGCCGATCACGGGGGCGCCGACCTTCATGGCCTGGTCCATGATCTTGCAGATTTTCTCGGCATGGGTCTCGGACAGCGCGCCGCCGAAGACGGTGAAGTCCTGGCTGAAGACGAAGACCAGGCGGCCGTTGATCATGCCGTAGCCGGTGACCACGCCGTCGCCGGGGATCTTGCTGTTTTCCATGCCGAAGTCGGTGCAGCGGTGCTCGACGAACATGTCCCATTCCTCGAAGGTGCCGTCGTCCAGCAGCAGCTCGATGCGCTCTCGCGCCGTGAGCTTGCCCTTCTTGTGCTGTGCGTCTATGCGCTTTTGGCCGCCACCCAGGCGGGCCTGTTCGCGCTTTGTCTCCAGTTGATCCAGGATGTCTTGCATGCTGCGATTCCTCTAACGTCTAACGGTACGGGTTGCTGGTGTTGTCTTTTCTGCGGTCACTGCGGCGCTGCGGCGGGTGCTGCCGCCGGCGCTGGAGACGGCGCCATTGCGGGCCCGGCCTGCGCCTGCAGCAGATTTCTGGCGGCCGTGCTGGCCGCGATCCGCCCTGCTGCCACGTCGGCCTGCAGTTGGGGCAGCAGCGCCCGCACCTGCGGATGCTGCCGGAAGGCCTGCTTGAGGCCGGAGTCGATGCGCTCCCACATCCAGGACAGGGCCTGGCGTTCGCGGCGCAGCGCCAGGCGGCCGTTGGCCTGCTGCAGGCGGCGGAATTCCTCCACCGCGCTCCAGAAGCCGTCAACGCCCTCTTGCTTGAGCGCGCTGATGGTGATGACCCTGGGCTGCCACAGGCGCTCGTCGTGGTGGGCGTGTTCGGGATTGCCGTGCATGCCCAGCAGGCGCAGGCTGGAGGTGATCTGGGCCTGCGCGCGCGTGGCGGCATGGGGATCGATGTCGGCCTTGTTGATGACGACCAGGTCGGCCAGCTCCATCACGCCCTTCTTGATGGCCTGCAGGTCATCGCCCGCATTGGGCAGTTGCAGCAGGCAGAACATGTCGCACATGCCCTGAACGGCGATCTCGCTCTGGCCCACGCCCACGGTCTCGACGATGACCACATCGTAGCCAGCCGCCTCGCAGACCAGCATGGCCTCGCGGGTTTTCTCGGCCACGCCGCCCAGGGTGCCGCTGCTGGGGCTGGGGCGGATGTAGGCATCCAGGTGGACGGACAACTGCTCCATGCGCGTCTTGTCGCCGAGGATGGAGCCGCCCGACACGGTGGATGAGGGGTCGATGGCCAGCACCGCCACCCGCAGGCCGCGTGCGATGAGGAACAGGCCCAGCGTTTCGATGAAGGTGCTCTTGCCCACGCCCGGCACGCCGCTGATGCCCAGGCGGAAAGACCCGCCCGTATGCGGCAGCAGGGCCGTGAGCAGCACATCGGCCGCCGCACGGTGGTCGGCGCGCGTGGATTCCAGCAGGGTGATGGCCTTGGCCATGGCCCGGCGCTGAACGGCTGGGTTGCCGTTCAGGATGCCGTCTTGCATTTGCTCGGGAGTCACTGCGGCGGGCTCAGAGGCTGTTGGCCTGGCGGATCTGTTCGAGCACATCCTTGGCGCTGGCCGGTATGGGGGTGCCCGGACCGTAGACGCCCTTGACGCCGGCGTTGTAGAGGAAGTCGTAGTCCTGCGCGGGAATCACGCCGCCCACGAAGACGATGATGTCGTCCGCGCCCTGGCGGCGCAGCTCCTCGATGATGGCCGGCACCAGGGTCTTGTGGCCGGCCGCCAGCGTGGACACGCCCACGGCGTGCACGTCGTTCTCGATGGCCTGGCGCGCGCATTCCTCGGGCGTCTGGAACAGCGGGCCCATGTCCACGTCGAAGCCCAGGTCGGCAAAGGCCGTGGCCACCACCTTGGCGCCGCGGTCATGGCCGTCCTGGCCGAGCTTGGCGATCATCACGCGCGGGCGTCGGCCCAGCTGCTCGGACGATGCATCGATCTCGCCCTTGAGCTTTTCCCAGCCCTCGGCCGAGTCGTAGGCTGCTGCATACACGCCGGTCACCTTTTGCGTATCGGCGCGGTGGCGCCCGAAAACCTTCTCCAGAGCGTCCGAGACCTCGCCCACCGTGGCGCGCAGGCGCACGGCCTGGATGGCCAGGTCCAGCAGGTTGCCCTCGCCGCTTTCGGCGGCCTGGGTCAGCGCCTGCAGGGCGGCCTCGACCTTGGCTGCATCGCGGCTGGCCTTGATCTGGTTCAGGCGTGCGATCTGGCTGTCGCGCACCTTGACGTTGTCCACCTCGAGGATGTCGATGGCGTCTTCCTTGGCCAGCTTGTACTTGTTGACGCCGACGATGACATCCTTGCCCGAGTCGATGCGCGCCTGCTTCTCGGCGGCGGCGGCCTCGATCTTGAGCTTGGCCCAGCCCGAATCCACGGCGGCCGTCATGCCACCCATGGCCTCGACCTCTTCAATGATCTTCCAGGCGGCGTCGGCCATGTCCTGGGTCAGCTTCTCCATCATGTAGCTGCCGGCCCAGGGGTCGATCACATTGGTGATGTGGGTCTCTTCCTGGATGATCAGCTGCGTGTTGCGCGCAATGCGGGCCGAGAACTCGGTGGGCAGCGCAATGGCTTCGTCAAAGCTGTTGGTGTGCAGGCTCTGCGTGCCGCCGAACACCGCGGCCATGGCCTCGATGGTCGTGCGCACCACGTTGTTGTAGGGGTCCTGCTCGGTCAGCGACCAGCCCGAAGTCTGGCAGTGCGTGCGCAGCATCAGGCTCTTGGCCTTCTTGGCGCCGAAGCCCTTCATGATGCGGCACCACAGCAGGCGGGCCGCGCGCATCTTGGCGATTTCCAGGTAGAAATTCATGCCGATGGCCCAGAAGAAGGACAGCCGGCCCGCGAAATCGTCCACATCCATGCCCTTGGCCGTGGCGGTCTTGACGTACTCCTTGCCGTCGGCCAGCGTGAAGGCCAGTTCCAGCGCCTGGTTGGCGCCCGCCTCCTGCATGTGGTAGCCCGAGATCGAGATCGAGTTGAACTTGGGCATGTTCTTGCTCGTGTACTCGATGATGTCGCCGATGATGCGCATCGACGGCTGGGGCGGGTAGATATAGGTGTTGCGGACCATGAACTCCTTGAGGATGTCGTTCTGTATGGTCCCCGACAGCTGGTCCTGGGCCACGCCCTGCTCCTCGGCCGCCACCACGTAGCCGGCCAGCACGGGCAGCACGGCGCCGTTCATGGTCATGGACACGCTGATCTTGTCCAGCGGGATCTGGTCGAACAGCACCTTCATGTCCTCGACCGAATCGATGGCCACGCCGGCTTTGCCCACATCGCCCGTCACACGCGGATGGTCGCTGTCGTAGCCGCGGTGCGTGGCCAGGTCGAAGGCCACCGACACGCCCTGCCCGCCGGCGGCCAGCGCCTTGCGGTAGAAGGCGTTGGACTCCTCGGCCGTGGAAAAGCCCGCGTACTGGCGAATGGTCCAGGGCCGGCCCGCGTACATGGTGGCCTGCGGGCCGCGGATGTAGGGCTCGAAGCCTGGCAGGCTATCCGTATGGGGCAGGTGGGCCGTGTCTGCCGCCGTGTACAGCGGCTTGAGGTCGATGCCGTCGGGCGTGGTCCAGTGCAGTGCCTGGATGTCGCCCCCGGGAGCGGCCTTGGCGGCCGCCTGGGCCCATTTCTGCAGGTCGGCAGTTGCGAATTCCTGGCCGTTCTGCGCTGTCGGATGGTCTTGTCTCATGTTCTCAGGCTCGTGAATGACAGGTGCCCTTGAGGGCATGCCCCAGAGCTGCCGCAGTTTACATCATTCATAATTATTCATTCAAAATATCTTTGCCGATACAATCCGGGCCACATGTCGACAAACACCCTCACTCCCCGCGCTCTCTACGAACAGGTTGCAGAGAAGCTGCGCCTGCGCATCTTCGAGCACGAGCTGGCGCCCGGTGACTGGATCGACGAACTGAAGATTGCCGAGGAATACGGCATCAGCCGCACCCCGCTGCGCGAGGCCCTGAAGGTGCTGGCCGCCGAGGGCCTGGTCACCATGAAGGTGCGCCGTGGCGCCTATGTGACCGAGGTGTCGTCCAAGGACATTGCCGATGTCTATCACCTGCTGAGCCTGCTGGAATCCGATGCCGTTCAGGTGGTGGCCGAATCGGGCAGCGACGAAGAGCTTGCCGCCCTGCAGCAGACCCACGAGGAACTCAAGGCGCAGACGCGCGATGCAGACCGCTTCTTCGAACTCAACGAGAGCTTTCACATGCAGCTGCTGCAGATTGCCGACAACCGCTGGCGCAACCAGCTGGTGGCCGATCTGCGCAAGGTAATGAAGCTCAACCGCCACAAGTCGCTGTTCAAGCAGGGCCGCATCGAGGATTCGCTGGCCGAGCACGAGACCGTCATGCAGGCCCTGCTGCGCCGCGATGGCGCTGCAGCGGCCCAGGCCATGCGTCAGCATTTCCAGAACGGCCTGGCTGCGGCTTCCTGAAGCCTGCCGCTCGGCGCTCTTGCACAGCCGGCACCCTCTGGCGCGGCCATGACGCGCAGGCGGCCGCCCCGTCTGGAATCGGGCCCGGTGTGCAACGGTGGCGACGTAGGCAGACATGCGGCTCCTGGTTGGTTTCAGAGTGGACACACGAAACGCTGCAGTGCAGCATAAACGCGTGCGCCGCATCCGCTCATGTCCGAAGCTGACGCCAGGGCCTGCGGAAAGCCCCGGCTATCATCAGCGGCTACATCCACTTCGGCCCGCACCCTCCTCGCATGAGCATCCAAGACCCAGCCCGCGCCCCTTCCCTGGCCATGAGCCTGCCAGCCGATGCCAGCATGGCCACGGCCTCCACCCTGGTGGAAATGCTGGCCCTGCGCGTGCAGCAGACGCCCGCAGGCGAGGCCTACCGGGCCTATGACGAGGATGCGCGCAGCTGGAAGACTCTGAACTGGGCACAGGCCGGCGAGCGTGTGGCCCTCTGGGCGCAGGCGCTGGCCGCGCAGGAGCTGCCGACAGGATCGCGCATCGCCATCCTGCTGCCCAACGGTCTGGACGCCATGTCCATCGACCTGGCCAGCCTGCGCTGCGGCCATGTGCCCGTGCCGCTGCACGCCATAGATAACGCGGGCAGCATTGCCTACATCCTGGCCAACGCCCAGGTGTCCATGCTGTTCGTGGCACAGCAATCCACCTGGGACAAGATCTGCGCCACGGGCCAGGCCCTGCCTGCGCTGCGCAAGGTGGTCGTGGCATCGGCCAAGCAGGCTTCCCGGGCCGCAGAGCCTGAAACCGAAGGCGATGCCGCCGTCCTGGAGGCCCTGCGCCAGATCCCGGTGCAGCCGCTGGCCCAATGGCTCGCTGAAGGCGGCGCAGTCCCCCTGCCCCCGCCTCCCTCTGCCGAGGACCTGGCCGCCGTGGTCTACACCTCGGGCACCACGGGCAAGCCCAAGGGCGTGATGCTGACGCACCGCAACGTGGTCTCCAACGTGCAGGCCGTGATGCAGCGGTTGCAGCCGCGCAGCGACGATGTTTTCCTCTCCTTCCTGCCGCTGTCGCACACCTTCGAGCGCACGGCTGGCTACTACCTGGCGCTGGCAGTGGGCGCCTGCGTGGCCTATGCGCGCTCCGTGGCTCAGCTGGCCGAGGATCTCAAGACCCAGCGCCCCACGGTGCTGGTGTCCGTGCCACGCATTTACGAGCGCGTGCACGCCAAGGTCATGGAGACGCTGGCCCGTGCACCGCTCAAGGCCCAGCTGTTCGAACTGGCCCAGGCCAGGGGCTGGCAGCGATTTTGTGAAACACAAGGCATTGCCGATGCGCAAGCGCCCCAGCCCGAAGTGCCGGGCTGGATGCAATGGCTGCCCTGGCCGGTGCTCAACCACTTGGTGGCCAAGCCGCTGCTGGCCCAGTTCGGTGGCCGCGTGCGCGTGGCCGTCAGTGGCGGCGCGCCGCTGTCGCCGACGATTGCGCGCTGTTTTCTGGGCCTGGGCCTGCCGCTGATCCAGGGCTATGGAATGACGGAAACCTCACCCGTGGTCTGCGCCAACACGCTGGAGGACAACCACCCCGCCACCGTGGGCCGCGCCTTGCCCGGCGTGGAGGTGCGGATTGGCGAGAACCGGGAGCTGCAGGTGCGTGGCCCCTGCGTGATGCGCGGCTATTGGGAGCGCCCCGAAGACACCGCCAAGACCTTCACCGACGACGGCTGGCTGCGCACGGGCGACCAGGCGGTGATCGAGGACGGGCGCGTGCGCATACAGGGACGCATCAAGGAAATCATCGTCACCTCCACCGGCGAAAAGATTCCGCCGGCCGACCTGGAGCTGGCCATTACCGGCGACCCGTTCTTCACCCAGGTCTTTGTCGTGGGCGAAGACCGCCCCTTCATCGCCGCCGTGGCCGTGATCGAACGCGGCGAATGGCAGGCCATGGCCCGGCGCCTGGGCCTGGATCCCGAAGACCCCCAGAGCCTGAACCACTCCGCCGCCGAACGCGAGGCACTGGCACGCATCGAAAAGCAGGTGGCCAGCTTTGCCCGCTATGCCGTGCCACGCGCCGTGCATCTGGAGCTGGAGCCCTGGACCATAGGAAACGGGCTGATGACGCCTACCCTCAAGCTCAAGCGCAACAACCTCATGACGCGGTTCGAGTCGCAGATCGCCGCCATGTACAGCAAGCCTGCCGAGCGCTGGCAAGGTCGCAACAGCGCAGGTTGACCCCCTGTTCCTGACAAGCAGCCGCCGCTCAAAACGGCGGCTTTTTTTATTTTTGATATCGATTCAATTCATGTAAGTTACATTGAATTGATCAAAAGAAAGGAAGAGCGCACTGCGCACGCTCTTCCTGGGTCTGCGTCAAGCAGCTGCCAGTGTCAGGCCGGGGCTCGCCATGCCGATCTCCTTCGCCGAGCTGATCTGGAACGTGGCCACCGCCTGTGCAAGCACCCGCGCCTGCCGTTCCAGACTGGCTGCAGCGGCTGCCGACTCTTCCACCAAGGCGGCATTCTGTTGCGTGACCTGGTCCATCTGGGAGACGGCCTGGGTGATCTGCCCCAGGCCACCGCTCTGCTCCACGCTGGAGGCAGAGATGGCCTCGATCAGCGACGCCACCTCGCTCACCTGGGCTTCAATGGCATCCATGGCCTTGCCTGCCTCCCGGACCTGGTTGCCGCCTGTTCGCACCTTGTCGGTGGATGCCGTGATCAGTGCCTTGATCTCCCGCGCCGCTGCGGCGCTGCGCTGGGCCAGGGAGCGCACTTCCCCGGCCACCACGGCAAAGCCCCTGCCCTGCTCGCCAGCCCGCGCGGCCTCCACCGCTGCATTGAGCGCCAGGATATTGGTCTGGAAGGCAATGGAGTCGATCACGCCCGTGATCTCGGCAATCTTTCCACTGCTGGCCGAGATTTCGTCCATGGTGCCGATGACCCTGGCGACCGCGCCGCCGCCCACGCCGGCCACCTCCTTGGCACGCACGGCCAGGGCGCTGGCCTGCCGCGCGTTCTCGGAACTCTGGCCCACGTTGCCGGCCAGCTGCTCCATGGACGCCGCCGTTTCCTGCAGGCTGGAGGCCTGGTGCTCGGTGCGGCTGCTCAAATCCTGGTTGCCGGCAGCGATCTGGCTGGAGGCCGTGGTCACCGACTCCACGCCGCGCCGCACATCGCCCACGATGTTTGCCAGCGACTCGCGCATGGCGCTCATGGAGCGCAGCAGGTCGCCGACCTCGTCACGCCCAGTGGCCTGGATTTCCGAAGCCAGGTCGCCCTGCTCGATGTGCCGGGCCACTTCCACGGCCGACTTCAAGGGCACCGTGATGGAGCGCGTGACCATGTAGCCCAGGGCCACGGCCAGGATGACGGCCGCCGCCACAAAACCGTAGATCAGCATCTGCGACCGTGCAAAAACCTCCCTGGAGTCCCCATAGACATCCTCCGACGTCTTGAGCTGCAGCTCGACCAGCTCGCCGATCTTGGCGCTGATGGGGTCGATGCTGGCATACAGCGCGCCGTCGAACTCATCCAGGCTGCCGGCCTTCTTGCCGTCCAGCTGCTTGAGGCGCTGCAGCAGTTTGTCGATGCTCTGGTTGGCCGGCGCGAACAGTGCCTGGGCCTGCTTGGCCAGCATCGCCTCCTGCGTGGTGAGCTGGGTGGATGAGTAGCTGCGCCAGGCGGCCTCGATCGCGGGCAGCGTGCCCGAGATGCTGGCCGATGCCTCCTGCGCCGTGATCAGGCCCGCATTGGCTTTATTGACCGTGTCTATGACGTTGACGGCATAGGCATCCGCAATCTGCTTGAGCTGCTTGAGTGGAACCACACGGTCCTGGTACAGGGTCTCCGTGCCCGAAAACACATGGCCCAGCGCCCTTGCGCCGACGCCCCCTACGGCCATCAGGCAGACCAGCAGGACAAGAAAGACGGCTGTAAGCCGGGTACCGATACGCACATCGCTGAGTTTTTTCATCGCAGAACCTCTGGCCCAGTGCTGCCGTCGGTATAGGCCATCGCTATCGCATCCAGGCAGTCACATTAGCTGCCTTATCGGTAGCGGTGGCCGATTTCTTGAGAGACAAAACTCAATAAGTTCCGCGAGATGTGTAAAGACGCCCGCCACAGTGCGGATGCCCCGCCCCTGCCCTCAACCCCGTTGCCAGGCCAACCCATCCAAGGCACGGCCAATCCATTCATGTAAGTTACATTGATATCATCAAAAAAATGGCCCGTGAAAGCACGAGCCATTTCCATTCAGACGTAGACGTCGACCAGGCCACCCAGTCCGGGCGCCTTGTTGCTCTTCGGCTGGGACGGCGACTTGGCTTCGGCCGCCTGCTGCTGCTCGCGCTGCTTGTCGATCTGGGCCTGCTGCCTGGCGCGCATGAGCGCCTCGATCTGGCTTTGCACCATCATGATCTGCGACTGCAGCAGCTTGGCCTTCGTCTGCTTGGCCTTGGCGTCGATGTTCTCGGAAGACACTTCCTTGAGCGCCTGCTGCAGCTCCTTGAGCTTGCGCTGCAACGCAGCGATGTCATTGCCGCCGGAGGATGAAGCGGCTCCCGAGGCGGAAGCCGATGTGGAGGATGAGACTTGCATGCCCCGTACATCGACCACCGGCGCACGAACTGAAGGCCAAAAACACCGCTGCCCCGCACGCAATCACCCCAGCACATGCCGCAGCGCTGCCGCCGATGCAATGCCGATCAGCACCGTCGGCAGAATGGGCAGCCGGCTCGCGGCCACCAGCGTCACCACCAGGGCCAGCAGATCGGCCGGCCGCTCGGACACAAACGCCGGAGCAATCACCGAGATCAGCACGCAGCCCGGCAGGCTTTCCATCACGTACTGCATGCGCGGGCTCAGCGTGCGCCCGCGCAGCAGCAGGTAGCCGATCACCCGCGTGAAATACGTGCTGCACGCCATGAGCACCAGCGTCAGCAAGGTTGTGGCTTCCATCGCTCAGCTCCTGGGCGCCAGCAAGGCCGCGCAGATCAGGCCCGAAACGGCGCCGGCCGCCACATACCAGGCGCCAGGCACCAGCTTGTAGACCAGGGCCGCCGTCAGCAGGCTCACCAGCCAGGGCCGGCAAGGCCTGACGCCCTTCCACATGCCGCGCAGCAGCACCAGAAACACGGCGGTGAACGCCATGTCGAAGCCGTACTGCTCCAGGTCGCCAATGCGCGGCCCCAGAAACGCACCGGCCGCCGTGCACGACACCCAGGCCATGTACAAGCCCGCCGACACGCCCATGTAGTAAGGCAGGCTCACGCGCCGGGCGGCACTGCGCTGCGCGTCTGCCAGGGCCAGCGCCCAGCTTTCATCGCACATGAAGAACAGTGCCGGCAGCGCACGGCGCCTGGGCAGATGGCGCAGATACGGCGCCAGCGCCGCACCCATCAGGATGTGCCGGCAATTGACCAGGAAGGACATGGCGACGATCAGCAGCACATGCGGCGGCGACGTCCACAGCCGTATGGCCGTGAACTCCGAGCCGCCGCCGAAGTTCATCCCGGTCATGAGAGGAACTTCCAGCGGTGCCAGCCCCTTTTGCACGGCCTGCGCGCCCAGCACCAGGGCAAAGGGCACGAAGCCCAGCATCACGGGAATCGCATCCCTGAAGCCGCGAAAGGCCTCGGAACTGCGGGAGACGGAATCTGCCGAAACGGCAGCGGGGGAAAGTGGAATGGATGAAGACATGGAGAGCGGCGATTGTCGGCCTGCGCAGCTGGAATTTGCTGCCGATTCATGCTTCCATCAGCCATTTCACAGCTGTTTATGCCGATTTATTCGATTAACTTGAAATTATCTGCTGTACAAGTGCCGCACAAGCGCCGCTCAACCCATTTCCATGGCTGGCGGCGCTCCTCGGCTGGCCGCGCCTGCCCTCCTGACATTTCACGAAACCCAACGGCCATTGGCTCCCGCCATGCTGCAGTGCGTCGCAAACGGCTGTGCCGGCCAGGGCGGCGGCGGGACCATGAAGCCCTCATCACTTCGCTTCACCTGAAAGGTTCCCCATGCGCACTTCCGACTTCACCCGCTTCATCGCCCTGGCCGCCCTCAGCCTGGGCCTGGCCGGCACCGCCCTCGCCCAGGACGCCGCGCCCTCCTCCACCGCTGCCCCCACCGACCTCAGCCGCGCCCAGGTGCTGGCCGACCTGGAAATGTGGCACCGCGCCGGACTCACCTATCTCTCGGACCGCGAGATCGATGTCCGCTCCACCGAATACCAGCGCGGCCTGGAGCGCTACCAGCAGCTGCGCGCCAGCCCCGCCTACCGGGAGGCGGTAGCAAGGCTGGAGAAGGGACATGCGGTGGCCCAGGACAAGTGAGCTTGAAGGCGGCCGGTGGCGGATCTGAGGAGCTGAAAGCCACCGGCGGGTCTGGATAACCCTGATCCCGTCCCCGGCACCCTCGCGTCACACGGTCAACCGGTGTTTCTGCAATAATTGCCGCAACAATCATTGCGCAGTCAATTATTTCACCCGCAGACACCATGACCCAGCCTCCCCTGCCCAACGGCCTGCAGCCCTCGGACTTCTACAGCCCAGGCAGCTACACGCCCTTCGAGAGCGTGGGGTTCCTCATGCGCAAGGTGCTCAGTTCCATCCTCCAGCAGGCCGATGCGCAGTTGGCCGAGCATGAGCTGACCTATGTGCAGTGGCTGCCGCTGTACAAGCTGCTGCTGTGCAGCGATGCCACGAATGCCGGCATGGCGCGTGACCTGGGGCTGGATCCGGCCTCCATCACGCGGGCGCTGGACCGGCTCGAATCCAAGGGCATGCTGCGGCGCGAGCGCTCCACGGTGGACCGGCGCGTGGTCAAGCTGGTGCTGACCGATGAAGGCCGCGCCATGGCGGCCAAGGTGCCGCAGGTGCTGTCCAGCGTGATGAATGCCCATATGGCCGGCTTCAGCCATGACGAGTCGCGCCAGCTGCTGGACATGCTGCGCCGCCTGCTGGCCAACGGCGATGCGATGCGCGCGCCGGAAGCTGCTCCGCCGGCCCCTGCGCCTGCCACGCCTGTCGACTGACAGCGCCAGCCCCCTTTTTCCGCCCCTGTTTCCGATTTCCTGATTCTTGACCCCCAACAGGCAGACCACCATGCCCAAATCCTTTGTTTCCGTGTCCGCTGCGCCCCGCCGCGTGGCCGCCGCAGCGGCCACCCTGTGCGCCGCGCTGGCCCTGGCCGGTTGTGCTTCCCAGGGCCCGGCCCATGAGCCGCTGGCCCGGCTGGGCGCCGCCGAACTGGGTCTGACGGCCCAGTCCGAGACAGGCGCCAATACCAGCCTGCCCGCCGCCGATTGGTGGAAGTCCCTGGGCGATGCCCAGCTGGATGCGCTGATCGCCCAGGCGCTGCAGGGCAGCCCCAGCCTGGCCATGAGCCGCGCCCGCTTCGACAAGGCTGCCGCCCTGGCCACGGCCACCAGCACGGCCACCGATGTGCGCGGCACGCTCGGCGTCGACGCCACGCGCCAGCACTACAGCGCCAACGGCCTGGTGCCCGCACCCATTGCCGGCCATACCTACAACACCGGCAACCTGCAGGCCGGCCTGAGCTGGACACCGGATTTCTTTGGCCGCCATGCCGCCGACCTGCAGGCCGCCCTGGGCCAGGCCCGTGCCGCCCAGGCCGACAGTGCCGCCGCCGCCAACCAGCTCGCCGCCCAGGTGGCGCGCAGCTATGTGGCGCTGGCTCGCCTGATTGCCCAAAAGGATGTGGCTGGCCGCACGCTGACCCAGCGCCAGTCGCTGCTGGACCTGAGCCAGCAGCGCACGCGCGCCGGGCTGGACAGCCAGGTGGAGCTGACCCAGGCCCAGGCCGGCCTGCCCGATGCCGGTACCCAGATCGAAATGCTGGACGAGCAGATCACGCTGGCGCGCCGCACCATCGCCGTGCTCTGCGGGCAGGCGCCCGAGGCGCAGCTGCAGCTGTCGCCCCGTCTGGCCGCGCTGCAGATCCAGGCCGTGCCTGGCCAATTGGGTGCCGACCTGCTGGGCCGCCGCCCCGATGTGGTGGCCGCGCGCTGGCGCGTGGAGTCCGCAACGCAGGGCATAGAGAGCGCGCGGGCGGATTTCTATCCCGATATCAATCTCACGGCCTTCATCGGCCTCAATGCCATCGGCCTGGACAACCTGTTCAAGGGCAGCTCGCGCCAGATGGGCATCACGCCCGCGCTGCGCCTGCCCCTGTTCGACGGCAAGCGCCTGCGCGCCCAGTTGCGCGGCACGCAGGCCGATCTGGACACCGCCATTGCCCAGTACAACGGCGTGGTGCTCGATGCGGTCAAGGAAGCGGGCGACGCCATCACTTCCGTGCAATCGCTGGTGCGCCAACAGCAGCTGCAGGCCGAGTCGCTGGAGAAGGCCGAACGCGCCTACGACTTTGCCGTGCAGCGCTACAAGGCAGGCCTGGCCAGCCAGGTGACGGTGCTGAACACCGAAACCCAGGTGATCACCCAGCGCCGCCTGGACGTGGACCTGCGCGCCCGCGCGCTGGACACGCGCGTGTCGCTGATGAAGGCGCTGGGCGGCGGCTGGACCGATGGCACGGCTGCCGTGCAGGTCAGCCAGCACTGAGATCGCAACCCGCACAGGAATCCACCGCACTCTTGACCCTCCACCGGGCAGACCGCCAGCCAGCGTGACAGACCGCCAGCTCCCTGCCCCGGCCGCACAACCACATTCACAGATAACAAAGCGCCGTACACCATGACCGACTCCAACAAGCAAGCACCCAGCCCTGCCGCCGCACCGGCCGCAGCCTCGCCCGTGGCCAATCCGCAGGGTCGCCGCAAGGGCCTGACCCTCATCGCCGCCGCAGTCGCGGTGGCCGCCGTCGCCTGGGGCGGCTGGCACTGGATGGTGGCCCGCAACTACCAGACCACGGACAACGCCTATGTGGCGGGCAACGTGGTGCAGATCACGCCGCAGATCGGCGGCACGGTGATCAGCATCGGCGCCGACGACACCGACTACGTCAAGCCCGGCCAGCTGCTGGTGCAGCTGGACTCGGCCGATGCCCTGGTTGCCCTGTCCCAGGCCGAGTCGCAACTGGCCCAGACCGTGCGCCAGGTGCGCACGCTGTACGCCAACAATGCCCCCCTGGTCGCCCAGGTGGCCCAGCGCGAGGCCGACCTGGCCCGCCTGCAGGCCGATGCCGCCCGCGCCCGCGAGGACGTGGACCGCCGCCGCCCGCTGCTGGCCACGGGCGCCGTGGGCAAGGAAGAGTTCGACCACGCCCAGTCCCTGGCCCGCACGGCAGGCAATGCCGCCTCTGCAGCAGAAGCCGCCGTGCGCGCCGCCAAGGCGCAGCTGACCGCTGCCGAAGCCCAGACCAAGGGCAGCAGCGCCGAAGAGCACCCCAGCGTGATCGCCGCTTCCGCCAAGGTGCGCGAGGCCTATCTGGCGCTGCAGCGCACGCGCCTGGTCTCGCCCGTGGAAGGCTATGTGGCCAAGCGCGGCGTGCAACTGGGCCAGCGCGTGGCCTCGGGCGCGCCGCTGATGACCGTGGTGGGCCTGCACAACCTCTGGGTGGATGCCAACTTCAAGGAAAGCCAGCTGGCCCAGCTGCGCATAGGCCAGAAGACCGAACTGACGGCCGATGTCTACGGCGACAAGATCAGCTATCACGGCACCGTGGTGGGCATGGGTGCAGGCACGGGCGCGGCCTTCTCGCTGCTGCCCGCGCAAAACGCCACCGGCAACTGGATCAAGGTGGTGCAGCGCGTGCCCGTGCGCATTGCACTGTCGCAGGAAGACCTGGCCCAGCACCCGCTGCGCGTGGGCCTGTCGATGGAGGCCAAGGTGGACGTGCGCGACCAGCAGGGTGAAGTCCTGGCAACCGCCACGCGCAATGCCCCCGTGGCCCAGACCTCCATCTACGACATGGCATTGCCGCAGGCCGAGGAACGCATCGCCCACATCGTGGCAGGCCAGAACGTGGCACCGCTCAAGCAGCTGCCCGAGCTGCCGCCCGTCGCCATGGCCGATGCGCAAGACAGGGCACAGGGCAAGGCGCCAGCCGCAGTGGCCTCCGCGCCGGTTGACGCGCAGGCCACGCAGTCCAAGTAAGCAGGCATCGCTTCCCCGCCTTCCCAGAACCTACGCGGACTGCCTATGACTTCCTCTACCACCGCCGTGCCGGAGCCGGCGCAGCCGGGTGGGCCGACCGTGCCGCCTGCCGCGCCACCCTCGGCATCGCCTGCCATGCCCGCACGGCCCGCACCGCTCAAGGGCGCCCAGCTGGCCCTGGGCACGCTGGCCCTGTCGCTGGCCACCTTCATGAACGTGCTGGACTCGTCCATTGCCAACGTCGCCATTCCGGCGATATCGGGCGACGTGGGCGTCAGCCCCAGCCAGGGCACATGGGTGATCACCAGCTTTGGCGTGGCCAATGCCATCTCGGTGCCGCTCACGGGCTGGCTCACGCAGCGCTTCGGCGCCGTGCGCTTGTTCACCATGAGCGTGCTGCTGTTCGTGCTGACCTCCTGGCTGTGCGGCTTTGCCTCGTCGCTGGAGATGCTGGTGCTGTTCCGCGTGCTCCAGGGGCTGGTCGCCGGGCCCATGATCCCGCTGTCGCAGACACTGCTGCTGTCCAGCTACCCGCCGGCCAAGGCCGGGGTGGCGCTGGCGCTGTGGGGGATGACCACCCTGGTGGCGCCCGTGGTCGGGCCGCTGCTGGGGGGCTGGATCACGGACAACATCTCCTGGCCCTGGATCTTCTACATCAACGTGCCCGTGGGCCTGCTGTCGGCCCTGATGACCTGGAGCATCTACCGCAGCCGCGAGACCCCTACGCGCAAGCTGCCCATCGACTCCGTGGGCCTGGCCCTGCTGGTGCTGTGGGTGGGCGCGCTGCAGCTGATGCTGGACAAGGGCAAGGAGCTGGACTGGTTCGCCTCGGGCGAGATCGTCACGCTGTGCGTGCTGGCCATCGTGAGCTTCGTGGTCTTCCTGGTCTGGGAGCTGACGGATGCGCACCCGGTGGTGGACCTGCGCCTGTTCATGCGCCGCAATTTCGCGGCGGGCTCGGTGGCACTGTCGATTGCCTACGGCCTGTTCTTCGGCAACGTGGTGCTGCTGCCGCTGTGGCTGCAGCAGTGGATGGGCTATACCTCCACCACGGCCGGCATGGCGCTGGCGCCGGTGGGCATCTTCGCCATCATCCTGACGCCGCTGGTGGGCCGCAAGGTCACGCAGTGGGACCCGCGCAAGATGGCCACGGGCGCCTTCGTGGTGTTCGCCCTGGTGCTGTGGATGCGCTCGCGCTTCACGGTGGAGACGGACTTCATGCACATCCTGGTGCCCACGCTGATCCAGGGCGGGGCCATGGCGTTCTTCTTCATCCCGCTGACGACGATCACGCTGTCGGGCATCTCGCCGGACCGTATCCCGGCCGCCGCCGGCCTGAGCAACTTCGTGCGCATCACGGCGGGTGCCATGGGCACCTCCATCGCCACTACGCTGTGGGAAAACCGCGCCGCGCTGCACCACGCCCATCTGACCGAAGGGCTGATCCAGGGCCAGGGCGTGTTCGGCGTCACCCTGCAGGGGCTACAGGCCGCAGGCCTGAGCCAGGCGCAGGCGCTGGCCCAGATCAACCGGCTTATCGACCAGCAGGCCTACACGCGGGCGGCGGACGACATCTTCCTGGCGTCGTCCGTGCTGTTCCTGGTGCTGATCGTGCTGATCTGGATGACCAGGCGCCCTGCGGGCCATGCCGGCGGTGCCGAGGCGGCCGGCGCCCATTGAGGCCCAGCTTGCGGCCATCACGACAAGGAGCTGCCTGCAGGGGCAGCTCCTTTTTTGTTTACATGACGACACGCAAGGCGCCTTGAATCGGGCCGCCAAGACCACCATCTCGACAGGGCTGCGCCACCGGTTCCATGATGGCGGCGGCCTGAACACCGACGGAGCACCGTGAAAACACCTCGCATCTTCCGCGCCCCGATTGCCGACTACGCCCAATCACCCCAGTCGGCGGGCGGGCGCTTTCGCAACGTCCATCCCCGCCCCGCCAACGCGCCCCAGCCCGACGCCAAGGTGATGTGGGACTTTTTCTTCAACAAGCCCAAGGACACCGAGCCTGCCGCGCCCCTGCCCGTGCAGCGGCTCACCCCGGCCGACCTGGCCGCCGCGCCCGAGCGCAGCCTGTACCGCCTGGGCCACTCCACGCTGCTGATGAAACTGCGCGGCGGCTGGTGGATCACCGACCCGGTGTTTGCCGAGCGCGCCTCGCCCTTTTCCTTCATCGGCCCCAAGCGCTTTCATGCGCCGCCCATCGCCCTGCATGAACTGCCCGCGCTGCGCGGCGTGGTGCTCTCGCACGACCACTACGACCATCTGGACCGTGCCACCATCCGCGCCCTGGCGCCCCGGGTCGACTTTTTCCTGTGCACGCTGGGCGTGGGCGACCGGCTCATGGACTGGGGCGTGGCCCCCGAGAAGGTGCGCCAGTTCGACTGGTGGCAGGACGTGCAGGTGGACGGCCTGCGCTTCACGGCCACGCCGGCCCAGCATTTCTCGGGCCGGGGCCTGCGCGACGGCAACCGCACGCTGTGGGCGTCCTGGGTCATCGAGGACCTGGCAAGCGCCGACACGCTGCGTGTCTTCTTCAGCGGCGACGGCGGCTATTTCGACGGCTTTGCGGAAATCGGCCGGCGCTTCGGCCCCTTCGACCTCACGCTGATGGAAACCGGCGCCTACGACCCGCACTGGCCCTATGTGCACATGCACCCGGCCCAGACCGTGCAGGCCCACCGCGACCTGGGCGGACGCTGGCTGCTGCCCATTCACAACGGCACCTTCAGCCTGGCCATGCATGCCTGGTGGGACCCCTTCGAGCGCGTGCTGGCCCTGGGTGCCGAGCACGGCATTGCTGTGGCCACCCCCATGATGGGCGAGCGCGTGGACCTGGATGCACCCCATGCAGGCGAACGCTGGTGGCGTGCCCTGGTATCCCCTGCCGTGCAGGACGCAGCCGCATCAGCGCCACAGGCCCAGCCGCGATAAATCCGTTTTTGCTGCATTGCGTCATCGGCCTACGCGGGCCGGCATCCATCTGGATAAAGTGAACCCAGCTTCAGGAGTGCACATGGCAAATCGCAAAAATCCCCGGGCCGCCCTGGTCGCCCGCCAGGCCACCGACCTGGCCGTCGCAGCGCCCCAGGTCGTGGCCCATCGCCTCACCCGCATGGCCATGGCAGGCGCCAATCCCTCCGCGCGGGACCGGCGTGAATTCACACGCATGGTGTCCGAGAAACAGACGGCCTTTCAGCAATCGTGGGCGGCGATGGGCATGCAGTCCATGGTTGCCAGCCAGGCCCTGATGCAGGCCTGGATGCGCATGTGGTGGACCCCCTGGAGCACCTCCACCTGGAACGGCGGAGCCCTGGCATCGCAGGCCTCGCAATGGCAAAACGCCATGTGGGGCGTGGTGGGCAAGGGCCTGGCCCCCGTGCACCGCACGGCGGTGGCCAATGCCAAGCGCCTGGCGCGCGGCTGAGCACGGCCAAGCACGGTTAAGTGCGACTGATCGCTGCTCAACGCGGCTGATCCACCCATATCAAGCCCGCTCCATTCACCGGAGCGCGGCCGCGCGGCAGGGCCGATGCGAGGGCGAGGTTCGGGTATCCTCGCGGCCTTCGTTCCGTTTTGCTGCGCTGCCGCATTTCCAGGCATGGACTCCATGCAGAGACTGAAAACACGGCCGCGGCAGGCGGATTCCCCCTTTCTGCCATCGCTTTGCCAGTCTTCCCCGGAGTTCTCTGATGACACACAAGGCCCCGCCAGCCGGCCAGGGCCTGCACGGTCAAGACGACCTGCAGCGCAATCTCACCAACCGCCATATCCAGCTCATCGCCATCGGCGGGGCCATCGGCACGGGCCTGTTCATGGGCTCGGGCAAGACCATCAGCCTGGCCGGCCCGTCCATCATCTTTGTCTACACCATCATCGGCGTGATGCTGTTCTTCGTGATGCGGGCCATGGGCGAGCTGCTGCTGTCCAACCTGCAGTACCGCTCCTTCATCGACTTCTCGTCCGACCTGCTCGGCCCCTGGGCCGGCTTCTTCACGGGCTGGACGTACTGGTTCTGCTGGATCGTCACGGGCATTGCCGATGTGATTGCCATATCGGCCTACTCCCAATTCTGGTTCCCCGACCTGCCGCAGTGGGCACCGGCCATCGCCTGCGTGGGCCTGCTGCTGGGCCTGAACCTGCTGACGGTGAAGCTGTTCGGCGAGATCGAGTTCTGGTTCGCCATGATCAAGATCGTGGCCATCGTGGCCCTGGTGGGCACGGGGCTTTACATGGTGGGTGCCGCCTTCGTCTCGCCTGCTGGCCGCACGGCCAGCCTGTCCAACCTCTGGAATGACGGCGGCATGTTCCCCAACGGGATGATGGGCTTCTTCGCAGGCTTCCAGATCGCGGTGTTCGCCTTCGTGGGCATCGAGCTGGTGGGCACCACGGCGGCCGAGGCCAAGGACCCCGAGCGCACGCTGCCGCGGGCCATCAACTCCATTCCCGTGCGCATCATCGTGTTCTACGTGCTGGCCCTGATCGCCATCATGGCCGTCACCCCCTGGCGCGACGTGGTGCCCGGCAAGAGCCCGTTCGTGGAGCTGTTCGTGCTCGCAGGCCTGCCGGCCGCCGCAGGCGTGATCAATTTCGTGGTGCTGACCTCGGCCGCCTCGTCGGCCAACAGCGGCGTGTTCTCCACCAGCCGCATGCTCTACGGCCTGGCGCTCAAGGGCGATGCGCCCCGGGCCTTCCACCGGCTGTCGCGCAGCAGCGTGCCCTCGCGCGGGCTGCTGTTTTCCTGCACCTGCCTGCTGGCCGGCGCGTTTCTGATGTGGGTGGTGCCCGATCTGGTGGAAGCCTTCACGCTGGTGACCACGGTATCGGCCATTCTGTTCATGTTCGTGTGGTCGCTGATCCTGCTGTCGTACATGGCCTACCGGCGCCAGCGCGCGGCCCTGCATGAGGCCTCGCGCTACAAGATGCCCGGCGGCGTGGCCATGTGCTGGGCCTGCCTGATGTTCTTTGCCGCCATCCTGGGCCTGCTCACCCTGCAGGCCGACACGCGCCAGGCGCTGGTGGTGACGCCGGCCTGGTTTGCCCTGCTGGCCATCGCCTACCAGTTCGTGCGCCGCCAGGCATCGCGCCAGTCGGCGGAGCGTTCCACCGCCCTTGCAGGCACGGCAGCCGAACCGCGCTGACCACCTCCCGGCCGCCCCCCTGCGCATGGGGGCGGCCATTGCAGGGGGCCTTTGGCGCCCGCGCTCCCTCTGCGCACCCCCTTCAGCGCCTCCCTCAGCGCCTCCGCTGCCCCTCTTGCTGCGCACCAAACTTGTGCACAGCATCTTTGGCCTGTCCAGCAGTTAGATAACGAGTGAACAAAAAAACAACTGTCTTTACGCCAACAAAAAGATGTGGATACAAATCGTTATCATTCGCACCTTGATTTTTAACCAAACCGGAACTTTACAAAGATGGTCAGAATCTCGGTGCTCCGCCCGCTTCCTCTTTGCGCCGCCCTGGCATGCACAGCCATGGCCCATGCCCAGTCAGCAGACAACAAGGCCGACACGTCCCTGTCCACCGTGGTGGTGACCGCCTCGGGCACGGCCGTGGACATCAAGGAAGCGCCGGCCAGCATCAGCGTGATCACCCGCGAGGACATCGAGCGCAAGCCCGTCACCAGCATCGGCGAGCTGCTGTCCACCATTCCCGGCGTCACCGGCGGCCTGTCCGGCACGGGCGCCCAGTCCAAGATCAAGCTGCGCGGCCTGCCCGAGAAGTACACGCTGATCCTGGTGGACGGCAAGCGCCAGGGCAACTCGGCCGGCATCAACTACCGCGACGACCTGGGCTCGCAGGATCTGGACTGGATCTCGCCCGAGATGATCGAGCGCATCGAGGTGGTGCGCGGTCCCATGTCCTCGCTGTACGGCTCGGACGCCATGGGCGGCGTGATCAACATCATCACGCGCAAGATCGGCAAGCGCTGGAGCGGCTCGACCACGCTGAACTACAGCAAGCCCTCCGACGGCGACCGCGGCGACACGCGCCAGCTGGGCTTCAACATCAGCGGCCCGCTGTCCGACAAGTTCGGCCTGCGCCTGGGCGGCAACTACACGGACCGCGCTGCCGACGAGAGCACGGGCGGCTTCCCGGGCACCTACCAGTCCACGGCCGGCTCGCGCAAGCAAAACCTCAACGCCCTGCTCAACTGGCAGCTCACGCCCGACCAGGTGATCGGCATCGAGGCCGCGCAAGGCATCCAGCGCGCCACGGGCTCCGACGCGCGCACGGCGTCGGGCGACCAGGTGGTCTATCCCTGGGGCCTGAGCAAGCTGGAGCAGACCAAGTTCGGCCTCAGCCATGACGGCCGCTGGGGCGACCTGACCTCCAAGCTCAACCTCGTGCACAACAAGTACGAGGACAAGGGCGACACCATCGGCAACAACTCCAAGGAAACCACGCTGGACGGCCGCATCGACAAGCCGTTGAAGCTGTGGGGCCTGGACCAGGCCATGACGCTGGGCATGCAGTGGCGCCGCGAGTCGCTGGACAACCGCGACACCATCGGCCTGGCTCCCATCGACTACGCGGGGCGCCCGGTCTCGGGCTCGGGCCTGAGCGCCACCACCTGGGCGCTGTTCGGCGAGGACCAGATCTTCCTGCGCGACAACCTGGCGCTGACGCTGGGCCTGCGCATGGACCACCACCAGAAATACGGCAACAACTGGAGTCCGCGCGCCTACCTGGTCTACCACCCGGCCTCGGAGTGGACGGTTCGCGGCGGCGTCTCGCGCGGCTTCCGTGCGCCCAACCTGAAGGAAAACTCGGCCAGCGCCGCCACGCAATCCGGGGGCAACGGCTGCCGCAGCCTGGCCGGCATGGGCTGGACCAACACCAGCGTGAATGCCGACGGCACGCGCGGCTGCTACATGGCCGGCAACCCCGACCTGCAGCCCGAGACCAGCACCAACTTCGAGCTGGGTACCAGCTGGGACCGCAATGGCTGGGCGCTGGGTGCCACCTACTTCCACACCAACTTCAAGAACAAGATCGACTACCAGCCGCTGGGTTTCTACAACGGCTTCTGGTGGACACGCATGGCCAACGCCCAGCGTGCGCGTACGCGCGGCCTGGAAGGCTTCGTGAACGTTCCCCTGGCCAAGGGCCTGACCTGGAACACCAACATCACCAAGATGTTCGAGTCCAAGAACCTGAGCACGGGCGCCTCGCTGCTGGCCGTGCCCGAGCTGTCCATCTACTCGTCGCTGCAGTGGCAGATCCGCCAGGGCTGGTCCGCCATGTTCAGCGCCCGCCACGTGGGCAAGGAAGTCGTGACCACGGGCACGGCCACCACCTTCGCCAAGGCCTATACGACCTTTGACGTGTCCATGAACTACAACGTGACCGACACCCTGACCCTGCGCGCCGGCATCATCAACCTGGCCGACAAGGAAACCCGCACCATCGGCGCCAACTATGACAACGGCGGCCGTACCTACTTCGTGGGGATGACGGCGCGGTTCTGATGGCGCGGTTCTGATGGCCCGTTGCCGGCCCTTGCGCTGACCCAGACAAAGCGCCCGTTGTGACGGGCGCTTTTTTCATGGCGAGGAGCAAAGCCTCACTCCCAGACACCGCCCTGCGCAGGGGGCTTGCGCGTCAGCAATTCCTCGTCTGTCAAGGGCCGGCCTGTCCAGACATTCACCTTCGAGGCGCCGGCCGCGTTGGCCAGCTCGCGCAAGGCCCTCAGTTCCACCTGGGTGAATCCGCCCTCGGGGTCGCCCAGCGGATGGATGACGATGTGCGGGGAGGCCGCCAGCCAGGCACGCCGATGCATGCGCCTGAGCTGGTACTTCAGAAGCTGCTCGGCCAGGATGAAGTCCGATATCAGCGAACGCGGGTGGGCGAAGGGATTGACGACTTCGGCAGGCTCCGATGCAGCCGCGAGCCTGGCCTGCGGGCCGGCCGCGAGAATCCGGCGCCGGGGCGGCGGACTCAGGGCCAGCTCGGGAACCTCCGACAAGGTCTGCCCGGTCTTCGGATCCTTCAGCGTCAGGCGCTCGGGAGAAATCTGTACGTAGATGAGTGATACGAAGGCAGAGAGCATGGATATCCATCAATCGATTTTCTGAACCACGGTCTGGCCCGGCAGCAAGGCCCGGCCATCACCACCGCGCGGCAGCATGGGCGCGACAGGCAGGCCTGTCTGGCGGTCCAGCAGCAACGAATGCGCCTCGCCCGGCGCGAACAGATGGCCTTCGCCCCATTGCCGCAACGCCACGATCACCGGGAACAGCTCCAGTCCCTGAGCCGTGAGCACGTATTCCAGGTAGGCCGAGCCTTCGGCGGCCGGTCGGGTTTCCAGGATGCCGGCCTCCACCAGCCGGCGCAGCCGGTCGGCCAGGATATTGCGGGCCGCGCCCAGGCTTCGCTGGAAATCGCCAAAGCGGCTGATGCCGTCAAAGGCATCGCGCACGATGAGCAGCGACCAGCGGTCGCCGATCACATCCAGGGAGCGGGCCACCGGACAGGGCTGCGGTGTGTCAGGGCGGATGTCTTCTTTCATGGCGTCATTTTGGTTGCATTTCAAAACTGGTTCAACTAGCATCCAACTAGTTTTGTTTTGCAACTGGACTCAACCCATGAACGCCCTCCCTGCCCCGGACACGGTCCGCATGCCGCGCAGCCTGGTGCTGTTGTTCGCCGCTGCCAGCGGCCTGAGCGTGGCCAATGTTTACTACGCCCAGCCGCTGCTGGAGGCGCTGGCGGCCGACTTCGGCATCAGCCATGCGGCCGTGGGCGGCGTGGTCACCGCCACGCAGGCCGGCTGCGCGCTGGCACTGCTGCTGCTGGTGCCGCTGGGCGACCGGCTGGAGCGGCGGCGGCTCATGCTTTTGCAGTTGCTGGGCCTGGTACTGGCCCTGGCGGCCGTCAGCACCGCGCGTTCGGCCGTTCTGCTGCTGGGGGGCATGCTGGCCGTGGGCCTGCTGGGCACGGCCATGACGCAGGGGCTGATCGCCTATGCGGCCAGCGCCAGCCAGGCGCATGAGCGCGGGCGCGTGGTGGGCGCGGCCCAGGGCGGTGTTTTCATCGGCCTGCTTTTGGCGCGCGTGTTTGCCGGCGCCGTGGGTGACCTGGCTGGCTGGCGTGGCGTCTATGCCTGCTCGGCCCTGTTGATGCTGGCCCTGGCCTGGCTCCTGTGGCGGCAACTGCCCCGGCTGGCGGTGCCCTTGCATGCACCCAGCTACACGCAGCTGCTCGCCTCCATGCTCCAGCTGCTGCGCCAGGACCGCATGCTGCGCACACGCGGCATGCTGGCCCTGCTGATGTTTGCCACCTTCAATATCTTCTGGAGCGCCCTGGTCCTGCCGCTGAGCGCACCGCCCTACAGCCTGTCGCTCACGGCCATCGGCGCCTTTGGCCTGGCCGGCGTGGTGGGCGCACTGGCAGCAGCCCGTGCCGGGCACTGGGCCGACCAGGGTTTCGCGCAGCGCACCAGCCTGGGCGCGCTGGTGATCCTGCTGCTGGCCTGGGCGCCGATTGCGCTGCTGGAGCAGTCCCTGTGGGCGCTGGTTGCCGGCATCGTGCTGCTGGACCTGGGCGGCCAGGCCCTGCATGTGACCAACCAGAGCCTGATCTTTCGCAGCAATCCGCAGGCCCACAGCCGGCTGGTGGGCCTGTACATGCTGTTCTATGCCGTGGGCAGCGGGCTGGGCGCGCTGATTGCCACCAATGCCTACGCGCGGTTTGGCTGGCACGGCGTCTGCGTGGCGGGGGCGGCGTTCAGCCTGGCGGCCCTGGTGTTCTGGGCCATGACACGGGAAACGGCTGCCCAGGCCAGCGTTCCCGCCTAGACCCGGCTCACCAGCTCCGAAGGCACCCGGCCCAGCGCCTTGCGGAACATGGTGGAAAACGCGCTGGGGCTGTCATAGCCGAGGTCCAGCGCCACCTGCGTGACCGATGCGCCCGCAGACAGCCGGGACACCGCCGCCAGCAGGCAGGCCTGCTGGCGCCAGGCGCCAAAGGCCATGCCTGTGTGCTGCTGGAAAAACCGGCTGAAGGTGCGCAGGCTCTTGTTCAGCGTCTGCGCCCAGTCCTGCGGCGTGGCGCGGATGCTGGGCTGGGCCAGGAACTGCTTGCACAGGGCGGCCAGCTTTTCATCGCGGGGAATGGGCGCGAACAGCGGCAGGCTGCGGGCCGAGGCCAGCTCATGCAGCACCAGCGTGACCAGGGCGCCGTCGCGGCCTGCTTCGTCGTACAGCGCCGGCAGGTCGGCGCAGGACAGCAGCAGCTGGTGCAGTAGCGGGGTGACGACCAGGGCCTCGCAGTGCACACCCGGGCGGGGCGCAGCAGCCGGTTCGATGTACAGGCTGCGCGTGCTCACGCCCTGCATGCGCACGCTGTGCGGCTTGCTGGCCGGAATCCACACGCCGCTGTAGGGCGGGATGGTCCAGGCGCCGTCGTCGGTTTCCACTTCCATCAGCCCGCTCATCCCGTAGAGAAACTGGGCACGCCGGTGGCTGTGCGTGGGCAGCAGCGTGCCAGGCGTGTAGTCGGTGCCGATGGCCAGCACATCGCGCGCCACGGCGTCCACGGAATGCAGCGGGATGTTGAGCATGGGAATGTCCGGAAAACAGCCAACAGGCTTTGGCAGGAATTCGAGGATTATTGACCCATCCGCGAAAGCAGGCCAAACCGCAGCATCCTAAGGTTCAGTCCTTGCTCGTTTTTTCCAAAGGACTGTCTGTGTTTCCTCTCCTGCTGCTGGCTTTCGGTGTGCTTGCCGGCGTGACCACCGTGCTCTTCGGCTTTGGCGGCGGCTTCGTGGCCGTTCCGCTGCTTTATGCGCTGCTGACCTCCATCCACGGCGCGGACTCCGCCATTGGCCAGGCTGCCATGCACATTGCCGTGGCCACCTCCACCTGCGTGATGATTTTTGGCGCCTCCATGGCCACGCTGCGCCAGCACCGCGCGGGCGCCCTGCCGTGGGAGCAGGTGCGGCCGCTGGCTGGCTTCATCGCGGCCGGCGCCGTGGCGGGCGCGGCGGCCGCCACCTGGCTCAACGGCGACTGGGTGCGCTGGGCTTTCATTGCCTACCTTGCGCTGACCATTGCCGACGCGCTGCTGCGCCCGGGCTTCGTGCACGGCACCACCGCCCAATTGCAGCCCATGGGCCGCAGGCCCGCCGCCATCGCAGGCCTGGCGATTGGCGCGATTGCAGCCTTCCTGGGCGTGGGCGGCAGCGTGATGACCGTGCCGCTGATGCGCCGGCGCGGCGCCAGCATGGCGGCCGCCACGGCCATGGCCAGCCCCCTGTCTCTGCCCATGGCCGTGGCGGGCACCGCTGCCTACATGCTGGCATCGCAGGGCGCGGGGCTGGGCCTCTGGCATGTGGGCTATGTGGACCTGCAGGCCTTTGCGCTGCTGACGGCCGGATCGTGGACGGGCATCAGGCTGGCGGCACCGCTGATCGGCCGCATTCCCGATGCCCTGCATGCCAAGGCCTACCTGGCCCTGCTGGGCCTGGTGCTGCTGGTCATGATCGTGGCCTGAGCGCTGCGCTCAACCCTCCTGGAAGATCGCTTCGATCCGGGTCTCGAACACCCGGGCAATGGCGAATGCCAGCGGCAGGCTGGGGTCGTAGCGGCCCGTCTCGATCGCATTCACGGTCTGGCGCGACACGCCCAGCAGGTCCGCCAGCGCGGCCTGGCTCCAGCCGCGCTCGGCGCGCAGTTCACGGATGGTGTTTTTCATGGGAGGGGCACTTTGGCGGAACAGCTCATCGGCTGCGCAGCCAGTGGGCCACCGAGGCAGCCACCCAGAGCGCACCCATCAAGGGCCATACCATGAACATGCTGAGCTTGGGAAAACCTGCCATTTCCAGGAATCCGTAGGTGAAGGTGATGCCGGCCGTGCCCGCCGCCGCAATCGCCAGCTGCTCCAGCATGGACTTGCGCAGGAACTCGTCGGTATCGCGCACCAGGCGCACGATGGCCCGCACGGCCAGCGCAAACGCCAGCATGGGGCTCAGCAGCAGCGCTGTGCGCAGGGCCCCGGCCTGCATGTCGGCGCTGAGCAAAAGCGCCCCCACAAGCAGCGCCATGTAGAGCAGCAGCGCAAATCCAAGTTCCTTCTGGTAGCGGCGGTTGGTGACCGTTGTTTGATTCATGGAAGTCTCTCGCAATGTGTAAAGGATGCTTGACATTGTGCGATGCCACCGGCGGGTATGTCAAGCAAGCTTTACATCGGTACTGAACGCCCCGCCGTACAATCGCCGCCGTTGGTGCCAGCAGCCCCAGGGGCTGCGGTTAAACGGGAAACATGGGGCGGCCAGATAAAGCCGCCCGCATGTACTGCCCCCGCAACAGTGAGTGAAACGCCGCGTGCATTGCACCGGCCCCCGCCAAACCCGTGCCACTGGGCGTACAGCCCGGGAAGGCCTTGGCGAGTGCGTCACCAGTCTGGATACCGGCCAACAGGCGGCCGGCCGCGCATGCAGCGCAGCCGGTCTTTGTGGTTTCCGTGCCGGCGGGGTCGCTGGCGCGCAACTGGCTCGCATCCATGCACACCCTCGCCCTCGCGCGCGCCCCTGGCGCCGCTCTTCGCTCGCCCTCGGCGTTCCCCGTACTGCGCACGTTGTCCGCCCTGGCTGCGGCCTCGCTGCTGGCCTGCCAGGCCCAAGCACAGGTACAACAGGCACAACAGGCGCAGCGCGCACAGACCTCCCAGCTCGATACGGTGGTCGTCACCGCCTCGCGCAGCGAACAGTCCCTGCGCACCGTCACGGCCGACATGACCGTGATCGACGCCGAGACCATTGCCCGCAGCGGCGCCACGGGCGTGGCCGACCTGCTGGTGCAGGTGCCGGGCGTGCAGATCAACCGCAATGGCGGGCCGGGCCAGGTCACCTCGGTCTACCTGCGCGGCACCAGCAACCAGCACACTGCCGTGTTCATCGACGGCGTGCGCTACAGCTCGCAGGAGCTGCAGGGCGGCGCGGTCTGGTCCACCCTGCCGCTGGCGCAGATCGAGCGCATCGAGGTGCTGCGCGGCCCGGCCGCCGCCATCTATGGCTCAGACGCCATGGGCGGCGTAATCCAGATCTTCACCAAGCGGGCGGACGGCCAGACCCGCGCCTATGCCGAGGCGGGCATAGGCAACCAGGGCACCAGCAAGCTGGCCACGGGATTTCAGGGCGGAGCCAACGGCTTCACCTACGGGCTGAACCTGGCGGACGAGCGCAGCGACGGCTTCGACGTCTACCCCGGCAACACCTTCTCGCCCAACCCGGACAAGGATGGCTACAGCAACACCTCGCTGGGCCTGAACGCGGGCTACAAAACGGGCATCCACCAGATCGACGCCAGCCTGCTGCACAGCCGCCTGCGCACCCACTACGACCAGAGCCCGCCGCCTTTCGACGACTACGACGTGGTCAAGAACACCACCGGCAGCCTGCGCTGGCAGGCAGGCTGGAACGCCATGTACAAAAGCGTGGTCCAGGTCTCCCATACCGACAGCCAAAGCGACCGCCACACCCAGTCGTCGGAAAGCGCCAAGGGCCGCTCCACCAACTACCTGCTGCAGAACCTGTTCACGCTGGGCCAGCACCGTTTCAACATCGACCTGGAACGCCGCGAGGACAGGCTGGACACGCAATACGCCTGGACGCAGAACACCGACAGCCGGCGCGTGCAGAACTCCCTGTCGGCCGGCTGGCGCCTGACGGAGGGGCGCCACCAGTTCGACGCCAACCTGCGCCACGACCAGGTGCGCGACCAGCAGAACAAGACCACGGGCGGCCTGGGCTACGGCCTGCAGATCGACGAGCGCTGGCGCTGGGTGGCATCGGCCGGCACGGCCTTCCGCACGCCCACGCTGTACGAACGCTTCACGGGCCAGGCGGCGGCCGACCTCAAGCCCGAAAGCAGCACCAACGTGGAAACGGGCCTGCACTATGCGGCCGGTGCCAACCGCCTCTCGACCGTGGTCTACCGCAACAAGTTCAAGAACCTCATCACCTACGACTGGAACAGCGCCCTTCCCTGCAACTGCTACCGCAACTGGCAGAGCGCGGAGATCACCGGCCTGACGCTGTCGGGCAGCACGCGCCTGGGCAGCGCCAACCTGGGCGCCTCGCTGGACTTCATGAACCCCGAGAACCTGGAGACCGGCAAGCTGCTGCCCTACCGCTCCAAGCGCATGCTCAAGCTCAACGCCGACACCCAGGCGGCCGGCTGGACGCTGGGCGGCGAAGCGCAGCTGTACAGCGGCCGCTACGCAGACGAGGCGAACACCCTGCAACTGGGCGGTTACGGCGTGGTCAACCTCTACGCCCAGCGCCAGCTGACCAGGCAATGGACGCTGCTGGCCCGCGTCAACAACATCGCCGACCGCGACTACGCCCCCACGCGCGGCTACGCCAACGCAGGCCGCACCGTGTTCGTCAGCGTGCGCTGGACTCCCCTGCCCTGACCGCCATGCACCTGCTTGTGCGCCTGCCCCGCCTTCTGCTGCTGATCGCCGCGCTGGCCTGCGCGGGCGGCGCCAGCAACGCCCATGCGCAAAAGACGGGAGACGCGAGCCAAGGCAGCACAAGCACAGCCACTCCCTACACCATTACCGACATGCGCGGGCGCCAGGTGCGCCTGGAGCGCGTGCCGCAGCGCATCGTCTCGCTGCTGCCCTCGCTGACCGAATCGCTGTGCGCGCTGGACGCCTGCGAGCGCATCGTGGGCGTGGACGAGTTCTCCAACCACCCGGCCCGCGTGGCCGCCCTGCCCAAGCTGGGCCACACCTTTGCCCCGCTGGTCGAGGCCACCGTGCGGCTCAGGCCCGACGTGGTGCTGATGGCGTATTCCGCACCCGTCATCGCACAGCTGGAGCGCTTCGGCATTCCCGTGCTGGCGCTGGACGCCAACGACATGGCGCAGCTGGAGCAGGTACTGCACAAGCTCGACCAGCTGCTGCAGGTGCAGCGCGCCAACGCCCTGCTGGCGCGCATGCAGGCCGAGGTGGACCAGCAGGCCAAGGCGCTGGCTGCGCAAGCGCCCGCCGGGCAGAAGGTGTATTTCGAGGTGGACGCCACGCCTTATGCGGCGGGGCCGGACTCCTTCATAGGCCAGCTGCTGCAGCGCCTGGGCGCGCGCAATGTGCTGCCGCAGAACCTGGGTCCCTTCCCCCGCATCACGCCCGAATACGTGCTGCGCCAGCAGCCCGAACTCATCATCCACACGCCGCAGACGCCATCAGCCAGCTTTGCCGCCCGCCCCGGCTGGAGCCGCATGCCAGCCGTGCGCTCCGGCCGCATCTGCGCGCTGGACCTGGTCGAGACGGACGTGGTCTCCCGCCCCGGCCCGCGCCTGGGCGAGGCGGCGCGGGCGCTGGCCCGCTGCCTGCAGATGCCGGGCACAGCGCCGCGTTGACTTCTCTGGTCTGATTGACCCGCTTGGTCTGCTTGGCCGATGGCCTCGCCTACTCCAGCACCACGGCCGTGCCGCTGGCAGACACCATCAACATGCCATTGCCCTGGCCCAGCACTTCGTAATCCAGGTCCACCCCCACCACGGCATTCGCGCCCAGTTCCTGGGCGCGTTCCTCCAGCTCCTTGAGCGCAATCTCGCGCGCCCGCTGCAACTCGCGCTCATAGGTGGCCGACCGCCCGCCCACGATGTCGCGCAGCCCGGCAAACAAATCCTTGAACACATTGGCGCCCAAAATTGCCTCGCCCGCGACCACGCCGCAGTAGCGGGTGATGCGGCGGCCTTCGATCTGGGGGGTGGTGGTGATGATCATGAGAAATCCTCGGTGGTGAGTGACGGAGATGCACCTTGAGCGCCAAGCCGGCAAGGGGCAGACGCAAGGCAGGACTGAACGGGGCAGTCTGCCATAGGCGTGGGGTATCATCGCCTCCAGGTGCTGAACACACCTTTTGTTAGCCGGTCCGCCACTCTCGAAAGCAGTGGCGTTTTCTCGTCCATAGGATTCGTGCGCCTGCGCGCGCCTGTTTTATGGCCGGGTAGCGCGCAGTCATAAAAGACCTTTCGAGGGAAAGCTGCGGGCGGAGCTAGCACCGTGTTCAAGTACCCGGCCACCTCTCTGAACAGGAGGTGAAGTTGAACGAAACGCTAGGAGGCCTCTATGGCTGCTTTCTTTGTGGGCGGGTCAACGCTCTCTTCCCTACCAATCAACACTGCGCCACAGTTCTCTGATCTGTACGCAGCGTCCTACTCATTCTCCGCGCCCGGCTCCAAGCCATTTCGCTAAGGAGTCGCCATGTTGTATTTTCAGATGTCGGAAGATGAGTTCAACCAACTGAACCGCGTGCGAGAACAATGGGGACTCATCTCCAGCTTGCTGATTGGCGCTTACCCCAGCAATCCCATGGAGGTTGTCGATTCCAATGAGCTGCTTGCCTTTATCAATGCGCAGATTGAGGCGATGGAGGCAGTTGTGGGGGCGATAAGGCAAAGGGGCGTGATGAAACAGCTGACTGAGGAGAAAATCCTGGCGAAAGCCGTGTGCGAGATCCGTCTTCTCCTGAGTGGGTATCTGGGAAGCAACGTGGACGCAGATCAAAGCGTACGGATCGCAGCGCACCTGGCCTATGCCCTGCACAACGACGCATTGGCCGTGCTGGCGGGAAATGGCTTCAGCGCCGACGAAGCGCTGAAGCGGGTGGCGGCCGTGGACTCTCTTCTAGGAGTCGAGGTGGGGAGCGAATTCGTTCGCAGCTTGGAAGCTTAGGGCTGCCTTGCCAGGCCGGTGTAACGCGGGATATTCCATCTGGCGTGATCGCTGCGGCCGTGCGGGGTAGTACGCGCGACCACAGATGAGGGCAAGACCGGCTTTCCTGCCCGGGCCTGCGGTCACCCGGCTCGGCAGCAGGCTCAGGCGGGCTGCCTTCCTTTCATCGGCCAGCATGATCCGGACACCACGCGGCTGCCCGAACAGCCCCATAATCTGGCTTCAAAAATTTCGCACCCCTATGACACAGTCCCTCAAAGAACTCCTTGCGGCCAAGGCCGCGCTGGACATGGAAATTGCCAAGGCCCGCACCTCGGCGGCCGACGCTGCCCTGTCCAAGGTCCAGAAGCTGGTGACCGATTTCGGGTTCACCCAACAGCAAGTGTTCCCCTACATCCCTGAAAAAACCAGTGCGCCGGCGAAGTATCGCGATCCGGCCACGGGAGCGACGTGGACAGGTCGAGGCAAGCCTCCGAACTGGATCAAGGACCAGGATCGCGACGACTTCCTCATCGAAAGCAAACCCGAAGCGGCCCAAGGCCCGTTCCTCGCCGAAATGGCGGCAGCGGCAGCTCGCAACTGAAAACGCTGCACACGGCGGCACGCAGGATGCCGTGCGGTGCGGTGGAGTTCCGATGCGAAGGAATCTGTGCCTGCCGAAAAAAAAAGCCCTCTGAGCATTCAGCGGGCTTTTTTTCCGGCCTGGCGCCGGCAGCGTAGTCACTGCCGGCATCCTTCGAGGGCGTGCATCGCGCTCCGGCAGGGCGATCAGCCGGGCCTTTGCGGCACCGCCAGCGCTCAGGCGTGGCTGACCGGGCAGCTGCCCGCCTTGCCCATGATGCTGTCCGCAGGCGCCTGCGCGCGGTCGTTCAGGCCATAGTCGCGCAGCACCTGGGTGACGCGCACGCGGTAGTCCTTGAAGATCTTGTCGCGGCCGGCGCGCTGGGCGCTGAGGTGGGCTTCCACGTTGCGCCACTGGACCACGGCTTCCTCGTCGCGCCAGGTGGTGACGGACATGACTTTCTCGGGGTTGAGCGTGCTCTGGAAGCATTCCACGGAGATAAACCCCTCCATGGGCTTGAGCATGGGGGTGAGCTTGTTGACCAGGTCCACATAGGTCTGGTTCTGGCCGGGCAAGGCCTGCAGTTCGAACAGTACGACAACCATCTTCAACTCTCCTTTTTTTCGGGAACAGAGATTCCGGCGCCGCGCAGCGGCGGCTCCGGCGTGGGGGGAAATGGGTGAATGGGCGGCGCCGCAGGTTCAGCGGCTGCGCTCCAGGTTGGTCAGCCAGGCGGCCAGCACATCGCGCGCGGCCAGGGTCAGCAGGCCGCCGTATTTCTGGGCATCGGCGCGCAGGGTGCGCGGGTCCACCTTGGCCATGCCGAGCTCACAGGCATGGCCGACCAGCCAGCGCTCCAGCCGGGCCGCATCGGCCTCCAGATGGAATTGCAGGCCCAGCACCTGCGAGCCCACGGCGAAGGCCTGGTTGGCGCCGATGGCGGTGCCAGCCAGGTGCACGGCGCCTTCGGGAATGTCGAACTGGTCGCCATGCCAATGGAGCACGGGCACGCCGTCCAGTTTGGCGAGGGGCGAGGCCAGGCCCGCATCGGTAAGCGTGAGCGGCGAAAAGCCGATTTCCTTGACGCCCAGCGGGTAGACCCTGGCGCCCAGCGCGCGCGCGATGAGCTGCGCGCCCAGGCAGATGCCCAGCAGCGGCTTGCCGCTGTCCAGCCAGCGGCGCACGGCCGCCAGCTCCTGGGCGACGAAGGGATAAAGCTCCTCGTCATAGGCACCTATGGGGCCGCCCAGCACGACCAGCAGGTCGGCACGGCCCAGGTCCAGGGTGTCAAGCTCGCCGATGCTGGGATCGACGTACTGCACTTCGTAGCCGCGGCTGGCGAACTCGGCATGCAGGGTGCCCAGGTCTTCGAAGTGGATGTGGCGCAGCGCGATGGCTTTTTTCATGGGAGGAACTCAGGTGGATACAGGAGGGTGGCTTGGAACGTGCGGAGCCCGTCAGGCGCCGGGTTTGAGATCAACGTGGATATGGCCTGCCGAGGGGAAGGTGCAGCAGGCCAAGGCATAGCCGGCTTCCTTTTCCCTGTCGCTGAGGCAAAAGTCCGCCTCCAGCCGTGAACTGCCTCCCGTGATGCGGATGCGGCAGCTGCCGCAGATGCCGGCCCGGCACTGGCTGCGGATGGCAATGCCCACGCCTTCCAGGATTTCGAGCAGGCTTTTGCCGGATGCGGCTTGGACAATCTGCCCGCTGTGCGCGATCTGCAGCTGGCATGCCTGCGCGGTCTCGCCTGGCTGGGCGGTGGATGCGGCAGGCGGCGTGAAGGCCTCGATGTGCTGTATGGCACCGGGAAAGCAGGCCCGCGCGTGCTCGCGAAAGGTCTGCGCAAAGGCATGTCCACCACAGATGACGACGGCCTGGGGCTGGCCCAGCGCCAGCAGGGACTGCGGCGAGGGGCGGCCCGGCACGAAGGGGCCGTGGGCGGCAATGTCTTCACGCGTGATGTGGATACGCAGGTCGAACCAGGGGGCCGTTTCGCACAGCTGCTGCAGCTCCTGCAGGAACGGAATGTCGGCCATGCGCGCAAAGCACAGCAGCAGCGTGGTGCGTGGCACGCGCTGGCCCTGCTGCTGCAGCCGATCCAGTTCGCGCAGCAGCGCCAGCGGCAGGGTCAGGCCGATGCCGCCGGCCAGCATGACCAGGCAGTCCAGGCCCAGCACCAGGTCGGCCGTGATGTCACCGGCCACGTGGCCGAGCGGCAGCGTGGAGCCTGCGCGCAGCACTGCATGCATGTGGTCGGAGACGCTGCCCCGGCCCGAGCTTTTGACGGCAATGTCGAACTGGCCGGCGCCGTCGTGCTCGCTGCAGGGCTCGTATCGGGTGATGGAGTACAGCCGCTGCTGCACGGCGCCATTGGCGTCGGCATGCTCGATGGCCACATGCCGGCCGGGCCGCAAGCCGCCGAGGAACTGCGCCGAGGTGCCCTGCACGCGCAGGGTGTAGACCATGACGCCGCCCGCCTCTGCCCGTGCCGCCGCGCAGCGCGCCAGCGCGCTGCCTGCCTGGAGGGCGGCGCTCATGCCTGCATCTCCTCGAGGACCGAGGACACCAGCGCCACGCTGCCGCCCAGGTTGCGGCCCGCCAGGCCGATGCGGTCGATCAGGCTTTGCACCGAGTCGGTGTAGACACCGATCTCGTTGCTGTCGCCCACGTCGTGCAGGATGTCGCGCGCATGCGGCATGCCGACCATGGTGAAGACGGTGGACCAGGCGCCCAGTTCGTTGTTGGCGAACATCTGCACGGTCTTGAGGATGATGGAGCGCAGGTAGCTGCGCTCGCGGTTGCTCAGGCCCTGGACGATGTCGGTGGCCACCGAGCTGAAGACGCTGGAGTGGCTCCATTCGTCCACGGCGTGGGTGCGCGTGACCTCGTGGCAGATGGGCTGGATGGAGCGGTCCTCGGCCATGGTCTTGAGGTAGTCGGTGATCAGGGTCTCGCTGGCGCAGGCAATGGCGAAGCGCGCCAGGCGGCGCTCCCATTCCGCGCCGCACTGCGCCAGCACGCCGTTGCGCCAGCCGACGAGGTTGAAGTCCGCGTAGTCCAGCGGCGCCAGGCCGCGCATCTCGTAGATGTAGTTGCAGGCCATGATGGACATGCGGGTGTGCAGGGCCTCGTCCAGCAGGGCCTGGGACATGACGTCCTGCAGCAGCGCACGGTTGGCGCTGGGCGGCGGGGTCTTGATGATGTCCTCGCAGGCCGGCGTGACCACGTTGCACTCGATGTAGATGGTCTTGAGGTTGTAGATGCCCCAGGCGTAGGACAGGCATTGGTCGCGCAGGTGCTGTGGCGCCTCCACCCATGCCTGGTGATCGCGAAACGGCAGCAGCGAGGCGGTGAAGTCCTGCCGGGCGGGGTCGAACGCCAAGCCGCAGTAATCAGGCAGGTCCTGATTCACGGCCGCTCTTGACTTCCAGAGCAGGGACAGCTTTTTGAGCGCATCGCGCACGGCGTCATCTGTCCGAGAGATATCGAGATTCATTTTTCAACTCCGTGTAATTGAACTTGATTGATCTGAGTCAAATCGCCTATTCCCTCCCCCCGCTTTCTCCATCCGCCGCAATCACCAATGGCGATTCAAATGACGCTGCAGATGGCAGATACGTTGTCATGGATTTCTTCACTCTGTCATATTCCGCCTTGAATCAATCTGCCCGACTGCAGATTGCGGATGATTCGTGGCGGTATTGGATCTCATGACTTTCAACGTCTGGCGGCGAATTCTATGGAGAGAGCATGGATTCAAACAGACCTATTTTCGACAATGAACCAGACCGCTTTTTCAACGGTTTACATTGGCATGCCACCTTAATTGGTCTGCTCACCCGCTGAAACATGGTCGGAATCAAGGCCGCTGCACTTTGTAGACTGCCCATTACCGATGCGCCCTGGTTTCCAAATCCTTCCATAAACCGGACGCTGCCGATTCCCGTGCTTCAGCGCCTCCAAGACAGCCAATGCGACATGGACGATTTATCGCTCCCCAAAATCAATTCACTGGATCTTCAACAGGCAGACAGCGAGGCCTGGGATGCCATCGCGGCCGAGCGGATTCGCCAGTCGCGCTCGATTGAATTGATTGCCTCTGAAAACTTCGTGAGCCGCGCGGTGATGGAGGCGCAGGGCTCGGTGCTGACCAACAAATACGCCGAGGGCTACCCGGGCGTGCGCTACTACGGCGGCTGCGCCAATGCCGATGCCGTGGAGAACCTGGCCATTGCGCGTGCCAAGGCGCTGTTCGGCTGCGCGCACGCCAACGTGCAGCCGCATTCGGGCAGCCAGGCCAACCAGGGCGTGTACCTGGCGTTCCTGGAGCCCGGCGACAAGATCATGGGGCTGGACCTGCGCTCGGGCGGGCACCTGACGCATGGCTCCCGCGTGAGCGTGTCGGGCAAGTGGTTCCAGTCCATCAGCTACGAGGTGGACGCCCGCTCCCAGCGCATCGACATGGACCAGGTGCGGCGAATTGCGCTGAAGGAGCGGCCCAGGCTCATCATTGCCGGTGGCTCGGCCTATTCACGGCAGATGGACTGGGCCGAGTTCCGGCGCATTGCCGACCGGGTGGGCGCCATCTTCATGGCCGACATCGCACATGTGGCGGGACTGGTGGCCGCGGGCGTGTTCCCCTCCCCCGTGGAGCACGCCCATGTGACCACGACCACCACGCACAAGACGCTGCGCGGGCCGCGCGGCGGCATGATCCTCTCGGCCGACGCCGAGATCGCTAGGCGCATAGACGCCGCCGTGTTTCCGGGCCTGCAGTCCGGCCCGCTGATGCATGTGGTGGCGGCCAAGGCGGTGGCGCTGGGCGAGGCGCTCAAGCCCGCCTTTCGCACCTATGCGCGGGCCGTGGTGGACAACGCCCGCGTGCTGTGCGACCGGCTGTCGCAGGGCGGACTGTCCGTGGTGTCCGCAGGCACGGACTGCCATCTGGGCGTGATCGACCTGCGCCCCTGGGAGCTGACGGGCAAGGCCGCCGAAACGGCGCTGGAGCAGATCGGCATCACGGTCAACAAGAACGCCGTGCCCGGCGATGGCGCGCGGCCATTGGTGACCTCGGGCATCCGCGTGGGCAGCGCGGCCTGCACCACGCGCGGCATGGGCGCCGACGAGTTCCGCGAGATCGGCGACATGATTCTTGCCACGCTGGGCGGCATACGCAGCGGCACCATGAACGCGCGCACGCTCAAGTCCATCCACGAAGGCGTGTCCGACCTGACCGGGCGCTTTCCCCTGCCCTATTGAGGCATGCAGCGTCCGGCTTCTCCCAACCTGTCATGGTTTTCGCAGCGCGTTGGCCAGGCGCAGCACGGCGGCCTCGATCTCGTAGGCCGTGAGCGAGGCATAGCCCAGCAGCCAGCCCGGCTGCCGCTGCTCGCCCGCGTACAGGCGGCTGAGCCCCTGCAGCAGCACGCCGGCCGCGGCGGCGCGGCGGATGGTGTCCTCCTCGGACCAGCCGGGCTCCAGCAGACAGGGCACCTGCATGCCGCCCTGGGGCCTTGGCGCGGTGACGATGCCGGCCAGGTGCCTGCCTATGGATTCGAGGATGACCTCGCGCCGCCCCGCGTACAGCTTGCGCATGGCCCGCACGTGGGAGTTGTAGTGGCCGTCTTCCATGAAGCGCGCCAGCGTCAGCTGCTGGATCTGGGGCGTGTGCCCGTCCATGATGCTGCGCGCCTGGACAAAGGCGCGCACCAGCTCCTGCGGCAAGGCCATGTAGCCCATGCGCAGGCCCGGGTACAGGGTCTTGCCGAAGGTGCCGATGTAGATGGTGCGCGCGTGCTTGTCCAGGCCTTGCACGCAGGCGGTGGGCATGCCGTCGTAGTGGAATTCGCTGTCGTAGTCGTCCTCGATGATCCAGCGCCCGCTCTCGAAGGCCCAGCGGATCAGGTCCAGCCGCCGCTCCAGCTGCATGGTGACGCCCGTGGGGTACTGGTGCGACGGCGTGACATAGACGCAGGTGGCGCCGCTGCGGTCGGCATGCAGCAGGTCCGTGCGAATGCCTTGCGCGTCCACGTCGATGGGCAGGACCTTGGCCTCGGCCGACTCGAAGGCCTTGCGGGCGCCGAAGTAGCCCGGGTTCTCCAGCAGGATGGGCCGGCCCGCATCCACCAGCAGCTGCGCGCACAGGAACAACGCCTGCCGCGTGCTGCTGAGCACCACGATCTGCCCGGCGTCCACCTTGGCGCCGCGCTCCAGGTTGAGGTAGGTGGCAATGGCCTTGCGCAGCGGCTCGGCGCCCTGCGGGTCGCCGTGCAGCAGGACGCTGGCACGGTAGTCCTTGAGGGCCTGGCGCTGCAGCCGCTCCCAGACATCGGTGGGAAAGGTGCGCGTCTCGGGCAGGCCGGTGGCAAAGGCCCGAATGGTCTGCTGGTCGGTGATGCCGCCGCCCTCAACAATGGCCTGGCCGCGCCGGCTCAGGCCGGCACCGGCCCTGCCCGCTGCGGCCACCTGGGCGCTGCGCTCGTGCTCGGGCGACCGGCCGCGCCGCGCCGCCCGGCCCCGCAGCTCGGTACCGATGGTCTCGGAGACATAGCTGCCCGATCCCTGGCGCCGCACGATGAAGCCGTCGCGGTGCAGCTGGGTGTAGGCGTTCTCCACCGTGTCGCGGGCAATGCCCAGCGAGTCGGCCAGGGAGCGCGTGGCCGGCAGCTTCAGGCCGGGCAGCAGCGCCCCATCCAGGATCAGCGCACGCATGGCGCGCTGCACCCGCTGGTGCAGGTCCAGCTGGCGCAGGTCGGCATCTCCCATGCGGATCTTCAGGGTCTCAAGCTCGAAGGTCTTGCTCATGCGGTCTGCTGCCTTTCAACTCATTGCACCTCTTGGGCAGGCCATTGTACTGACGCAAACGCCGCGCGCCCATTGCAAAGTGGTCTGAAACAAGAGAGCGAAGTGTATGGATCATTCAGTCCACTTCGGCGCTCAAATACCCCTTTCCCCAGACAGCCAGGAATCCAACCCTCAAGGAAAACGAGAAGACCATGCCTTCATCAGACACACACTCACCCCTTCGCTTCAGCGACCTCATCCACCCCGTGGTGGCCGGGCTGATCTCGGTCATCGTCAACTACGGCGGCACCTTCATCCTGGTGTTCCAGGCCGCCAAGGTGGCCGGCCTGAGCCCGGAACTCACGGCTTCGTGGGTGTGGTCGATTTCGATTGGCGTGGGCGTCACCGGGCTGGTGCTCAGCTGGCTCTCGCGCGAGCCCATCATCACGGCCTGGTCCACGCCGGCCGCCGCCTTCCTGGTGACGGCCCTGGCCACCACGCCGTATGCCGAGGCCGTGGGCGCCTATGTGGTGTCGGCCGCGGCCTTCGTGGTGCTGGGACTGTCGGGCTGGTTCGAGCGCGTGATCCGGCTGATTCCGCCCGGCGTGGCCTCGGGCCTGCTGGCGGGCATCCTGCTGCAGTTCGGCATCAAGGCCTTTGGCGGCATGAGCGTGGACCCGTTGCTGGCCGGCCTGCTGATCGTGGCCTACGTTCTGCTCAAGCGGCTGACGGCGCGCTATGCGGTGGTCGGCATCCTGGCGCTGGGCCTGGCGTTCCTGCTGGCGCAGGACCGTGTGGACCTGTCCGGGCTGCAGCTGCGCTTTGCCGCGCCCGTGTTCACGCGGCCGGAATTCACGCTCAACGCCCTGCTCAGCGTGGCCCTGCCGCTGTTCCTGATCACGCTGACCGGCCAGTACATGCCCGGCATGCTGGTGCTGCGCAACGACGGCTTCAAGACCAGCGCCAACCCCATCGTCACGCTGACGGGCCTGGGCTCGCTGCTGATGGCGCCGTTCGGCTCGCACGCCTTCAACATCGCCGCCATCACGGCCGCCATCTGCACGGGCAAGGAGGCGCATGAAGAGCCGTCCAGGCGCTGGATCGCAGGCATCGCTGCGGGCGTGTTCTACATCCTGGTGGGCGTGTTCGGCGTCACGCTGGCGGCCGTGTTCATGGCGTTCCCGGCCACCTTCATCACCACGCTGGCGGGCCTGGCGCTGCTGGGCACCATCGGCGGCAGCCTGGCCAATGCGCTGGCCGACGCCAAAACCCGCGAGGCCTCGCTGATCACCTTCCTGGCTGCCGCAGCCAACATTTCCATGCTGGGCATAGGCGGCGCCTTCTGGGGCCTGGTCATCGGCCTGGTGGCCCATGCCGTGCTCAACGGCCAGTGGCCGCGCCGGACCGCCCGCAGCGAGGCGGGCACCGGCAACGTGCCCGCCGCCGATGCCGCCATCAAAAGGAGCTGAAACCATGTTTGCGACACAAGACACCACCGGCGGCACCGCCCAAGCCGCCGCCCCCCTGACCCGCCACGACCAGCACGGCCGCTACCCCCAGGCCGAGACGGTGGACGATTTCCGGCACAACCTGGCCACCGTGCAGGCGCGCATGGCCGCTGCCTGCCGCCGCGCGGGGCGCGACCCGGCCAGCGTGCGCCTGCTGCCCGTGAGCAAGACCAAGCCCGAGTCCAGCCTGCGCCTGGCCCACGCGGCGGGCTGCCGCATGCTGGGCGAGAACAAGGTGCAGGAAGCCTTCGGCAAGTGGGAGGCCATGCAGGACCTGGCCGATCTGCAGTGGTCCGTCATCGGCCACCTGCAGACCAACAAGGCCAGGCTGGTGGCACGCTTTGCCAGCGAGTTCCAGGCGCTGGACAACCTGCGCGTGGCCGAGGCGCTGGACCGCCGCCTGCAGGCCGAAGGCCGGGCGCTGGACGTGTTCGTGCAGGTCAACACCTCGGGCGAGGCCAGCAAGTACGGCCTGCCGCCCGACGAGGTGCAGGGATTTGTCCAGGCCCTGCCCGCCTTCAGTGCGCTGCGCGTGCGCGGCCTGATGACGCTGGCCCTGTTCTCCAGCGAGGCCGAGCGCGTGCGCCAGTGCTTCGTGCTGCTGCGCCGCCTGCGCGACCAGCTGCGCCAGAGTGCGCCGGCGGGTATTTCGCTGGACGAGCTGTCCATGGGCATGTCCGGCGACTTCGAGATCGCCATCGAGGAAGGCGCCACCGTGGTGCGCGTGGGCCAGGCCATCTTCGGCGCCCGCGCCCAGCCGGACAGCTTCTACTGGCCCGCAGGCGGCCCTGATCCTGCCGCCCTGGCACTGCCCTGAGCGCGCCCCCTCGCCACTCTTTCGATTCAACCCTGACCCCGCTTGAGGACCTTGACATGCAAAAAGCCATGCAACCCCTTGATTCCCGCCTGATGAAGGCCTATGCCCGCCAGCCCGTGTCCTTCGTCCGTGGCCGTGGGGCCCGGCTGTGGGACGAGCACGGCACCGAATACCTGGACGCCATTGCCGGCGTGGCCGTGACCGCCCTGGGCCACGCGCATCCGGAGATCGCCGCCGTGATCGCCGAGCAGGCCGGCCTGCTGCTGCACACTTCCAACGTGTTCCGCATCGACTGGCAGGAACGCCTGGGCCAGCGCCTGTGCGCCCTGGCCGGCATGGAGACCGCCTTCTTCTGCAACTCCGGCGCCGAGGCCAACGAGGCCGCGCTCAAGCTGGCGCGCCTGCACGGCCACCGCAAGCAGGTGGCGCGGCCGCAGATCCTGGTGATGGACAACGGCTTTCACGGCCGCACGCTGGCCACGCTGTCGGCAACCGGCAACCCGGCCAAGCAGCGCGGCTTCGAGCCGCTGATGCCGGGCTTCGTGCGCGTGCCCTATGACGACATCGCGGCCGTGCACCACGCCGCCGCCCAGCATGGCGACATCGTGGCCGTGCTGATCGAGCCCGTGCAGGGCGAAGGCGGCATCCGCCTGGCAAGCCCCGACTACCTGCGCCAGCTGCGCAGCCTGTGCGACCGGCACGGCTGGCTGCTGATGCTGGACGAGATCCAGACCGGCCTGGGACGCACCGGCGCCTGGTTCGGCCACCAGCACGCGGGCATCACCCCCGATGTGATGACCCTGGCCAAGGCCCTGGGCAACGGCATTCCGATCGGCGCCTGCCTGGCGCGCGGACCTGCGGCCGACCTGATCTCGCCCGGCCAGCATGGCTCCACCTTCGGCGGCAACCCGCTGGCCTGCCGCGTGGGCTGCACGGTGCTGGACATCATGGAGAGCGAGGACATCCCCGGCCGCGCCAGGCAACTGGGCCGGCGCCTGCTCAACGGCCTGCAGCAGGCGCTGCACGGCCACCCCGACGTGCTGGCCGTGCGCGGCCAGGGCCTGATGGTGGGCATCGAGCTGAACCGCAACTGCCAGGACCTGGTGGGCCGCGCGCTGGCCCAGCAGCGCCTGCTGATCACGGTGACGCGCGAATCCACCATCCGCCTGCTGCCGCCGCTGATCTGCGACGAGCGCCAGATCGACGACATCGTCGCCCGCCTGGCCTGCTTGCTGGAACCTGCCAGCGCCGCGCAGGCAGGCGCGCCCGCGGCAGGCCAGCTGGCGGCTGCATGACCATCGATTCCCCCAGCCCTTGCCACGACACAGGAACTACTCACCCATGTACGACGCATCCCTGACCCTGGCCGACTTCGACCTGCAGCTGGCCAAGGCCATCCAGAGCGAGAAACGCCGCCAGGAAGACCATGTGGAACTCATCGCCTCCGAAAACTACGCCAGCCCGCTGGTGATGGCGGTGCAGAACTCGGTCTTCACCAACAAGTACGCCGAGGGCTACCCCGGCAAGCGCTACTACAGCGGCTGCGAGAACGTGGACGTGGCCGAGCGCCTGGCCGTGGAACGTGCCATGGCGCTGTTCGACTGCGACTACGCCAACGTACAGCCCCATGCCGGCGCCCAGGCCAATGCCGCCGTGTTCCTGGCGCTGGCCCAGCCCGGCGACACCGTCATGGGCATGAACCTGGCCCAGGGCGGCCACCTGACGCATGGCAACCCGTCCAACTTCTCGGGCCGCCACTACCGCATCGTCCCCTACGGCCTGGACCCCGCCACGGGCCTGATCGACTACGACGAGATGGAGCGCATCGCCCTGGAGCACCGGCCCCGCATGCTCATCGGCGGCTTCTCTGCCTACTCGCGCCACAAGGACTGGGCCCGCATGCGCGCCATTGCCGACAAGGTGGGCGCCGTGTTCTGGGTGGACATGGCCCATGTCGCAGGCCTGGTGGCCGCGGGCGAATACCCCAGCCCCCTGCCCCACGCGCATGTGGTCACCAGCACCACGCACAAGACGCTGCGCGGCCCGCGCGGCGGCCTGATCCTGTCCAAGGGACAGGACGAAACCTTCAACCGCCGCCTGAGCTCGGCCGTGTTCCCCGGCGTGCAGGGCGGGCCGCTGATGCATGTGATCGCCGCCAAGGCCGTCGCCTTCAAGGAGGCGCTGCAGCCCGGCTTCAAGGCCTACCAGCGCCAGGTGCTGGCCAACGCCCGGGCCATGGCCGCCGTGATCCAGCAGCGCGGCTACCGCATCGTCTCGGGCGGCACGGACAACCACCTGATGCTGATCGACCTGTCCGACCGCAGCTACACCGGCAAGGATGCCGACGCCGCGCTCAGCGAGGCGCACATCACCACCAACAAGAACACCGTGCCCAACGACCCGCGCTCGCCCTTCGTGACCTCAGGCCTGCGCATAGGCACGCCCGCCGTCACCACGCGCGGCTTCGGCCAGGCGCAGTGCGAACAGCTGGCCGGCTGGCTGTGCGATGTGCTCGATGCGCTGGACGCGCAGGAAGGCGCCCGCTTTGCCAAGGTGGCGGCGCAGGTCAGGGAGCAGGTGACGGGGCTTTGCGCCCGCTATCCGGTGTACGGATAGCCCGAGCGCAGCCGTGGTGGATCAGGGGTTGGCGTTGAGGTTGGGGTTGGCGCAGGCGCCATCCATCCCCGCCATCTCCGCCAGCTTCTGCATGCGCGAGCGCTGGTCCAGGCAGGCCTGGTGCTGGGCTTCGGCCGCCTTTTGCTGGGCCAGCTTCGCGGCCTTGGCGCGCTCGGCCTGCAGCTGGGCGATGCGCTCGCGGATCTGGGGCATGGCGGCCACGGCGGCCTTCTCGCCTTCAAGAATGGCGCTGGCGCGCTGGGTGAAGTCGGCCGGGCCGATGTCCAGCACCTTGGGGCGGATGGTGATGTCGGCGCGGGCCAGCTCGGCCTGGCCCAGCTTCTGGCCCATGATGGCTATGGACTGGCCCAGTGCGCCCAGCATGTTCTCGGGCGCCTTGCCACGGGCCTTGTTGGAGATGTCCACGGCGATCACCAGATCGGCGCCCAGCTGGCGCGCGGCGTCCACGGGCACGGGGCTGGTGATGCCGCCATCGACGAAGTGGAACTTGCCGATGGCCACGGGCTGGAACACACCCGGAATGCTGCTGGAGGCACGCACCGCCTGCCCCGTATTGCCGCGCGCGAACACGGTCCGCTCGCCGTCTTCCAGCCGCGTGGACACCGCCACGAAGGGCTTGGCCAGCTGCTCCAGCGGCTTGCGGCCCACCTGTTCGTTCACATAGTCTTCGAGCTTCTGCCCCACCAGCAGGCCGCCCGACGACAGCTGAAGGTCGCGGATCTTGGTCTCATCCAGCGCAACGGCTTTTTCCTGCAGCTCGAAGGCGTTCATGCCGCTCGCATACAGCGCCCCCACCACGCTGCCCGCGCTGGTGCCGGACACCACCGCAGGCGCAAGGCCATTGGCTTCCAGCATCTTGATGACGCCGATATGGGCAAAGCCCTTCACGGCCCCGCCGCCCAGGGCCAGACCGATCCTGATGGGCGCCACGGGTGTGCCCGGCGCGGTGGGCGTGGACTCGGGCGTGGCCGCCGAGGGGCTGGGCGGGTTGCTGCCGCAAGCGGCCAGCCCCGCCAGGCTCAGGTACACCAGTGGACGCAAAAGGGCTTTCAGGCGCATGCCAAGGATCCTGCTGTCGGATGACGAGATTCGGGGCGGGCAGTATAGCGGCAGGGGCAAACCACCGCCGGAGACGCATCATGCTGCGGACGGCAAAGTGCGCCCTGGGGTCGCTCAGGGATGCGAGGGCTCAAACCGCTGGATTCGCGCCAGCACGTCCGCCATGGCATCGCGTGCTTCGGCAAGGTCGTAGTCGGACTGCAGGTTGAGCCAGCTTTGCGCGTCCGTGCCAAAGAAGACCGCAAGGCGCAGCGCCGTATCCGCCGTGATGCCGCGCATGCCCTTCACGATCTCGTTGATGCGCCGGGGCGGCACATCGATGGCCTTTGCCAACGCGTACTGGCTCAGGCCCATGGGTTCGAGCCACTCCTGCATCAGGATTTCTCCTGGGTGCGGCCATTTGACTTCGCGGGTCATGTTGTAGTCCTTTCAGTGGTAATCCACGATCTCGACCTGGCTGGCATGGCCATCTGCCCAGACGAAGCAAAGGCGCCATTGCTCATTGATCCGAATGCTGTACTGGCCCCTGCGGCTTCCTTGCAGAGCCTCCAGTCTGTTGCCTGGCGGAATGCGCAGGAACTCCAGGGAGGTCGCGGCGTTCAGCTGCACAAGCTTGCGCATGGCAGCGGCCTCCAGGTTGGCGAACCGCGCAACGCGCTTGCCAAGCATCAATGCCTGGGTGTCTGCACATCTGAAATCGAGGATCATGGATCAATAATAACGACTCCCGTTATTAGCGGATGCTTACCCCGCCTGCAGTTAGGCCCTCTTGCATCAACTCCGGGGACTGAGCAACTCCCGCATCCCCTGCACAGCCTCCCGCAAAAACCCCCAGACCGCCTCGATGCGCTGAACCTGCCGGGCATCCGAGGGCATGCTCATCCAGAAGGTGCGGGTGAAGCAGGCCTCGGCGGGCAGCACGCGGCTGAGCACGGGGTCGCGGTCGGCGATGAAGGCGGGCAGCACGGCCAGGCCAGCGCCGGCGCGCACGGCTTCGTACTGGGCGGTGATGCTGGTGCTGCGAAAGGCAAAACGCTCGGGCTGGAACAGGGTGGACAGCAGTTGCAGCTCGCGCGTGAACAGCAGGTCGTCCACGTAGTGGATGAAGCTGTGGTGGCGCAGGTCCTCCGTGCGCGCCACCAGCGGGCGGCGCGCAAGGTATTCGCGCTGGCCGTAGAGGAACAGCCGGTAGTCGGTGAGCTTGGTGACCACGGCCGAGCCGCGCGTGGGGCGCTCCAGCGAGATGACGATGTCGGCCTCGCGCCGCGACAGGTGCAGCAGGCGCGGCAGGGCCAGCAGGTCGATGCTGAGCAGCGGATGGCGCTGCGTCAGCGCGGCCAGCTGCGGGGCCAGCAGCTGGGTGCCGAAGCCCTCGGTGGCGCCCACGCGCACCAGGCCGGACGGGCCCTGGCTGGTGGATTCCGCCGCCAGCGGCATGCGCTCCAGCCCGGCGGCGGCGCGCTGCATGGCGTCTGCCACGCCCAGCAACTGTCGGCCGGCCTCCGTGGGCCGCCATTGGCCCGCTTCGCGCTCGAAGAGCACGGCCCCCAGCTGCTTTTCCAGGGCCTGGATGCGGCGCGACACCGTGGTGTGCTCCACGCCCAGTTGGCGCGCGGCGGCGGCCATGCTGCCGCTGCGTGCCAGCTCGCCAAAGAATCTCAGGTGGTCCCAGTCCATGGGTCAAAGCCGCCTCAGTCGGCAGCGGCGCGGCGCGCGGCCAGCGTGCTGGGCGCACGCGCCAGCTCGTCGTTTTGCCGCACCAGGACGGCCATCATGTCCATGAACAGGCCCCGCTGCTCCTGCGGCAGCGGCTCCAGCATGCGCTGCTGGGCCCGCAGCACCGAGGGCTCGGCAGCGGCCAGCAGCGCAGCGCCTTCCGCGGTGACCGACAGCAGGCGCACTCGCCGGTCGGCCGGGCTGGTGTTGCGCACCATGAGGCCGCGCGCCTCCAGCCGGTCGATGACGCTGCCAATGGTCGAGGTGTCGAAACCGATCATCCGCGCCAGCGTGCGCTGGTCCACGCCGGGCTGGCGCAGCACGGCCGACAGCGCCGCGTACTGCACGGGAGTCACGCCGAACTCCTGGGTCTCCTCCATGAAGACGGCCACCGCGATCTGCTGCAGGCGGCGGATGTGATAGCCGGGGTAGTTTTCTAGTTCTGCGGGTTGGTAGTCCATGGCCATTGCGCTCTTTTCCGTGTCCCTGCGGGCAAGCGCAGATGTTCGCATGAACCGCACCCTCCGTTGGCGTTGGCTGGCAGACAGGTGATTCACCCGGACACGCTGTCCATCACCGTTTTGCCTGCATCCAGGGAAACCCCAGGCTGGCCTGATGCAAATCAACACTACACTTATCGTCAGCATACTGTTTAATTACTCGCGACGCAGCTTCCCCGCAGGTTGGCGACACGCACCACGAAGCACAGGACATCCATGAGCACCAGCATTTCTTCCCGGGCGCTGCCCGTTCTTGTGGCAGGCGGCGGCATTGGCGGCGTGGCGGCCGCGCTGGCCCTGGCGCGCCAGGGATTCGCCGTCAAGGTGCTGGAGCAGGCGCCGCAGCTGGGCGAGATCGGCGCCGGCATACAACTGGGGCCCAATGCATTCGCGGCCTTCGACGCGCTGGGCATTGGCGAGCTGGCCCGTGGCCGCGCGGTCTATACCGACGAGATGGTGATGCACGACGCGCTCGATGAGCGGCTGGTCGGCCGCATTCCCACGGGCGAGGCGTTTCGCGCACGCTTCGACAACCCGTATGCGGTGATCCACCGCGCAGACATTCACACCTCGCTGCTCGAAGGCGCGCGCGCCCACGGTCAAATCGAGACGCTGACAGGCGCCCGCATCGAAGCCGTGCAGCAGGAGGGCGACACCGTCACCGTGCGCGACCAGCACGGCCAGGCCCATGTGGGCCAGGCGCTGATCGGCGCCGACGGCGTGAAGTCCGTGGTACGCCAGCAGTACGTGGGCGATGCGGCGCGTGTCTCCGGCCACGTGGTGTACCGCGCCGTGGTGGAGAAGAACGACTTCCCCGAGGACCTGCGCTGGAACGCGGCCAGCATCTGGGTCGGCCCCAACTACCACCTGGTGCACTACCCGCTGCGCGGCGGCGAGCAATACAACGTGGTCGTCACCTTCCACAGCCGCGAGCAGGAGGAATGGGGCGTGCGCGAAGGCAGCCGCCAAGAGGTGCAAAGCTACTACAGCGACTGCTGCCCGCGCGCCCGCCAGCTCATAGACCTGCCCAAAAGCTGGAAGCGCTGGGCCACGGCCGACCGCGAGCCCATTGGCCAGTGGAGCTTCGGCCGCGCCACGCTGCTGGGCGATGCGGCCCACCCTACCCTGCAGTACATCGCCCAGGGCGCCTGCATGGCGCTGGAAGACGCGGTGACGCTGGGCCAGGCGCTCAAGCACTGCGGCAACGACTGGCCGCAGGCGCTGCGGCTGTACGAGCGCTCGCGCATCGCCCGCACGGCGCGCGTGGTGCTGTCCGCGCGCGAGATGGGCCGCATCTTCCACGCCAGCGGCGTGGAGCGCCTGGTGCGCAACGACCTCTGGAAGGGCCGCACGCCCCAGCGTTTCTACGACGCCATGGAATGGCTGTACGGCTGGAAGGCCGAAACCTGCCTCGCCGAAGACTGAACACAAGGAGACCGCCATGCAAGAACTTGGCCGCCTGGAAGACCTGCCCCAGGACTACCGCGACGAACTCACGCGCAACAACCTGGTGCCGCTGTGGCCCAGCCTGCGCAACGTGATGCCGCCGCACACGCCGCGCCCGCGCACCCAGCCCATTGCCTGGCCCTACCAGGCCATCCGACCGCTGCTGATGCAGGCGGGCGAGCTGACGCCCATCGAAAAGGCCGAGCGCCGCGTGCTGGTGCTGGCCAACCCCGGCCATGGGCTGGAGAAGATGCAGGCCAGTTCCTCCATCTACCTGGGCATGCAGCTGCTGCTGCCCGGCGAGTGGGCGCCCTCGCACCGCCACACGCCCAATGCCGTGCGCATGGTGGTGGAAGGCCAGGGCGCATGGAGCCTGGTCGATGGCGAGAAATGCCCCATGGAGCGCGGCGACCTCATCCTCACGCCCACGGGCCTGTGGCACGAGCATGGCCACGACGGCAACGAGCCCGTGGTCTGGCTCGATGTGCTGGACCTGCCCCTGGCCTACTACCTGGAAGTCACCTACCACGTGGACGGCCCGCGCCAGCCCGCCCTGCCCGGCCGTGGCGACCGGGCGTATGCGCGCGGCGGCCTGGCACCCACGCAGGTGTTCGCCCGCAGCGCCAAGGCCTACCCCATGCTGCGCTACCCCTGGAAGGACGCGCGCGCCGCCCTGCTGGAGCTGGCCGCCGACCGGCCGGACCTGGACTGCGTGCAGCTGGCCTACACCAACCCCGAAACCGGGGCCGACTGCGAAAACATCCTGGGCTTTTACGCGCTGATGCTGCGCCCGGGCCAGACGCTGCAGTTGCCCGCGCGCTCGCCGGCCTGCGTGTTCCATGTCATCGAGGGCGGCGCCAGCGTGGCCGCCGTGGACCGCCATTTCGACCTGGCCCCGGCCGACACCTGCTGCGTGCCCGGCTGGGCGCCCGCCACGCTGGCCAATGCCAGCGCCAGCGAGCCCGCCTTCCTCTTCCTGGCCGACGAGGCTCCTTTGCACCGAAAGCTGGGCCTCTACGAAGTCCGGCCTTGAATCCTCCGATGTCTCTTTACTCCCCCATCGCCAATACCATGACCGCCCCCCAATACCTCTGGAC
>NZ_JFYT01000043.1:0-74951 GCF_000632165.1 Delftia sp. RIT313 | reverse complement strand
CCTGGCCGCGCAATTCACGGAAATGCAGCTGCTCGCCCAATGGCGTGTGTATGGTGACTCGGCGTGTCATAGTGCGCGCCGCCCTGGGGGCGGCCTCCCTGCTCTTGGTGAGCGGGGATCATAGACAAGCCGATGGCCATAGGGCAATCAAATGAGGGGTCGGAAATATCCTGGATATGTAAGCAATTGCCTTATCTGGGATGCAAGGTGGTGTTTATTTGGAAAATCATCGATATCGGAATGCCCCGATACAGGCGTTTTGAGAGTCCCTCCTTACAGTGCGTTCTAGCAATACCAGGCCTCTTAGGGCAGAGCAAGCAGGGTTGCAATGTGATATGCACTATCTTGGTGCATTTTTGATGATGCGCCATGTGAGTGCCCGCTATCGCCGCATCGGTGCACATTTTTTGCACAAAGCCGGTGCATCGCTGTGTGTTGCAGCGCCGCATTGGGGAGCCGGAAAGGCGCACGCCCCGGCATCAAAAGACTGGCACGGTCCGTGCTTAACCCGGTTGTCACGAAATTTTTCAAACCGGAGGATCCCATGTCCCGTGCCAGCCTCAAGTCGCTCGCCATCGCCTGTGTCGCCATCGCTCCGCTCTGGGCCCACGCCCAGCTCACAGCCAATGTGTCCCTGACGACGAACTACAAGTTCCGCGGACAGGACCAGGACACGGGACGCAACAAGGCCGTCAAGCCTGCCCTGCAAGGCGGTTTCGACTACACCTTCGGCGACAGCGGCTGGTACATCGGCAACTGGAACTCCAGCGTGGACTGGCTCCCCCGCAATTCGCTGGAAACCGATTTCTACGGCGGCTACAAGTTCAAGGCCGGCGAGGTGGACCTGGACTTCGGCGCGCTGCAGTACCTGTACTCGGGCAATTCCAGTGGCAACACCACCGAGCTGTATGGCGCGGCCACCTATGGACCGTTCACGGCCAAGTACTCGCACACCGTGTCCAAGGACTACTTCGGCTGGGCCGGCGAGAAGGCCGGCTCGGGACTGTCGGGTCGCAACACCGGCTACCTGTGGCTGGGCTTCACCCAGGAAGTGATGCCCAAGGTGACGGTCAAGGCATCGCTGGGCTTCACCCGCTTTGCCAGCGACATCAAGGGCCTGGGCGTGCCCAACTATATGGACTACAGCGTGGGCGGTGCCTACGATTTCGGCGACGGCGTGTCGCTGGGCGCGGCCGTGACGGGTGCGAACAAGAAGTCGTACTTCGGTGACGTCAACAAGGCGCGCCTGATCGTGACGCTGACCAAGACCCTGTAACCGGACCTGAGGAGCAAAGCATCATGAAACTGGTGACCGCCATCATCAAGCCCTTCAAGCTCGACGAGGTGCGCGAGGCGCTCTCCGACATCGGCGTGCAGGGCATCACCGTGACCGAAGTCAAGGGCTTCGGCCGCCAAAAGGGCCATACCGAGCTGTATCGCGGCGCGGAATACGTGGTCGATTTCCTGCCCAAGCTGCGCCTGGAGGCCGCCGTGCCCGACGCGCTGGTGGACCAGGTGATCGATGCCATCGAGGCCGCTGCGCGCACCGGCAAGATCGGTGACGGCAAGATCTTCGTGCTGCCCATCGAGCAGGCCGTCCGCATCCGTACCGGCGAGACCGGCGACAGCGCACTGTGAGTTTCAACCCCTCGTTTCCCGAAAGACTGCCATGACCAAACGACTTCTTTCCATGGGCCTGGGGCTGGGCCTGCTGGCCGCAGGCGCCGCTGCCCTGGCACAGGAGCCCGCCGCCGCTGCAGCCGTTGCCGATGCAGCCGCTGCAGCAGCCCCCGCCGCTGCGGCGGCAGCCGAGGCGCCGGCCCCCGCACTCAGCGCCGGTGACACGGCCTGGATGCTGACCTCGACCATGCTGGTGATCCTGATGGTGATCCCGGGCCTGGCACTGTTCTACGGCGGCCTGGTGCGCACGAAGAACATGCTGTCCGTGCTCTGCCAGGTCTTCGTGATCTTCTCGCTGATCACGCTGCTGTGGGCCGTCTACGGCTACTCGCTGACCTTTGCCGGCGAAGGCAACTTCTTCGGCGGCTTCAGCAAGATCTTCCTCAAGGGCATTGCACCCGACACGCTGGCCGGCGCGCTGCCGACCATTCCCGAGTACGTGTTCGTGGCCTTCCAGTCCACGTTCGCCGCCATCACCGTGGCCCTGATCGTCGGCGCCTTCGCCGAGCGCATCAAGTTCTCGGCCGTGATCCTGTTCTCGGTGCTGTGGTTCACCTTCAGCTACATCCCCATGGCCCACATGGTCTGGGGTGGCGGCCTGCTGGGCAAGGACGGCGCGCTGGACTTCGCCGGCGGCACCGTGGTGCACATCAACGCCGGTATCGCCGGTCTGGTGGGCTCCTACATGCTGGGCAAGCGCATCGGCTTCGGCCGTGAAGCCCTGCCTCCGCACAGCCTGACGCTGACCATGGTCGGTGCCTCGCTGCTGTGGGTGGGCTGGTTCGGCTTCAACGCCGGCTCGGCAGGCGCTGCCAACGGCATTGCCGGCCTGGCCTTCATCAACACCATCGTCGCCACGGGCGCCGCCACCATCTCCTGGCTGGCCGCCGAAGCCCTGCACAAGGGCAAGGCCTCCATGCTGGGCGCCGCCTCGGGCGCCGTGGGCGGCCTGGTGGTCATCACCCCGGCGGCCGGCCTCGTCGGCCCCATGGGCGCCATCGTCATGGGCCTGATCGCCGGTCCCGTCTGCCTGTGGGGTGTGTCGGGCCTCAAGAAGGTGCTCAAGGTCGATGACGTCTGCGACGTGTTCGGCGTGCACGGTGTGGGCGGCATCCTGGGTGCCATCCTGACCGGTGTGTTCTGCGCCTCCAGCCTGGGCGGCATCGAGCCCGCAGACTTCAACATGGGCCATCAAGTGTGGGTGCAGGTCAAGAGCGTGCTGCTGACCATCGTCTGGTCCGGCGTGGTGGCTGGCATCTCCTACAAGATCTGCGACCTGGTCGTCGGCCTGCGCGTCAGCGAAGAGTCCGAACGCCAGGGCCTGGACATCACCACGCACGGCGAGGTGGCGTACTACCGCTGATCGGTTTCCAGGGAGTTCATTGCGGATTGGCCTCGGTGCTTGCACCGGGGCCTTTTTTCATTGCCGCGCCGCAAACGCCCTTCAGCGGCTGAGGAAATCAGGAGGTCTGCCGCACGCCAACCGCCTTATGGTGAGCTCCGTTATAAGACGGATCTTTGGCTTATATGCCATTGACGGAATATATTCTGGAGGGAATAATGACCCAACCCTGGGAGGTGGAGTACACCGACGAGCTTGGCGACTGGTGGGCTGATCTGACGCAGGCCGAGCAGGAGTCCATCGACGCGTCCGTGCGTCTGCTGGAGGCAAGAGGGCCGAATCTCGGATATCCCCATACGTCCGGCATCGGGCGTTCCAGGCATCCGCACATGCGTGAGCTTCGTGTGCAACATGAGGGACGGCCTTACCGGCTGCTTTACGCGTTCGATCCGCGCCGCTGCGCAATCTTGCTGATCGGCGGCGACAAGACGGGCGATGGCCGCTGGTATGAGGTGCATGTGCCCATTGCCGACCGGCTGTACGACACCCACCTCGAAACCCTGCAAAAGGAAGGACGAATCGATGGCCAGGAAATTCAGTGAACTGCGCGCCAGGATGTCGCCTGAGGCACAGTCCCGGGCCGCCGCGCGGGCCGAGGCCATGCTGGTGGAAATGCAGCTCCAGGAATTGCGCAAGGCCCGCAACGTGACACAGGTCGAAGTGGCCAGGGCCATGAACGTGGAGCAAGCATCCATCTCCAAGCTGGAGCGCCGCGAGGACATGTACGTGAGCACGCTGCGCGAGTACGTCCGTGCGCTGGGCGGCGAGCTGAGGCTGGTCGCCTCGTTTCCCGACGCCGACATCCAGGTCCATCCTTTCGAGCCTCTCCGATGAGGGGCGCAGGCGGCTGATCCGGCGTCTGCCTTTGCCTTTTGGGTGAGGGTGTTTTGCGCCGCCCGCAGAACTTCAAGCACGCCGTTCAAAAAATTCACGGGTCCGCACCGAGGCGCAAAAGAGCCCAGCCGCTACGATGCAGGCCATGGATTCAGCCCAAAGCCACCTCCTCCAGATCGCCCAGCGCGTGCGCGCTGCTGCGGCCGACGCCACGCCGCTGCGCATACGCGGCGGCGGCACCAAGGATTTCCACGGCCTGGCCCTGCAGGGCGAGCTGCTGGACACGCGGGCGCTGGCCGGCGTGGTCAGCTATGAGCCCAGCGAGCTGGTCGTGACCGTGCGCGCCGGCACGCCGCTGGCCGAGGTCGAGGCCCTGCTGGCCGCACAGGGCCAGTGCCTGGCCTTCGAGCCTCCGCATTTCAATGGAGACAGCAGCAACGCCACCGTGGGTGGCATGGTGGCCAGCGGGCTGTCCGGGCCTTCGCGTGCCAGCGTGGGCGCCGTGCGCGACTTCGTGCTGGGGCTGGAGATGATCAACGGCCAGGGCGAGCTGCTGCGCTACGGCGGGCAGGTCATGAAGAACGTGGCGGGCTACGACGTCTCGCGGCTGATGGCGGGCTCCTGGGGCGCGCTGGGCCTGATCACCGAGGTCAGCCTCAAGGTGCTGCCCGTGGCGCCGGCCGAGGCCACGCTGCGCTTCGCGTGCAGCCAGCAGCAGGCGCTGGACTGGCTCAATGCCTGGGGCGGGCAGCCGCTGCCGCTCAATGCCAGTTGCTGGCTGCAGGAAGAGGGCGCAGCCCAGGGCGTGCTGTACCTGCGCCTGCGCGGCGCACGTGCCGCCGTGCAGGCGGCCTGCGAGCGCCTGGGTGGCGAGCGTGTGCAGCGCATGGACCCTGTGCATGCCGCTGCCGACTGGCAGGCCTGCCGCGAGCAGCAGCTGCCCTGGTTCACCGCACGCGCGCCGGGCCATGCGCTGTGGCGCCTGTCCGTGCCGCAGACGGCTCCGGCCCTGGCGCTGCCGGACGGCTGCACGGGGCCGCTGATCGAATGGCACGGCGCACTGCGCTGGGTACAGGCGCCGCGTGCGCTGGGCCATGCGCTGCGCGCGCTGGCAAAAGCAGCGGGCGGATCGGCCACCTTGTTCCGCTCCGAGGCCGCAGACCAACCCGGCGCCGAGCCCGATTTCGACGCCCAGGCGGCCGATGCCACGGCCGCGCTGCATGCGCGGCTCAAGCAGGCCTTCGATCCTGCGGGCATCTTCAACCGCGGCCGGTTGGCCGCCGCCTGGTAGGCCGGGCCAACGCCTGGCTCCGCCCATGCGCATGCGCCACCACCTGCACCTGCTCACGGACCGGCACCGCACGGTGGCCAGCAACCGCACGCTGGGCCTGCTGCTGGCCTTCAACGCGGGTGCGGTGAATGCGGGCGGCTTTTTGCTGGTGCACTCCTATACCTCGCACATGACGGGCTTTGTCTCGCTGCTGGCCGACAACCTCGTGCTGGGCAATACGGCGCTGGTGCTCAGTGCCTGCGGCGCGCTGCTGGCCTTTCTGTGCGGCGCGGCCGCGACGTCGCTGCTGGTCAACTGGGCGCGCCACCACCGGCTGCGCAGCAGCTATGCGCTGCCGCTGCTGCTGGAAGCCGCGCTGATGCTGCTCTTCGGCGTGCTGGGCGCGGCCATGCTGGCCTGGCCCACGCCGTTCGCCGTGCCGCTGGCCGTGCTGCTGCTGTCCTTCATCATGGGGTTGCAGAACGCCACGGTGACCAAGATGTCGTCCTCGCAGATCCGCACCACGCACATGACGGGCGTGATCACCGACCTGGGCATGGAGCTGGGTCGAGCCCTCTACTGGAATCGCCACGGCAGCCCGCCCGAGCACCGGGTCCACGCCAACCATGTGCGGCTGCGGCTGTTCGCAGGGCTGCTGTCCATGTTCCTGCTGGGCGGCATTGCGGGTGCGCTGGGTTTCCGGCACCTGGGCTTTGTCTTCGTCGTGCCGCTGGCCGTGGTGCTGTGCCTGCTGTCCCTGCCGCCGCTGTGGGCCGACCGTGCGCGGCTGCCCCTGCTGCTGGGCCGGCGGGCCGCGCCTCGCGCCTGACCGCCGCGTCCGGCTGCCGTGCCTGACCGTTCCCCGATACCCATACAACAAGAGCCCCACCATGCAGACCCAACTCGCACCCCAGTACCGCGCCACGCCCGAGGGCCAGGAGGCCGAAGCCATTCTGCGCAAGTGCGTGCACTGCGGCTTTTGCACGGCCACCTGCCCGACCTACCAATTGCTGGGCGACGAGCTGGACGGGCCGCGTGGCCGCATCTACCTGATCAAGCAGGTGCTGGAGGGCGAGACGCCCACGCGCGCCACCCAGCAGCACCTGGACCGCTGCCTGACCTGCCGCAACTGCGAAAGCACCTGCCCCAGCGGCGTGCAGTACGGCCACCTGGTGGACATAGGCCGCAAGATCGTCGAGGAACAGGTGCCGCGCCCCTTGGGCGAGCGCGCCAAGCGCTGGGCGCTCAAGGAGGGGTTGAACTCGCCGCTGTTCGCCCCGGCCCTGAAGCTGGGCCAGGCCGTGCGCGGCCTGCTGCCCGAAGTCCTGGCCGAGAAAGTGCCCCAGCCCCAGGATGCGGGCGCCTGGCCCGTGCGCGAGCATGCGCGCAAGGTGCTGCTGCTGGCCGGATGCGTGCAGCCGGCCATGATGCCGCGCATCAACTTCGCCACCGCGCGCGTGCTGGATGCGGCCGGCATACAGACCGTGATCGCCCCCAAGGCCGGTTGCTGCGGCGCCGTGAAATTCCACCTCAACGACCAGGAAGGCGGCAAGGCGCAGATGCGCGCCAATATCGACGCCTGGTGGCCGCAGGTGGACAGCGGCGCGGTGGAGGCCATTGTCATGAATGCCTCGGGCTGCGGCGTCACCGTCAAGGAATACGGCCATCTGCTCAAGGACGATGCGCAGTACGCGGACAAGGCAGCCCGCATCAGCGCCCTCACGCGCGACCTGAGCGAGCTGCTGCCTGAGCTCCTGCCCGAGCTGGCCGAGCGCCTGCAGGGCAGGATGCGCGCACCGGCCGCGCCCATGGCCTACCACCCGCCCTGCACGCTGCAGCACGGGCAAAAGCTGCGCGGCGGCGTGGAAACCCATCTGGCCAGGCTGGGCTTCGAGCTGCGCGTGGCGCGCACCGAGTCGCACCTGTGCTGCGGCTCGGCGGGAACCTACTCGGTGCTGCAGCCTGAACTCTCGCACCAGTTGCGCGACCGCAAGATCGGTGCGCTGACCGAAGGCTTCGATGCCCAGCGGCCCGCCGCCATCCTCTCGGCCAACATGGGCTGCATCGTCCACCTGCAAAACGGCACGGACCTGCCCGTGCGCCACTGGATCGAGGTGCTGGATGAGGCCCTGCTGGCCTGAGACCAGCCGCGTACCGACTGCGCATCTGTGCCTCCAGCGCGACGCCGTGGGGCCTATGCCCGCGCAAGCCTTTGCAATGCTGGCATGATGCGGGGTTTCGTTTTCTCCAAGCCCACGTGCTCCGCCATGACTGAATCCGTGTCTGAACCGCAAGAACAGAGCGCCGCGCTGCCGGCGGACGCCGCTGCCGGCACCGAGCCGCAGGCTGCAGCCAGCGCCGATGGCCAGGGCCGCAAGCGCTCGCGCCGTGGCGGACGTGGCCGCAACAAGGGCAAGGCCACCGAGCCTGCCGCCGATGCCGCATCCGGCACGGCCGCCAGTGCCGAGGCCAACGCTTCCAGGCCCGTGCGCACCCAGCACCCGCTGCTGGCGCAACTGGCCCAATGGCATCCGAACCTGTTTGGCGAGCAGCCGCTGCCGCTCAAGCGCGGCATCTTCGAAGACCTGCTGGCCGCCCATCCTGAAGCCATTGACCGCGACCAGCTCAAGCTGGCCCTGTCCCAGCACACGCGCTCGAGCCGCTACCTCACCGTGGTGGCCAGCGGCCAGGCCCGGCATGACCTGCAGGGCCAGTCGGTCGAGGCCATGGCGCCCGAGCATGTGCACCATGCGCTGATCGAAGTCTTCCGCCGCCGCCAGCACCGCTCGCCCGAAGACCTGGCGCCCAAGCTGCGCAACCGCATCATCGCGGCCTACGAGGCATCGGGCCTGTCGCGCGACGACTACGCGGCGCGCGTGCAAGGCCGTGACGAGGCCACCAACACCCTGGTGGCCGAGGCACTGGCCGAGGCCGATGCGCGCACCGCACGCGACGAGGCGCTGCTGCGCGCCTTCGAGGCCAGCGGCCAGACCTCAGAAGCCGGCTTTGCCGACATGTACGGCATGAACCCGCGCCAGGTGGCGCAGCAGCTGGAACGCGCCCGCCGCCGCCTGCAGACGCAGGCGGCCTAGGCACAAGGACCGGCACCAAGGACCGGCAGCACCGCCTGCCGGCACACTCCACCGCCGCGTGCCCGGCAAGGGCCGCGCCGGTGCACCTGCCCTGGATCACAGGCGGCATCTCTGCAGCGGACCCTTCCGCCAGCACGCAGATGCCCACCAGGGGCGGGCCCGGGGATGAACTGTTTCACGGACGCCGCTGCACCCGGCCACGGGGCGGCGGCGCCTTGCCGTGCGCGCTCGTTCCCGTGGGCTGAACACGCGCGCAAGGCACTTCAAAGCAAAAAAGCAAAAGGAGACTTGCGATGTGGCTGGGTTTGTCGTTGTTCTACGTGGGCGCCGTGCTGTGCCTGAACGGCCTGTGGATGCTGGGGCGCATCGCCGACCGGGAGATCTGGGTCATCAACGTGTTCGCGGGCCTGGTCTCGCTGATCATCGGCCTGGCCTCGGCCTTCGGGCCCGAGCCCGATGCGGCCTCGGTCAAGACCGGCGCGCTGACCCTGCTGTTCGCCTTCACCTACCTGTGGGTGGCCATCAACCGCTTCACGGGCGCCGATGGCCGGGGCCTGGGCTGGTTCAGCCTGTTCGTGGCCATCACCGCCGTGCCCGTGGCCATCGACACCCTGCTGGGCGCGCGCACCGCCATCGACTGGTGGATGGCGGCCAACTGGGCGGCCTGGGCCGTGCTGTGGGCCATGTTCTTCGTGCTGCTGGCCCTGGGCCGCAACATCGGCCGCGTGACGGGCGCCCTGTGCATTGCGCAGGGCGTGCTCACGGGCTGGCTGCCGGGCTACCTGCTGCTGGCGGGGCAGCTCACGGGCTGATTGCGCAGCGTGAGTACGGGCGGGGCGTCAAGCCCCACGCCGCCGTGCATGCGCCAGTGCAGACAGCAGCGCGGCTGCGATGATGCAGGCGCCGCCCAGCAGCGTGCGCGGCGTCAGCACCTCGCCTGCAATCAACACCGAGGAGACGCTGGCGAACACCACCTCGGCCAGCATGACCACGGCGGTCACGCTGGCCGGCAGGCGTGCGGCGCCGAACTGCAGCGCCCAGTTGCCCAGCATCAGCAGCACGGCCAGGCCGGCGGCGATCAGCATCCAGCCGGCCTGCGGCGCAGGCATGGGCGGCACCAGCCCCACGCTGCTGCCCGCGAAGGCGCTGGCCAGCCCCATGGCCATGCAGCCGCTGAACATGGCCAGCATGCGCGCCTGCGCCGGCACGGCCTGCAGGCGGCGCAGCAGCACATTGGTCAGCGCAAAGGTGAAGCCGCCGAACAGTGCCAGGCCGTCGGCCAGCGACAGACCGCGCAGCAGCCCGGGCGAGCCGCCGCTGAATGTGCCCTCGGGCACCAGCACCAGCGCCACCCCGCCAAAGGCCAGCAGCAGCCGCGTCAGCGCAGCGGGCGTGGGCCGCTCGCCCAGGAGCCTCCAGGCCAGCAGCACCGACCATGCGGGCATCAGATAGAACAGCAGCACCACGCGCACCACATCGCCAATGGTCACTGCCCAGTTGAAGGCGATGTTGTTGCTGCCCGCGCAGGCGCCCAGCAGGATCAGCGCCGGGTACTGCAGCGCCTGGCGCAGGCTGGCCGGGCGCAGCGCCACCAGCCCCGCCAGCACCAGGGCATACATCAGCGCCGTGGCCCACAGCGGATGCAGGCCAGCCTCGTGCATGGCGCGAAACGGCCACCAGGCCAGACCCCAGACCAGGGTGTTGAACAGCAGGGCGAGAACGGGCAGCGGGCTATGCATAAAACCACGAAAAAGTGCCCGGTCAGGCAAAGCCCGCACCGAACACAATACGAGAAGACCATTTAGACCAGGCCTATCAATCGATAGCGCCCTATGGAACTGGCGAGGCCCAAAGCGAGAGACACCGAGCCAGGGCCGCCCCGCCGCGAGGGTGTCGTCCCCCCTGGGGGAAGGCGCGAAGCGCCTCAGGGGGTAGTCTCAATGACAATCCTTGCGGGCAATCACCAGCAGGCGCTCGACTTCCTCGGGATGGTTGCGCACGTTGCTGACGTGCCAGCGGCCGATCAGCCACATGATGCCGGCCACCACCAGGCCGAACACCGTGATGGCGCCGAAAGCCGACAGTCCGAACTTGGTGGACAGCGCATAGAAGGCGCCCAGCGCCAGGATGCAGGCCTGCTCGTTGAAGTTCTGCACGGCAATCGAGCGACCCGCGCCCATGAGGTTGTGGCCGCGGTGCTGCAGCAGCGCATTCATGGGCACGACCAGGAAGCCGCCCAGGCCGCCCAGCAGGATCAGGAAGGGAATGGCCACCCACACGCTCTTGATGAAGATCATGGCGATCACCAGCAGGCCCATGGTGATGCCCAGCGGAATCACGCGCGTGGCGTTGTCCAGCCGCATGCGCATGGACGCGAGGATGGCGCCTGCGGCCGTGCCGATGGCCACCACGCCCACCAGGGCCGATGCCTGGGAGGTGCCGTAGCCCAGGGCCGCCGCGCCCCAGGCCAGCACGATGTAGCGCAGGTTGCCCGACACGCCCCAGAACAGCGTGGTCGTGGACAGCGAGATCTGGCCCAGCTTGTCCCCCCACAGCCGCTGGCTGCAGGTCCAGAAGTCGGGCAGCAGGGCCAGGGTGTTGGCCAGCAGGCTCTTGCTGGGGTCCTGGCGCAGCGGGCGCAGGATGGTATCGGTCAGCGGAATGCGCAGGTTGAACCAGGCGGCCAGCGCATAGACGCCGACCAGCACGGCAATCGCCGCTTCGGCGGCCGTGTCCACGCCCGTGTCCAGCAGCGGCAGGTCGAAGTCCAGCAGATGGGCCGAGATGCCCGGGCTCAGCAACTGCCCGCCCACGAGCACGCCCAGGATGATGGAAGTGATGGTCAGCCCCTCGATCCAGCCATTGGCCTTGACCAGCTGGGAGGCGGGCAGCAATTCGGTGAGGATGCCGTACTTGGCCGGCGAGTAGGCCGCTGCGCCCAGGCCCACCACGGCGTAGGCCAGCAGCGGGTGGTTGCCGAACAGCATCATCAGGCAGCCCACGATCTTGATCGCATTGCTGATGAACATCACCCGCCCCTTGGGCAGGGCGTCGGCAAAGGCGCCGACGAAGGGGGCCAGGATCACGTAGAACAGCGCGAACATGGGCACCAGGGCGGCGCGCTGCCACTCGGGGGCGCCATTGGTGCGCAGCAGTTCCACGGCGGTCACGAACAGGGCGTTGTCTGCCAGCGAGCTGAAGAACTGCGCTGACATGATGGTGTAGAAACCGCGCTTCATGGATAGGCAGATGGGGTCAGCTGCAGGGCTGCTGACCGGTTAAATAAGGACCCCGTGGCAAGTGACTGGCGGTTATATCACGCGGCCTTTGGCTGGCAGTGCCAGAATCCCAAGCTTCTGACTGAGTGAAAACCATGCCGCGTCCCATTCTTGCCACCATCCATTCCGCCGCGCTTCGCCACAACCTGGAGCGGGTGCGGCAGGCGGTCCCCGATGCCAAATTGTGGGCCGTGGTCAAAGCCAACGCCTATGGCCACGGTATCGAGAACGTGTTCGAGGCCCTGCGCGGCGCCGACGGCTTCGCCATGCTGGACCTGGCCGAGGCGGAACGCGTACGCCAGCTGGGCTGGCGCGGCCCCATCCTGCTGCTGGAAGGGGTCTTCGAGCCGCGCGACCTGGAGCTGTGCTCGCGCCTGTCCATCTGGCATGCCGTGCACTGCGACGCCCAGATCGACTGGCTGGCCGCGCACAAGACGCAGAACGGCCACCGCGTCTTCCTCAAGATGAACTCCGGCATGAACCGCCTGGGCTTCACGCCCGAGCGATACCGCGCGGCCTGGGCCCGGCTGAACGCCTTGCCCCAGGTGGAGGAAATCTCGTTCATGACCCATTTCAGCGATGCCGACGCAGGGGCCGGACAGCCCGGAATCTCGGCACAGCTGCAGCGCTTTCATGACGCCACGCGCGACCTGCCCGGCGAGCGCAGCGTGGGCAACAGCGCAGCCACGCTGCGCCAGGGCGACGACGCGCTGGTGCGCTGCGACTGGGTGCGGCCGGGCATCGTGCTCTACGGCAGCGCCCCCGACTATCCGCAGCACACGGCGGCCCACTGGGGCCTGCAGCCCACGCAGACGCTGAGCTCGCGCATCATCGGCGTGCAGCAACTGACCGAGGGGCAGAGCGTGGGCTATGGATCGCGCTTCACGGCCGACGGCCCCCTGCGCCTGGGCACCGTGGCCTGCGGCTACGCCGACGGCTATCCACGCCACTGCGGCACGGGCACGCCCGTGCTGGTGAACGGCGTGCGCACCCGCACCCTGGGCCGCGTGAGCATGGACATGCTGGCCGTGGACCTGACGCCCGTGCCCGATGCCGGCATGGGCAGCGAAGTCACGCTGTGGGGCCGCGCCAGCAACGGCGCCGTGCTGCCTATCGACGAGGTGGCCGAGGCCGCAGGCACGCTGGGCTATGAACTCATGTGCGCCGTCGCGCCGCGCGTGAACAAGACCGTCGATTGATCAGGGCGCGGCTTCCACGCTGTCCCTGGCCCGCTCCAGCAGCGCCATCAACTGCTGTTGCGCGGCGGGCTCCCAATCCTTGAGCAGCCGGGCCGCCAGCGCCTGGCGCGACTGGCGCAGCCGGTCGAACAGGGCCTGCCCCTGGGGGCTGAGGCTCAGGCAGCGCACGCGGCGGTCGCGGGCGTCCGGTTCGCGGTCCAGCCATCCCTGCTCCTGCAGCTGCGCCAGCATGCGCGCGAGCTGGGCCTTGTCCATGTGGCTGTGGTCGACCAGATCCCTTTGCGTGCGGCCCGGGTGCCGGCCCACGTACATCAGCACGCGCACCTCGTTGGGCGTCAGCCCGGGCTCCATGGACTCCATGTCCTCGCGCATGCGCGAGCGGAACAGGTGCAGCAGCTCGTGCATGGCCTCGAAGATATCGGCGGGCAGGGAGGCATTCATGGCAGGGTCTTGTGGAAATACGTTGACAAAGTCAACGGATGACAGAGAATTGGTGGACTAAATCAACATTCTAGGCCGTCGCAGGCCGTTTCGCCAATGAACTTGCCCAATCCAGCCACCTCTGCCCTGACACCGGCCCCCGTCGTCCAGCGTGTCCGCCATTCCTTCCGCGCCCGCCATGTGCAATTGCTCTCGCGCGAGCAGCCCAGCCCCGGCTTTGTCCGCCTGACCCTGGGCGGCCCCGATCTGGAGGACTTCGTGAGCGCCGGCTTTGACGACCACGTCAAGCTCATCCTGCCGCAGGCCGGGCGCGAACTGCCCGCGCTTCCCGTGCTGCTCGATGGCCGTCCGACCTTCGTGGAGGACGAGCGCCCCACCTTGCGCGACTACACGCCGCTGCGCTACGACGCCGCGCGCCAGAACCTCATCATGGATTTCGCGCTGCACGATGCCGGCCCCGCCACCGAATGGGCGCTGACCGCACCGCTGGGCCAGTGGGTGGGCCTGGCCGGTCCGCGCGGCAGCCTGGTGATCTCGGCCAACCTGCCATGGCATTGGCTGTTCGGCGACGAGACCGCCATGCCCGCCATCGAGCGGCGCCTGGCCGAGCTGCCCGCCGGCAGCCGCGCCGTGGTGCGCGTGCAGCTGCGCAACCCGGCCGACCGCCGCCAGTGGAGCAGCACGGCCCGGCTGGACTGCGACTGGGTCGAATCGCTGGCCGACGCCGTACAGGCGCTGGAGCTGCCCCAGGACGACGGCTATATCTGGGCGGCGGGCGAGCACAGTGCCATGGCCGAGTTGCGTCGCCTTCTGCTGGCCAAGGGCGCATCGCCCAAGCGCATGCGCGTGGCCTCTTACTGGAAGCAGGGCACGGCCGACCACCATGAAGACCTGAACGATCCGAGCTGACCTGCCTGGAGAAAAGAACGGATAGCACAGACGAAAAAAAGCCCACCGAAGTGGGCTTTTTTTCGTGGTGGTTGCGCGAGAAGGATTTGAACCTCCGACCTTTGGGTTATGAGCCCAACGAGCTACCAGACTGCTCCATCGCGCGGTAATCCGCAGTAATTTCGTTTTCACTGCATTTTCTGCAGCGAAGAAGTGAACTATAACCGATATCTTTCCGTCACGCAACTGCGATAGGCGCGAAACATGCGTGCCAGGGCGGCGGCCACCCCTCGGTATAGTGCTCACCCCATGGCCAAAGACAAAACCACGTTCATCTGCAATGCCTGCGGAGGCACCAGCCCGCGCTGGCTGGGCAAGTGCCCGGCCTGCGGGGCCTGGAACTCGCTGATCGAGGCCGTTGCCGAGCCTGCGAGCGCGGGCAAGAACCGGCTCAGCCAGCCCCAGGGCTATGCGGGCCTGGCCAATGTCCAGGCCGTGATGCCGCTGTCGGCCATCGAGGCACAGGACGTGGCGCGCACGCCCAGCGGCATCGAGGAACTGGACCGTGTGCTGGGCGGCGGCATTGTCGAAGGCGGCGTGGTGCTGATTGGTGGCGATCCCGGCATCGGCAAGTCCACCCTGCTGCTGCAGGCCATGGACGCGCTGCACCGCGTCGGCCTGCCCACGCTGTATGTCACGGGCGAGGAAAGCGGTGCCCAGGTCGCGCTGCGCTCGCGCCGCCTGGGGCTGGAGGCCAGCCAGGTCAACGTGCTGGCCGAGATCCAGCTTGAGAAGATCCTCGCCACCATGGAGGCCACCCAGCCGGCCGTGGTCGTCATCGACTCCATACAGACCGTGTACTCGGACCAGCTGTCCTCGGCGCCGGGCTCGGTGGCCCAGGTGCGCGAATGCGCGGCCCACCTCACGCGCGCGGCCAAGACCACGGGCATCACCGTGATCCTGGTCGGCCACGTGACCAAGGAAGGCGCACTGGCCGGCCCGCGCGTGCTGGAGCACATGGTGGACACGGTGCTCTACTTCGAGGGCGACACGCACAGCAACTTCCGCCTGGTGCGCGCCATCAAGAACCGCTTTGGCGCCGTCAACGAGATCGGCGTCTTCGCCATGACGGAGAAGGGCCTCAAGGGCGTGACCAACCCCAGCGCCATCTTCCTGTCCCAGCACAGCGAGCCCGTGCCCGGCTCCTGCGTGCTGGTCACGCTGGAGGGCACGCGCCCCATGCTGGTGGAGATACAGGCCCTGGTCGATCAGGGCGGCCCCGCGCCCCGGCGCCTGTCCGTGGGCCTGGACCGCGACCGGCTGGCCATGCTGCTGGCCGTGCTCAGCCGCCACGCGGGCGTGGCCTGCGCGGACCAGGATGTGTTCGTCAACGCCGTGGGCGGCGTGCGCATCAGCGAGCCTGCGGCCGACCTGGCCGTCATGCTGTCCATCACCTCCAGCCTGCGTGGCCGCGCCCTGCCCAAGGGATTCCTCGCCTTTGGCGAAGTGGGCCTGGCCGGCGAAGTGCGCCCCGCGCCGCGCGGCCAGGAGCGCCTGAAGGAAGCGGCCAAGCTGGGCTTCACCATGGCCGTGGTACCCAAGGCCAATGCGCCCAAGAAGGCCATCCCGGGTCTGACCGTTCATGCTGTCGAACGCGTGGACGAGGCCATGAACATCGTCCGAGGCATGGGCTGACGCGCTTGCCGAGCGCATTGCGGGGGCATACGCACTGTCCGCAGCGGCCCTGCGGCGCCTCCATAAGACAATCGGCGCCATGAATTTGCGCAATATCCTGATTCCTCTGGGCCTGCTCGTACTGCTGGTGGCTGCGCACCAGTCCTATGGCTGGATGGGTGTGGTCGCCGTGGGCGGCGGCATCATGATGTGGCTGTTGCTGCATTTCACGCGGCTGATGTCCATCATGAGGAAGGCCGCGGACCGGCCCATGGGCTATGTGGGCAGCGCCGTCATGCTCAACGTCAAGCTCAAGCCCAAGGTCTCGCTGATGCACGTGGTGGCCATGACGCGTTCCCTGGGAGAGCGCCTGTCCGAGGAGGGCCAGCAGCCCGAGATCTACCGCTGGACCGACGGCACGCAGTCGCATGTGACCTGCGAGTTCAAGAGTGGCCGTCTCATGAAGTGGACCCTGGTACGCCCCACGCCCGAGCCCGAGCCGGCGTCTGCGGCCCCCGAGGCAGCCCCTGCGCCCTAAAATACCGGGTTGGTGTTCTGTTCAATACCCCCAAGGATGTTCCTATGAGCCCCGTTGTTCCCTCGATGGCCGACCGTGACGGCAAGATCTGGATGGATGGCCAGTTGGTGGACTGGCGCGATGCCAAGATCCATGTGCTGACCCACACGCTGCACTACGGCTGCGGCGCATTCGAGGGCGTGCGGGCCTACAAGTCCGAGCAGGGCACGGCCATCTTCCGCCTGGAAGACCACACCAAGCGCCTGTTCAACAGCGCCAAGATCCTGCGCATGCAGATCCCGTTCACCCAGGAAGCGGTGAACCAGGCCCAGGTCGAGGTCGTGCGCGCCAACCAGCTGGAATCGTGCTACCTGCGCCCGCTGACCTGGATCGGCGACCGCAAGCTGGGCGTCTCCCCCAAGGGCAACACCATCCACCTGATGGTCGCGGCCTGGGCCTGGGGCGCCTACCTGGGCGAAGAAGGCATGCAGCGCGGCATCCGCGTGAAGATCTCCAGCTTCACGCGCCACCATGTGAACATCACCATGAGCCAGGCCAAGGCGGTGAGCAACTACACCAACTCCATCCTGGCCAACACCGAGGCGCTGGACGACGGCTACGACGAGGCCATCCTGCTGGACGCCTCGGGCTTCGTCTCCGAGGGCTCGGGCGAGAACATCTTCGTCATCAAGGACGGCGTGGTCTACACGCCCGACCTATCGGCCGGCGCGCTCAACGGCATCACGCGCAATACCGTGATGCACATCTGCAAGGACCTGGGCCTGGAAGTGGTGCAAAAGCGCATCACGCGCGACGAGCTGTACATCGCCGATGAAGTCTTCTTCACCGGCACGGCCGCCGAAGTCACGCCCATCCGCGAGGTGGACCGCATCGAGATCGGCGCGGGCAGCCGCGGCCCCCTCACCGAAAAGATCCAGCAGGCCTTCTTTGACATCGTCAACGGCCGCAACCCCAAGTACGCCCATTGGCTGACTCGGGTCTGAACATCCCTAGAGACCCACGAAAGAGATAAGCAAGCATGACAACGAATGCCACCGTCGAACTGGCGGCCAAGGACCTCAACGCCCAGGGCGGCGTGTTCTGCCCCAGCCCCAAGGCCGACATGAAGCTGTGGAACAGCCATCCCAAGGTCTACCTGGACGTGGCCCATACCGGCGAAGCCAAGTGCCCCTACTGCGGCACGCTGTACCGCCTGAAAGCCGGCGAAGTCTTCGCAGGCGGGCATTGAACAAAGCGGGCCTCGGCCCGCTTTGTGTGTCTCAGCGCGCCGACAGCGCGCGGCTCCAGATGCTGCCGGGCGCAGCACCTCCGTGCAAAGCCAGCATGTCCGTGAAGTGGCGCCGCTCCCCGCCGCGCAGCTTGACGATGGGCGCCGCCACCTGCGGCGCCTTCGCCAGGCACAGCTGGGGGTAGAGCAGGTACCACTTCCAGCGCAGGGCAGAGTGATAGAAGAAGGCCGTGTCCTCGGCCTTGAACAGCGTGAGCCGGGCATCGGGCAGGCGCCGCATCACCTGCTGGGCCGTCACATGGATCAGAAGGTAATTTGGATCGGGAATGCCCTGCAGCACCTCGGCGGCGTCGGGCCGCGACTGCAGGCGCTGCAGATAGGCCTCGGGGCCGTCCACGATCAGCGCCTGGTGAAACTCCTTTTGCCATTCCGATACAAAGCGCGAGCCGGCCGGAGCGCAGAATGACCAGCTTTCGATCACGGGGTAGCGCCTGTCCCTGGTGAAGCCCTCAAGGTAGAAGCCTGCCAGCTCGGCAGCGCCTGCGCCGGGGCAGGCGCTCATCCAGTCCAGCGGCGCGGTCAGCAGCGTGGTGGCGTCGAACCAGTAGCCGCCGTGGTGTGCCACCAGGTACAGGCGAAGCCAGTCCGATTGCTTGGTGGGATGGAGTTCGGCAAACGCCGCAGGAAGGTCGCCGAGGGCGACGTACTGGCCCAGGTTCTCAGGCGTCACGACGATGACCTGGTGATCCGGGCACTGCCGCCGCCAGCTGTCCACGCACTGCTGGACGAAGGGATCCAGGCCGGACTGGTTCCAGTACGTCCAGATCGTTTTCGGGATTTCCGCTGCAAGACCATCGGCTGCCGGGGGCGATGGGGGCAGCTGCAAGGGCGCAGGCATGGTGTAATCTGCGCCGATTTTGGAAGGCGCCGCCCAGCGATGGAGCAGCCTGAATAAGACCGCAGGAATTTTTTTCATGAGCGGATGGAAAGCGGAATGCCCGCATTTTGGGGCAGAAAGTTGCGGTCTTGATGAGATTTGACAAGTCGAAGCTGCCAGGAGTCCTCACGACCCTGGCAGCTGTTCTGGTGCCCGGGCTGGCCTTGTGGCTGCGCTCGGGCTATTCCTATGGCGCGGGCCTCATGGCCCTGGGCGCCCTGTGTTTTCTGCCCCGCTGGGTCCGGTACAGGCAGTCACCTGGCACTTGGCTGCTGGTTGCACTGTTCATGGGCATGGCGGTGATGTGGTACCACCTGTCCGTGCTGGACGGGGGCACCGGGCAGTTCGACCGCCCCGTGAAGTTCATCCTGGGCGCCGTCAGCCTGCTGTTTGCCATGTGCTACCCGCCCACGGCGCGGATCTTCCTGTGGGGCATTCCACTGGGCAGCGCAGGCGCGGGCTTCATGGCCCTGTGGCAGGTCTGGGTGCTGGGCATGGAGCGGGCCACGGGCTACACCAATGCCATCCAGTGGGGCAACATGGCCTTGCTGCTGGGCTGCTTCTCCTGCATCTATGCCATGTCCTTCTGGCACCAGCGCTCCCTGCTTTGGCGCCTGCTGGTGCTGGCGGCCGCCGCGCTGGGGGCGCTGGCTTCGCTGCTGTCGGGCTCGCGCGGCGGGTGGCTGGCGCTGTTGCCGATGTTCTTCATGCTGACGATTCTGGTGCGCATGTACCGTCCGCAGTACTTCGGCCGCCTGTTGCTGGGCTGCGCCGCATTGCTGGTGGCGCTGGCCACCGTGATGGCCTTCATCCCGCGCGTCAGCGAGCGCGTGGATGAGGTCTACCTGGATGTGAGCACCTACCTTCATGCCGGCAACTCCAATACCTCGCTGGGCACCCGGCTGGAGCAGTACCGGCTGGCCGTGCAGATGATCGGCGAGAAGCCACTGCTGGGCTGGGGCATGCAGGGCTATGTGGACGAGATGCACCGGCGCGTGGACGCCGGCAGCTATGGCCAGTCCATCCGCGAATACAACTTCATCCACAACGACTTCCTGGACATCTGGGTCAAGCTCGGTGTGCCGGGCGTTCTGCTGCAGGCAGCGCTGTTCATCTCGCTGCTATGGCTGTTCTGGCCCTCGCGGCGGCGCATGGCGCTGTGGCCTGCGGACAGCACCCCCTGGCGCGAGGCCCTGCTGCTGCGTATCCTGGGCAGCCTGATGCCAGCCATGTACCTGGCGTTCGGCATGTCACAGCAATTTTTCGTGCACAACAGCGGCATCGTCTTCTTCGTCTTCCTCGTGGTGGCCCTGTGGTCATCGCTGCATGGCCTGGAAAGGGCCAGCGGAGCCGTGCGGTGACGGAGCGCGCCACCACCGCCCGGCCCCGGGTGCTGCACTTCGTGACGGGCGGCTTCTCGGGTGCCACCCAGGTGGCGGTGGATCTGGTGTCCGCGCACCGCGCGTCGGGCCGCTTCGACGCCAGGCTGGTGCTTCGGCGCAAGCGCAATACGTCCGATGAACGCGTGCAGAAGCTGCGCGACGGCGGCATCGATGTCGACGTGGTCGCCGGCTGGTCCCATGCCGCCACCGTATGGCAACTGCGCCGCATCTGCCTGGACTTCCGGCCGGACATCGTGGTCGCCCATGGGTTCAGCGACCACCTCTGGGGCCGCTTTGCCGCGCTGTGGGCCGGCGTGCCCTGCCTGGTGCATGTGGAACACAACTCGCGCGAGCGCTACACGCGCTGGCGGCTGGCGCAGGCCCTGTGGCTGACCGAGCGCACGGCCGCCATCGTCGGCTGCTCCGAGGGCGTGCGCCAGAGCCTGCAGGACCGCGGCTTTCCTGCAGCCAAGCTGATGGCCATCAGCAACGGTATCCGGCCCGAGCCCTATCTGCAGGAGCCGACCCCCTTGCTGCAGCGCCGGCCGGACATCGTCATGGCCGCGCGCTTTGCGCGGCAAAAGGACCATGCCACCTTGCTGCGCGCACTGGCCGTGCTGCGCCAGCGCGGCCTCAAGCCCACGCTGACCCTGGCCGGCGGCGGCAAGGCGCGCGCCCAGCAGGCGGCGCAGCGGCTCAGCGCCGAACTGGGTCTGCAGGACCAGGTGCAATTCATCGGCATGTGCAACGACGTGCCCGGCCTGCTGCGTGCGCACCGCGTCTGCGTGCTGTCCACGCACTACGAGGGCATGCCCCTGTCCCTGCTGGAAGGCATGGCGGCGGGCTGCGTGGTGGTGGGCAGCCGCGTGGTGGGCGTGCAGGAAGTGGTGCGGCCCGGCGATAACGGCCTGCTGGCCGCGCACGCCGACCCTGAATCGCTGGCCGACGCCCTGCAGCAGGCGCTGCAGGATGACGAGGCCGCCGTGCGCATGGCCGCCACTGCGCGGCAGGAAGCCCTGTCGCACTACAGCCTGCAGCGCATGACCGGCCAGTACGAAGACCTGTTCGCACGCCTGCTGCAGGGGGAGCGTCCGTGACCTGGCTCAGCATCCTGGTGCCCGTCTACAACGTGCTGCCCTACCTGGAGGAATGCCTGCAGTCCGTCATGGACCAGGCCGATGCCGGCGTGCAGGTGCTGGTGCTGGACGACTGCTCCACCGATGGCTCCTGGACCCTGATGCAGCAGCTGGACCAGCGCTGGCCCGGCCGCCTGCAGCTCATGCAGCACGAGCGCAACGCCGGCCTGAGTGCGGCGCGCAACACCATGATCGATGCGGCCACGGGCGACTACCTGTGGTTCCTGGACTCCGACGACAAGCTGCTGCCCGGTGCGATTGCCGGGCTGTCGGCCATCGTGAAACAACATGCGCCCGATGCCGTGCTCTGCGACTTCTCCGTCTGGCGCGAGGCCCCGCGCCTCAAGCACCGCCTGCGCGGCGAGGCGCACCGGCACAGCTTCCAGGGCCCCACGCTGCAGCGCTCGCAGGACCGGGGTGCCCTGCTGGCCGGCCTGCTGCGCACGGGCCAGCTGCATGCCTGGTCCAAGATCTCGCGCCGCAGCCTGTGGGATGCGGGCCTGCGCTTTCCTGCAGGCCGCTACTTCGAAGACATGATGACCATGCCGCAGATGGCGCTGCGCTGCAGCAGCTTCTACTACCACCCCCAGCCCTGGGTGGCCTACCGGCAGCGTGCCAACTCCATCCTCGCGTCCATGACGCCTGCCAAGGCGGCAGACCAGTCCGCCGCCCTGTGGCCCCTGGCGCAAGCCGTGCAAGCCCTGCAGGATGATGCGCTGCGCAACGACGGGCGCCTGCACTTCGCCTGGGCGCACCAGGCCGCGCGCAACCTCATCGGCGCCCTGCGCTTTCTCGACCGGCAGCGGGACATGCCGCCCGCGCAGCGGCAGGCGCTGGCGCAGCAGTTCCTGGCGGACTTCGGCCGCATCTCCCCGCTGTCCCTGCCGGCCCTGCGCCAGGCCTATCTGCGGCGCGGCTGGTGGCTGCGCGCATGGAAGCTGCGCAGCTGGGAGCGCCGCGCGCAACAGCTGGGAACACCGGGAGCCCCTGCATGAGCGGCCTGAAACTGAAAACCCGGGGCGAGCTGTGGCTGGCGGCCGGCATGCGCCGCTTCTATGCCACCTTCGCACGCCGCCTGGAGCAGGGCCCCGCGCCCGACTTCCGCAGCCATGACATCGGGCCTGCGGCGCCCGTGCCGGTCTCCACGCCCATACCCCGCATCATCTGGGCCTACTGGAACGGCGACTCGGTGCCGCTGCTCATACAGCGCTGCTTTGACAACTGGGCCCGCCTGAACCCCGGCTACAGCCTGCGCATCCTCAACGACGCGCAACTGCCGCAATACGTGCCGCAACTGCCCGGCAACCTGCAGCAGCTGCCCGTGGCCAAGCGCTCGGACTGGCTGCGGCTGGAATTGCTGCACCGCCACGGCGGCATCTGGCTGGATGCCAGCACCATCCTCACCGAGCCGCTGGACTGGCTGCTGGAGCAGCAGCAGCGCAGCGGCGCCGACCTCGTCGCCTACTACCTGGAGCGCTACACCCGCGACCCGCAGGTGCCCGTGGTCGAGAACTGGCTCATGGCCGCGCCCCCGGGCAGCGCCTTCATCGCCGCACTGCACAAGGAATACGTGGAGCAGGTCCTGCCGCAGACGGGCGAGGCCTATATCGCCCAGCTCCAGCAGGCCTGCGAATACGAGCAACTGCGCCAGGGCATAGACATGCCCGCCTACCTGAGCATGCACCTGGCCATGCAGCGCGTGCTGCGCGCCGGCGGCAGCTACCGCCTGCGGCTGGCCAAGGCCGAGGACGGCCCCTTCTTCCTGCACGTGCAGGGTAACTGGGGCCGCACCCCGCTCAAGATCCGCCTGATGTTCTCCCGCACCGAACAGGCGCCCGTGCCGCTGATCAAGCTGCGCGCCCCCGACCGCAAGAAGCTGGACTTCTACCTGGAGCGCGGCCTCTACGTGCCCGGCAGCATCGCCGACCGCTACCTGCGGGGCTGAGCGGCGAGCGCGGTCTGGGCCATCAGCCCAGGGCCGTCTCATGCAGGTAATGCCACAGCACCCCTTGGCCCGCACGTTTGAGGATCACGACTGATCGGCGCGAGGTCTCCACGCCGTCCAGGCGATGGGTTTCCAAGTAGCGCATGGCCAGGCCGGCCGCGTCCCGCCATACGGGCTGCATGTCGCAGACGCATATCTCCAGCCCTGGCCGCTGGCCGGCCGCGCGCCGGAACATCTGTTCCACATCGTCCAGGCCGACGAGTCTGCCTGCGGTGGTCACCATGCTGAACTCCGGGCTGAACTGCGGCATCAGCGCCTGCAGCGCGGCCTGTGCGCCCGCTGGTTGGGTGAAGACGGTGTGGATCAGCTTGTGCACCTGATGGATGCTGCGTTCGGCGATGCCGATGTCAATGTCACGGTCGATGGGCTTGTTGTCTTGCATGGTGGTCCTTGAGGGTGTGCAGCGATCGCAGTTGCAGCAGGGGCACAAGCCCTGCCAGCGATGCGATCAGAAACGTCATGTGATAGGCCCGGCCTGCGTCCAGGCGGGTGGCGAGCGTGTTGAAAACCATCAGGAAAAACGCGGCGCCCACGCTGAAGGCCATCTGCCGGTTGAGGTTCCAGATCACGCTGGCCTGCTGCGTCTGCCGGCCCTCGAAGTCCAGCAGCGCCGTCGTCTGCGCGGTATTGGCCCCCAGGCCGCCGCCCAGGCCCATCAGCCCGTAGGCGGCCGCCAGCAGCCAGGGGTCGGCAGGGGCTGCCACGGCGGCCAGCGCCGCAATGCCCAGGCTGTGCAGCACCATGCTGGCGATGAACAGGGGCCGTGCGCCCGCGCGGTTGTACAGCCGGCCGCCCACCAGCATGGACACCAGTGCGCCGCCGGCGTAGACCATCATGAATCGGCCTGTGGCCTGCGCGCTCAGGTGCAGCATGTCCTGCAGGTAGAAGATGTTGAGCAGGTTCACGCCCGTGAACACGCCGGGAATGGCGTGGTAGACGGCCACCGACATGCGCAGGCGCGGGCTTTTGAGCAGTTGCAGTTCCACAATGGGGTGGGCCGTCTTGCGGGCATGGATGGCATACAGCACCGTGAAGGCCAGGCCCGCCGCCATGCCCAGCCAGGCCAGCGCCAGGCCCTGGCCCGAGCCTTGGCCTGCGCCATAGAGCGACATGCCCAGCAGCCAGGCGGCCAGCGCGGCGCTGACCAGCACCAGGCCTTTGAGGTCCGGCCGCTGCCGGGCCGTGGCCGGTGCATCGCGCACCCACAGCCAGGCCAGGCCTGCGGCGGCCAGGGCCAGCGCAATATTGGAATGGAACACCCAGCGCCAGGAGCCGTGGTCCACGATCAGCCCGCCCAGCCAGGGCGAGAGGGCCGGTGCGATCAGCGCCACGGCCATGACCAGCGTGGAGACACGCGCGCGCTCCGGTCCCTGGAACCGGTTGAAGGCCAGGGCCTGGCCCACGGGAATCACCAGGCCGCCCGCCATGCCCTGGATGAAGCGCCAGCCCACCAGCTGGCCGAAGCTGCCCGCCTCGCCGCAGGCCCAGGCGGCCAGGGCGAATGCCAGCATGGAGCCCGCCATCAGCCCGCGCGCGCCCCAGCGGTCGGCCAGCCAGGGGGCAAGGGGAATGGCCAGCGTCAATCCCAGCATGTAGGCATTGGCCACCCAGGCCCCGGCCGAGATGCCCACATGGAACTCGGCCGCAATCGTGGGCAGCGCGACGGCGGGCATGAAGATGTTGATGCAGTCGACGAAGAAACCCATCAGGAAAACGGTGGCCAGGCGGTATCGGTATGTCATCTTGCGCTTTCAGGAGGGGCAAGACTAAAGAGCGCGGGCGGCCACGTCGATGGGGCTATGCTGGACTCTTTGTTTGACTGGATTGAACAATGACCCCCACAAGCACGGCCATGCACACGCTGCTCCACCGCGCGCAGACGTTTCTGGCCGTGGTGGATTTCGGCTCGTACACCAGGGCGGCGGACTTCCTGGGCATCAGCAAGGCCATGGCCAGCCTGCACGTCAAGGCGCTGGAAGAGGCGCTGTCGGTGGCCCTGCTGGTGCGCAACACCCGCAGCATCGCCCTGACGGAAACCGGGCGGGAGTTCTACGACGAGTTCAAGGGCATCGTCCGCGACGTGGGCAGCGCCTTCGACAACGCCATGCACAGCGGCAACCGCATCGCGGGCCGGCTGCGCATCAGCACCACCAGCGAATACGGGGAGAAGTACATTCTTCCGCTGATCCCGGCCTTTCTGGAGCGCTACCCGGGCATCTCGGTGGCCTATGACGTCAACTCTTCACTGAGCGACCTGGTGGCCGAAAAGCTGGACCTGGTCGTGCGCCTGGGCCACCTGGCGGACTCCAGCTTCAAAAGCCGCAGGCTGGCCGGCTACGACATCGTGCTGGTGGCCTCGGCCGCCTTCCTGCGCAGCCATCCCGTGCGCCGGCCCGAAGACCTGGCAGACCTGCCCTGGATTGCCAACAGCAACCTCACCCACCCCACGGCCTGGACGCTGCGCACTGCCGGTGGCCAGGGCGTGGACGTGGTGGGCCGGGCGGCCCACCAATCCAACTCCTCCACCGCCATCCGCGCCCTGGCCCGGTCCTCGCTGGGCGTGGCCGTGCTGCCTGCGTGGTTTGTGGAGGACGACCTGGCCGACGGCGTGCTGCAGCGCGTGCTGCCCGACCACGCCCTGCCGCCCCAGCCCATCAGCGTGGTCTTTCCCGACAGCAGCCACCTGCCGCGCAAGACCCGTGTGTTCATCGACTTCCTGTGCGAGCACCTGGGCCGGGATTGAGCGCGCGGCTGGCCGGCCCGCTCTGGTCCCGTTAAACTGCCCGCAAGCCGAAAGGCCCGGTGCGTAGAAACACCTTCCGTTAGGTTGCAGCCCCCACCTTAAAGCGGGGCTTTGTCATGCCTTATCTCGTCGGATTGGCGCATTTGCTTGCGCCTGTCCGCATGGTTTCGGGCGTGGTGGGGGCTATCCGCAAGGACGCCCGCACGGCTACGGACGTGTTTCTAACCACCACGCCCACCTGTTGTGCGTAGAAACTCAACCGGTGGTTTTCTGTGATCTCGTAGGAAAACAGACCATGACCTTCCCCATCCTTGCCAGCCCCAGCGCTGCGCTTGCCCCTTCCAGCCCTCTTTTCTATCAGGAGGGCTGACCCCATGACATCCCGCAAAAACACTGCCGACGCGGCAGTGCAGGCGCAGCCGTTGCCCAAGCGGCCGCAAGCCGCAAGGCCTTCCGACTGGCCCAGCGCCTGGCAGGCCATGCATGTCTGTCTGGTCGTCATCGAGGGGCGGCTGGTCACCCTGGCCGAGGTCTGTGGCAAAAAGCCTGACCGCAAGGCCCGCCAGTTCGACGTGGAATGCGCGGTGGAGCTGGCGCTGGCGCACATACGCCGCATGCGCGCCGACCCGCCGGACAGCCACCAGGCGTTCGAGCAGCAGTGGCACCTGGCGGCCTGCGCCATCGAGCTGGCCGATGGCGCCTACCGCTTCCCCCGCTCGCGCTACGGCCGCCTGCTCAAGCGCACCCGCTGGCATTTCGACCTGCTCAGGGACCTGGTGGAACGTGTGGAGTGGCAGCACCGGCGCGGCTGAGCCGCAGGCGGCAGCTCAGGCCAGCGGCAGCCGCAGCACGAAGCAGGCGCCCGGCTGGCCGTCGGCGCGGCCCTCGCAGTGCACGCTGCCGCCGTGGCGCTGGGCGATGGAGCGCACCAGGGCCAGGCCCAGGCCCACGCCGCCCGAGCGCTCGCTGGCGCCGGGCAGGCGAAAGAACTTCTCGAAGATGCGCTCGCGGTGGGCCGGCGCCACGCCGGGGCCATGGTCGCAGATGCGGATCTCGGCCATGGCGTCCTGGCGTGCCAGCTCCAGCGTGATGGCGCCCTGGCTGTAGCGGCGCGCGTTCTCCAGCAGGTTGCGCACGGCGCGGCGCAGCAGCTTGGAGATGCCGGGCACTTCCAGCGCGTCGGTGGACTGCAGGTCCAGGTCGGCATCCACGCGTGCGCATTCCTCGGCGGCCAGGCCGATCAGGTCCACGGGCTCGATCGTGCCCACGTCGCCCTCATAGGTCTCCAGCCGGCTGGCCAGCAGGATCTCGTCCACCAGCTGGTCCAGCTCGCTGATGTTGCGCTGGATCTCGGCGCGCGCGCGGGCGCTGGCCGGGTCGTCGCCCATGAATTCCAGGCCCATGCGGATGCGCGTCAGCGGCGAGCGCAGCTCGTGCGAGGCATTGGCCAGCAGCGATTTGTGCGAGGTCACCAGGGTCTCGATGCGCGCGGCGGCGGCGTTGAACTGGTGGGCCAGGTCGGCCACCTCGTCGCTGCCGTGCTCGGGCACGCGCACCGACAGGTCGCCCTCGCCAAAGCGCTTGACGCCGCGCTGCAGGTTCTCCAGCCGCTTGAGCAGGCGGCGGATGATGGGGAACACGCCCACGGCCACGGCCACACCCACCAGGCCCAGCAGCCACAGAAAGCCGAAGGGCGGGCGCAGCCAGAAGGCGGCTGCGCCGTCGTGCGGCGGGCGGTCACCGCGCGGCGGGCGCGGCGCCATGTGCAGCATGTAGGTCTGGCCGTCCGTGCCCTCGATCTCGAAGCGCAGGCCCTCCTCGGGCGGGCCGGGCAGGCGCCGGGCGCGGCCCTGGGCGATGACCTTGCCGTCCGCATCGCGCATGGCCACGTCGCGCGAGGGCGGCGAGCTGGCGCTTTGCACGTTCTGCGCGTTCTGCTCGGCCGCGATCTGCCAGGCCCAGGCCACCGTCAGCGTGAGCACGGCCACGCCGCCGACCACGGCCAGCCAGATGCGCAGGTACAGGCGCTGGGAGAAGAGGGACAGCAGCTTCATTCGCTTGGCTAGTCTTGTTGTTTGGCGAAGACGTAGCCCACGCCGCGCACCGTGAGGATGCGCTTGGGCGCCTTGGGGTCGGCCTCGATGGCGGCGCGGATGCGGCCCATGTGCACGTCGATGGAGCGGTCGAAGGCCTCCAGCTCGCGGCCTCGCACGGCCTCCATGATCTGGTCGCGCGTGAGCACGCGGCCCGCGCGCTCGGCCAGCGTGACCAGCAGGTCGAACTGGTAGGAGGTCAGCTCGCAGGGCTGGCCCGCCACGGTGACGCTGCGCGCGTCGCGGTCGATCTCCAGGCTGCCGAAGCGCAGTGCCGTGGTCGGCTGGCCTGCGGCCGAGCCCTCGCCGCCGCCGCCGCGCCGGCGCAGGATGGCGCGGATGCGCGCCAGCAGCTCGCGCGGCTCGAAGGGCTTGGGCAGGTAGTCGTCGGCGCCGATCTCCAGGCCGATGATGCGGTCCATGGGGTCGCCCTTGGCCGTGAGCATCAGCACCGGCACCTGGGCTGCGGGGCCGGGCAGGGCGCGGATGCGCCGGCAGACCTCCAGGCCGTCCATGTCGGGCAGCATGAGGTCGAGGATGACGAGGTCGGGCAGGTCGGCGCCCGGCACGCCGTCGGCGGGCTGCAGCTGCTCCAGGCCGCTGCGGGCGTCGCCCATGTGCGTGACCTGCAGGCCGTTGTTGCCCAGGTAGTCACCCACCATCTGCGCGAGGCGGGTGTCGTCTTCGATCATCAGAAGATGGTGCGTACTCATGGAGGGCAGTGTATTCATGCTGGGGCCTGGCGTCGTATTGCGACGATGCTCGCAGCGCCCCGTCAGCCGTGCTTGTCGCTTGCGTAAAGTTCGGTAAAACAGCGCAGCCTGCGGCCAGCCGCTCAACTGCCGCGTTGCGCGGGCCGCACCGCATGCACGCGCGAGGCCAGCGCGATCAGCACCAGCACGGGCAGGCCCAGCAGGGCCGTGGCCTGGAAGAAGCTCACGTAGCCATGCGCATCGACAAAGGCGCCCGAGAAGCCGGCCAGCCACTTGGGCGCCAGCAGCATCATGGAGCTGAACAGCGCGTACTGCGTGGCCGAGTACTGCACATTGGTCAGCCCTGACAGGTAGGCGATGAAGGCCGCCGAGGCGATGCCGCCGGCCAGGTTGTCCGCGCTCACCACCCAGACCAGCGCATTCACGTCATGGCCGCGCGTGGCCAGCCAGGCGAACAGCAGGTTGGTGGCGGCCGACAGCGCGGCGCCCAGCATCAGCACGCGCATCACGCCCCAGCGCATGGCCAGCGCCCCGCCCAGGAAGGCGCCCGCCAGCGTCATGATCACGCCGTACACCTTGGTCACGGCGGCCACCTCGTCCTTGGTGAAGCCCATGTCCACGTAGAAGGGGTTGGCCATGATGCCCATGACCACGTCGCTGATGCGGTAGATGGCGATCAGGCCCAGCACCAGCAGCGCCTGCCAGCGGTAGCGGCCCAGGAAGTCGGCAAAGGGCTCGACCAGCGCGCTGTGCAGCCACTCGGCCGCGTTGCGGGCAGGCGCCAGCGGGCGTGGCACCGGTTCCGGCGAGAGCAGCACGGTCAGCATGCCCACGGACATGGAGGCGGCCATGGCCAGGTAGGCCACCTGCCAGGCGCCGCTCTGGTAGCCCGCCGTGCCCGCCACCTCGGCGCGGGCGGCCAGCCACAGCACGCCGGCGCCGGCCCAGATCATGGCCAGCCGGTAGCCGGTCTGGTAGGTGGCGGCCAGCGCGGCCTGGCGCTCGGTGTCGGCAGATTCGATGCGGTAGGCGTCCAGCGCAATGTCCTGCGTGGCCGAGCCGAAGGCCACGGCCAGCGCGCACCACACCAGCGGCGTGAGAGAGACGCGCGGATCGTTGAATGCCATGCCGCACAGCCCGGCGACGATGAGCATCTGCGCGAACAGCAGCCAGCCGCGCCGCCGCCCCAGCCAGCGCGTGAGCAGCGGCAGCGGCATGCGGTCCACCAGCGGCGACCAGACCCACTTGAAGGCATAGGCCAGGCCCACCCAGCTCAGGTAGCCGATGGTGGTGCGGTCCACGCCGGCCTCGCGCAGCCAGAACGACAACGTGCCCAGCACCAGCAGCAGCGGCAGGCCTGCCGAAAAACCCAGGGCCAGCATGCGCAGGCTGGCCGGCTCGGCATAGACGCGCAGGGTCTGGGCCCAGCTGCGGCGGGGCGCTTCAGTGGGGGTGGAAGGGGCGGAGGAGGTGGTGGTGGACGGCTCGGTCATGTTGGGCTGCGGCAGGCTGCGGCCATTATCGGGCCCATGGTGGCGCGGACTGGCGCGCGCTACCATCGCGGGCACAGGATGCCGCCATGGCCTACACCCTCTCTTCCCTCCACAGCGATGCCACCGATACCGCCTTCGCGCCGCACAGCTCGGTGCGCAGCTACAGCGGCGAGCACCAGGCCCACGCCCACGGCCATGCGCAGATCCTCTATGCGCTGCAGGGCCGCATGGAGCTGGAGGTGGGCGGGCGCAGCGCCTTTGTGGACGCCGTCAGCGGCATGCTCATCCCCGCCGGCGTGGACCACGGCTACCTGGCGGCGCCGCGCTCGCGCGTGTTCGTCATCGATGCGCCCAGCGGCCCGGGGCTGGACCGGATGCGGCGCTTTTCCGTGCCACCGGCCCTGCGCGGCCGGGAGTCGGAAGGCCCGGCCACAGAGCAGCTGGCCCAGGTGCTGCAGGCGCCCGGCCTGCTGGCGCGCCGGGGGCTGGACCTGCAAGGGCTGGCCGCGCAGGTGCAGGCCGCGCTGCACGAGGACTGGCCCACGGCCCGGCTGGCCGCCCTGTGCCACATGAGCGCCCAGCGCTTTCACGCGCGCTTCGTGGAGCTGGCGGGCCAGCCGCCCCAGGCCTGGCTGCGCGGCCTGCGCCTGGATGCGGCCGAGCGCGGGCTGGCGCGGGGCCTGCCCCTGGAGGCCACGGCGCTGCGCTGCGGCTATGCCTCGGCCAGCGCCCTGGCCTATGCGCTGCGGCGCGACCGGGGCGTGACGGCGCGGCAACTGCGCGGCTAGCCCGTTCACAGTCCTCCGGACTACGAGCGTTTCTCGACAAATGCCCTGCCGCGCCCGGCGCAACATGGCGCCATGGTTCGCAATTCTTCCGCTTCTTCCTCCGCCGTCGGCATCGCCTTCGTTTCGGTGGCTGCCGTGCTCTGGGGCACGACGGGCACGGCGCAAAGCCTGGGCGCAGGCGGGCTGTCGCCGTTCTGGGTGGGCGCCGCGCAGCTGGCCGTCTCCAGCCTGTTTCTGGGGGCGCTGCTGGCGGTTTCCCATTGGAGGCTGCGCGGGCGGGCCGGGCAGGGCGCGGCGCGCGTCCAGCCGCTGCTGCCCAACCCGGTGCACCTGGGACTGCGCCCGGCCTGGTTCCTGCTGGCATCCATGGGAATCGGCGGCTACAGCATCTTTTTCTACGAGGGCGTGACGCTCACGGGCGTGGCCGTGGGCACGGCCGTGGCGATTGGCAGCGGCCCCATCTGGGCCGGGCTGATGCAGGCGCTGGTGCTGCGCGCGCCCCTGTCTGCGCTGTGGTGGGCCGGCACGCTGGTGAGCGTGGCGGGAGGCGCGGCCATGGTGATGGCCCGGGGCGGCGCCACGCTGTCCTGGAGCGGCCTGGCCCTGTGCCTGCTGGCGGGGCTGTCGTACGCGGGCTATGCGCTGATCAACAAGCGCCTGGTCACCCACATGTCGCCGCGCGTGGTGAATTTCTATGTCTTCACCGGGGCGGCCTGCATGGCGGTGCCGATTGCGCTGGTGCAAAGCGGCCTGCCGCAGTGGAGCCTGGCGGCCGTGCTGGTGGTGGTCTACCTGGGCGTGGTGGTGTCGGGCCTGGCGCACATGCTGTTTTCCATCGGGCTGCGCAGCATCTCGGGCCCCACGGGCGTGACGCTGAGCCTGATCGAGCCCGTGGCGGCCTTCGTGCTGGCGGTGTGGGTCGTGGGCGAGCGGCAGCCGCTGCAATCGTGGCTGGGGCTGCTGGCCGTGCTGGCGGGGCTGATGCTGGTGATCGGCGCCGAGATGCGGGCGCAGCGGGCCGTGATGGCCGCGCAGATGGCGTAACTCTTTGTAGGCCGGCGCCGCTCTTCACGATGCGCTGTTCTCCGCATGTTTCAGGCATGCATGGCCGCTAGACTTGGCGGCATGCAGCAGCCATCCCATCTCTCCTCCGAACCCTGTGCCCCGTCCGCCTGGGGCTGTGCCTGCGCGCCCTGGCGCGCGCGTCGCGGTTTTCTGCTGGCCGGCAGCGCGGCGGCCATGGGCCTGGCCACCGCGCCGGTGGCGGCACAGGTGCAGGTAGGCGGTGCCTCGGGCCTGCGCAAGCTGGTGCCGGCCGAGACGCTGGAAGGCGCCGCCACCGACCAGTACCAGCAACTGCTGGCCAAGGCCCGCGCTCAGGGCGCACTGGCTGGCGACAGCAACCCGCAGCTGCAGCGGCTGCGCGCCATTGCCCGGCGGCTGATTCCCTACACCGCCCAATGGAACCCGCGTGCCAATGCCTGGCGCTGGGAGGTGAACCTGATCGGCAGCAAGGAGATCAATGCCTTTTGCATGCCGGGCGGCAAGATCGCCTTCTACACGGGCATCATCGACCAGTTGCAGCTCACCGACGACGAGATCGCCATGATCATGGGCCACGAAATGGCCCATGCGCTGCGCGAGCACTCGCGCGAGCAGTTGGCCAAGAACCAGGCCACCAGCATCGGCATCTCGCTGGGCGCCCAATTGCTGGGCCTGGGCGACCTGGGCAATGCGGCGGCCCGCCTGGGCGGCCAGTTGCTGTCGCTGAAATTCAGCCGGGGCGACGAGAGCGAGGCCGACCTCGTGGGCCTGGAGCTGGCTGCGCGCGCCGGCTACAACCCCCAGGCCTCGGTCTCGCTGTGGCGCAAGATGGGCCAGGCCACGGGCGACCGTGGCGGCCTGGAATTCCTGTCCACCCACCCCGCAGGCCCCGAGCGCATCCGCGAACTGGAGCGCAACATCCCGCGCGTGGAAGGCCTCTACGAGGCCGCACGGCGCGGGTAGGCAGCCGCCTTCAGGTGGCGGCTTTTTGCTTTGGTTGGTAGCCCATCACGGCTTTCACTTCAAGGTACTCCTTGAAGCCGTGCTCGCCCCATTCCCGGCCCGTGCCCGACTGCTTGTAGCCGCCGAACGGCGCGCCGAAGTCCGGTCCTGCCCCGTTGAGGTGGACCATGCCGGTGCGCAGGCGCGAGGCCACGCGGCGCGCGCGCTCCAGGCTGCCTGACTGCACATAGCCCGACAGGCCGTAGGGCGTGTCGTTGGCCTGGGCGATGGCCTCCTCCTCCGTGTCGTAGGGCAGGATGACCAGCACGGGGCCGAAGATCTCCTCGCGCGCAATGGTCATGTCGTTGCGCACGTCGGCAAACACCGTGGGCCGCACGAAGTAGCCGCGCGCAAGGCCCTCGGGGCGGCCCGTGCCGCCGGCCACCAGGGTGGCGCCTTCGGCGATGCCGGCCTCGATCAGGCCCTGGATCTTGCGGAACTGCGCCTCGCTGACCACGGGGCCCATGTGCATGGCGCCGGTGTCGGCCAGTGCATCGCCCACCTTCACGCCCTCGGCAGCGGCCTTGGCGGCCGCCACGGCGCGCGCATGCAGGGCACGCGGCACGAACATGCGCGTGGGTGCGTTGCAGCTCTGGCCGGAGTTGGTGAAGCAGGCGTTCACGCCCTGGGCAACGGCCTTTTCGATGTCGGCGTCGTCCAGCACGATGTTGGCCGACTTGCCGCCCAGCTCCTGCGTCACGCGCTTGACGGTATCGGCCGAGGCCTTGGCCACGGCAATGCCCGCGCGCGTGGAGCCCGTGAAGGTCATCATGTCGATGCCGGGGTGCACGGACATGGCCTCGCCCACCGAGGGGCCGTCGCCGTTGACCAGGTTGAACACGCCGGCCGGCACGCCCGCTTCGTGCAGGATCTCGGCCACCAGGATGGCATTGAGCGGTGCGATCTCCGAGGGCTTGAGCACCATGGTGCAGCCCGCCGCCAGGGCCGGTGCCACCTTGCACATGATCTGGTTGATGGGCCAGTTCCAGGGCGTGATCATGCCCACCACGCCCACGGGCTCATGCACGATGCCGGTGGTGCCGCGCACGCTCTCGAACTCGAATTCCTTGAGCACCTGCAGGGTCTGCTTCAGGTGCCCTGCGCCCACGGTGGCCTGGGCCGCGCGCGACAGCCACAGCGGCGCGCCCATCTCCAGCGAGATGGTCTGCGCCACCTCGTCGATGCGGCGCATGTAGACCGCCAGCACCTTGTCCAGCAGGGCCAGCCGCTCGTCGCGCGTGGTCTGCGAGAAGCCGTCGAACGCGCGGCGTGCGGCGGCCACGGCTGCATCGACATCGGCGGCCGAGCCCATGCTGATGCGGGCCGCCACCTCCTCGGTGGACGGATTGATCACATCCAGCGTGCGCGGCACGGCCGGGGGAACCCATTGGCCGTCGATATAGAACTGCAGGTGCTCTTGCGTGCTCATGAAGCTGTCTCCGTGTCTCGTTGTCATTGGGTGGAAGGGGTGTCGAAGGTGACGCGCTGGTTCACGCGGTAGTGGGGCCAGTAGTCGGCCACAGCATAGTGCTGCGTGCTGCGGTTGTCCCAGATGGCGATGCCGCCCGCGTCCCATTGATGATGCACCATGAACTCCGGCTTCTTCAGCCAGTCCAGCAGGAAGGCGAGCACGCCGCGCGCCTCGTGCCGGTCCACGCCCGTGATGTGGCGCGTGAAATCGGCATTGACGAAGATGCACTTGCGGCCTGAATCGGGGTTGGTGCGCACCACGGGATGCGTCACGGGCTTGAACTGGCGCAGCGCCTCGAACAGCGCATCTTCGCCCTTGCGGCCCAGGTATTCCCGGAAGCCCGATTCCTCCCAGGTATGGACCGCCTGCAGGCCTTCCAGGTACTGCTGCATGCCGGGCGAGAGCCAGTCATAGGCCTTGCTGGTGCTGGTCCAGCAGGTGTTGCCGCCGGCCGGCGGCGTGGTCACGATCTGGATCACGGTGCCCAGCGGCGGCTGCTGCTTCCAGCTGATGTCGGTGTGCCAGTTGTCTATGGCGGGCGGGCGGTCCTTGTCGGAGATGATCATCTCCACGTCGGGCATGCCGCTCTTGCGCTCGAAGTACGAGCCCTTGGACAGCGGGCCGAACACCTGCGCCAGCGCCACATGCTGCTCGGCCGTGATGGCCTGGGGCCGGAAGAAGATGACCTCGAAGTCGTACAGGGCCTGTCGCAGTTCCGCCTGCACCTCGGGGGACAGGGGCCGGGTCAGGTCCACGCCCTCGATCCAGGCCGCGAAGTTGGGCATGCGCGGCACGGGGCGGATGTGGTGGTAGCGGGCGTCGATGTCGATCAGCTGCATGGGGGCGGCATTGGCCATGGGGTACTCCTTGAAGGAACGGATGGGAGGGGAGGAAGGGGGGAAGGTGGGGAGAAAGGGCTGGCGGGCTCACTGCCAGTGCAGCAGCCGCCTCTCGGCCCAGGACATGAAGCGCACCATGCCCACGCCCAGCAGGGCCAGCACCAGCAGCAGCGCCATGACGCCATTGATGTCGAAGGTGGAGCCCAGGTAGGCCAGGGTCTGGCCCAGGCCCTTTTCGCTGGCGATGATCTCGGTGCCCACCACGCCCAGCAGGGCATAGATCAATCCCAGGCGCAGGCCCGAGAAGATCACCGGGACGGCGCCGGGCAGCGTGACCTCGAAGAAGGTGGTGGCGGCGCTGGCGCCCAGCGTGCGGCACAGCGTCACATGGTCCTGGCTGACGCCCCGCATGCCTGCCACCGTGGCCGACAGCACGATGAAGAAGGTCAGCGAGCAGCCCACGGCGATCTTGCTGCCCAGCCCCAGCCCGAACCACAGGATGAACAGCGGCGCCAGCGCGATGCGCGGCATCACGTTCAGCGCGTTGAAGTAGGGCTCTGCAAAGCGCTCGATGGCCGGCCAGCGCACGAAGGCCAGCCCCGTGGCGAAGGCGGCCACGCTGCCCAGCACGAAGGAGCAGGCCACGGCCGCCAGCGTCCAGCCCAGGTCGGACCAGAACCGGGCCGTGCCCGCATGGTTCCAGAGATAGGCGGCCACGCCGCTGGGCTGGCCGAAGAAGGTGGGGTCCAGCCAGCGGCGCGCGGCGGCCCATTCGGCCAGTCCCAGCACGAGACAGATGAACAGCGCATGCAGCGCCAGCCATTGCAGACGGTCAGCCTTCATGGTGCACCCATCCCGATTCAAGCTGCGACCACAGGGCCGCGTGGAGTTCATGGAAGCGCGGCGACTTCTGCAGGTCGCGGATGGCGCGCGGGCGCGGCAGGTCTATGGGCAGGTCGGCGATGATGCGGCCCGGGCGCGAGGACATCACCACCACGCGGTCGGAGACGGCCACGGCCTCGGCCAGGTCATGGGTCACGAACAGCACGCTGTGGCGGTGCTGCTGGCACAGGCGCAGCAGCAGGTCCTGCAGCTGCAGCTTGGTCTGCGCGTCCAGGGCGCCGAAGGGCTCGTCCATCAGCAGCAGCTGCGCGTCCAGCGCAAAGGTGCGCGCCAGCGCCGTGCGCTGGCGCATGCCGTGGGACAAGGCCTTGGGCAGGGCCTGCGCATGGTCGGCCAGGCCCACCTCCTGCAGCATGCGCAGTGCGCGCTCCGTGCTGTCGGCCGTGCCGACGCCGCGCACGCGCGCGCCGAAGGCGGCGTTCTCCAGCGCCGTGCACCAGGGCAGCAGGCTGTCGCGCGCCAGCATGTAGCCCACGCGGGAACTGCCCAGGCGCGGTGCCTCGCCCAGCACGCGCAGCGTGCCGGCGCCGGTGTGGGCCACCAGGCCCGCGCAGAGGTTGAGCAGACTGGTCTTGCCGCAGCCGCTGGGCCCGACCAGCGAGACGAATTCGCCCTCGGCCACCTGCAGCGCAATGTTGTCCAGCACCTGCGTGCGGCCGTCGGCGGCAATGGCCTGCGGGGGCGGAAGGCGTGATCCATTGGGAGTCATGGCGAGCGCCTCCTTCACTGCGCCAGCAGGGGCGCGGTGTCGATCAGCTGGCTGATCTGCCCCGTGCGCTGCAGGTAGCGGGCGGCGTGCTGCAATGCCCCGGGGTCCACTGCGAACTGCATGGAAGGAATGGCGTTGCGCAGCGCCACCTCCAGGATCCGGTCGCCGTCTGGCGTGTTGATCCTGAAGCTGTCCTGCGCGACTTTGAGCAATGCATCGAAATGGGCCGGTTCGCGGGCATAGCCGGCCGCCTCGTTCATGGCGCGGCGCAAGCCCTCCACGGCCGGGGCGTTCTTGCGCAGGAAGTCGGCGCGCACCACCTGCAGCACGCCGGCGCCGTTGGTGTCCACCACATCGGCCGGACCCTGGCCCCTGCGCGGATCGACGACGATGCGGCAGGCCTGGCTGACCTCGCAAAAGCCATCCATGGGCGAGAACAGCATCAGGCCATCGACCTGTTTTTGCGCAATCGCCGGAAAGGCGGTGTTGGGCGAGCCCACGGCGACGATGGTGACGTCGTCCGCCTTCATGCCGGCACCCTGCAGCAGGCTCACGAGCTGGAATTCGGCCGCGCTGCCACGCGCCGTCACGCCGATGCGCCGGCCCTTGAAGTCCTGCATCACGGCGGGATAGCCCTGGGCGGCACGCGGGGTGGGCAGGGCCGACGAGGCCATGAGGAAGAACGTCGGCGCGCTCGCGCCGCTGCCGATCACCTTGAGGTCGGCGCCCTTGTTGACCGCCTGAAGCAGCACCTCGGGCGGCGTAAACGCCACTTCGAGGTCACCGGCCAGCAAGGTCTGCAGCGCCAGCGGCGCCTGCGGGATGGGGCGCAGTTCGCAGCGTATGCCGTGCTTCTCGCACAGTCCCCGCGCGTTGGCCACGCGCACCAGGAAATTGCCGATGCCGGGGTAGTCCTGGATACGCAGCGTGGGCGTCTGTGCCAGGGCTGCCTGGGTCGAGAGCAGTGCGAACACGAAGGCGGATACCAGGGCGAGCGTGGTGCGGATCATGGGGCGGGCTCCATACGTGTGGGTATGGGGCCGATTACAAGGACGGTGCTATGCGCCAATTGCCGCGAAAGGGACAATGGGCGGGTGAACACCAAGCTCGGTTCCCCCAACACCTCTTTGGCGCAGGCGCGCAGCGAGCGCTATCGCGTGGACCTGCTGGCCGAATTGCCGGCCGCATCGGCACGCGGGCTGCGGGCCATAGGCTCCAGGCGCCGCTACCGCGATGGACAGTTCGTGCAAAAGCGCGGCGATGCGGCCGACCATGCGCTGGTGCTGCTGTCAGGGCGCTTTCGTGTCGTGGCCTTCACCGTGGGCGGCACCGAGCGCATGACGCGCTGGCTGGAGGCCGGGGAGATCACCGGCATCAGCTCGGTGCTGGGCAATGCGCCCGTGCCCGTGGACCTGGTGGCCGATGGCGATGTCGAGGTGCTGGTTCTGCCGCGCCAGCCGCTGCTGGACTTCCTGGAGCGCGATGCGCCCGCATGCCTGGCTGTGGCGCGCCTGCTGAGCCTGCGCGTGAACGGGCTGCTGGACACCATCTTCATCAGTTCGGAGGACACGCTGCATGCCCGGGTCTGGGCCACCTTGCAGGTTCTGGCGGCAGAGAACGGCCAGCCCCTGCCCGGTGGCCGCACCCTGCTGCGCATATCGCAGGGTGATCTGTCGCATGTGGTGGGCGCCTCGCGCCAGCGCGTGAACGAGGAGCTGCGCAAGCTGCAGGCGGGCGGCAGCGTGCGTCTGGGCTATCGGTGGATCGAGGTGCTGGGCTGAGACAGCTGCAGGCTCAGGTCCCGCCCACGTAGGGGTTGCTCTTGCGCTCGCGGCCGAAGCTGCTTTCGGGGCCGTGGCCCGGGATGAACACGGTCTGGTCGCCCATGGGCCACAGGCGCTGGACGATGCTGTCGATCAGCTGCTGGTGGTTGCCCTGGGGAAAGTCGGTGCGGCCTATGCTGCCCGCGAACAGCACGTCTCCCACGAAGGCGCGGTCGATCTGCGGCGCATGGAACACCACGTGGCCGGGCGTATGGCCGGGGCAGTGGCGCACCTGCAGCGTCTCCTGGCCGATGCTCACCGTGTCGCCATCGTGCAGCCAGCGCGTGGGCGTGAAGGGGTCCGAATGCGGGAAGCCGAACATGGCGCCCTGTTGGGGCAGGGCATCGATCCAGAACTGGTCTCCGGGATGGGGGCCGATGATGGGCAACTGCTGTGCATCGGCCAGCTCGCGCGTGCCGCCCGCGTGGTCTATGTGGGCGTGCGTGAGCCAGATGGCCTTGAGCGCCAGGCCCAGGCGCTCAATCTCCCAGCCGATCTGCTCCAGGTCGCCGCCCGGATCGATGACGGCGGCTTCCATGGTCTGGTCGCACCAGACCAGCGAGCAGTTCTGCTGGAAGGCGGTGACGGGGATGGTGTGGTACTGGAGCATGGGCGGCGTGGGTGCTTCTGGCGAAAGCGCCCATTATTCCCGCTCCTTCCCCTGATGGCAGCGCAGGGCCGCCCGCTTGCGCCCTCAGGTGGTCGGCTGGCCGCATTGCCCGCAGAACCGCGCGCCGGCCGGATGGCTGGCGTTGCAGTTCCTGCAGGCCTGCGGCAGCACCGCGCCGCCACACTGCGGGCAAAAGCGCGAGCTGGCGGCAATGGATGCACGGCAGCCGGGGCAGACCGCCGCCACGGCTGCGGCACGGTATGCGCCGCCGCCGTGGTGGCCTCCGCGCGAATGATTTCCGAACAGTCTTTGCAAGAGTCCCATGGTGTATTCCTTCGCACTGCGCGGATGCGCCGCTGCAGTCGTTCAAAGGTGCATTGGGACACGGCAGCGGTGCGCCGGGCCGTGGATGGCGATCATTTAATGTGGCTGTCATCTCGTGGCAATCCAGGTCCTGTGACGGACAGGAGACAGCCTCGCGGGCAGACCCCGTGGCTGCGGCAACGCCGCCGTGTTACAAGCTAGCCGTGCCGCCAAGCCAGCCTGCCCCCGATGCAGGCACGCAAGGATTTTTTCGAGGATGGGCCGGGCCGCCACCTGCGCAATGCAGGGCGGGTACCGGCATCACGCGAGGGAGAACCGGTATGTTGATTGGCGTGCCTGCCGAGACCATGGCAGGAGAAACCCGGGTGGCTGCGACCCCCGAGACCGTCAAGAAGCTGCGTGCGCAAGGCCATGTGCTGCGCGTGCAGGCGGGGGCGGGAGTGGCGGCCAGCGTGCCCGATGCCTTGTACGAGGCAGCGGGCGCGGAGATCGTCGATGTGGCAGGCGCCCTGAGCGCCGACCTGGTGCTCAAGGTCCGTATCCCTTCGGAGGACGAGTTGCCCGGCATCCGCAAGGGCGCAACGCTGGTCGGCATGCTGGACCCGTTCCAGCCCGCAGGCCTGCAGCGCCTGGCCGATGCGGGCATCACGGCCTATGCGCTGGAGGCGGCTCCGCGCACCACGCGTGCGCAGAGCATGGACGTGCTGTCCAGCCAGGCCAACATCGCGGGCTACAAGGCCGTGATGATTGCGGCCAACCAGTACCAGCGCTTCTTTCCCATGCTGATGACGGCGGCGGGCACGGTGAAGGCCGCGCGCGTCGTGGTGCTGGGCGTGGGCGTGGCCGGCCTGCAGGCCATTGCCACGGCCAAGCGCCTGGGCGCCGTGATCGAGGCCAGCGATGTGCGGCCCAGCGTGCGTGAGCAGGTCGAATCCCTGGGCGGCAAGTTCATCGACGTGCCCTACGAGACCGCCGAGGAAAAGGAGGCCGCCGAAGGCGTGGGCGGCTACGCGCGCCCCATGCCGCAAAGCTGGCTGGACCGCCAGAAGGCCGAGGTGGCCAAGCGCGTGGCCCAGGCCGACGTGGTCATCACCACGGCGCTGATCCCGGGCCGGCCCGCTCCCGTGCTGGTCACGGCCGAGATGGTGCAGGCCATGAAGCCCGGCGCTGTCATCGTGGACCTGGCGGCCGAGCGCGGCGGCAACTGCCCGCTGACCCAGGCCGGCATGACCGTGGTCACGCATGGCGTGACCATCGTGGGCCTGACCAACCTGCCCGCCATGGTGGCGGCCGATGCCTCGGCCCTGTATGCACGCAATGTGCTCGATTTTCTCAAGCTCATCATCAACAAGGATGGCGCCCTGCATGTGGACATGGAGGACGACATCGTGGCCGCGTGCCTGATGGCCCATGAAGGCCAGCTGCGGAGGAAATGACATGGAAGCCGTATCCCCCACCATCATCCATCTCATCATCTTCGTGCTGGCCATCTACGTGGGCTACCACGTGGTCTGGACCGTCACGCCCGCGCTGCACACGCCGCTGATGGCGGTGACCAATGCCATCTCGGCCATCGTCATCGTCGGCGCCATGCTGGCGGCGGCGCTCACGGAAACGGGCCTGGGCAAGACCATGGGCGTGCTGGCCGTGGCGCTGGCCGCGGTCAACGTGTTCGGCGGCTTCCTGGTCACGCGGCGCATGCTGGAGATGTTCCGCAAGAAAGAGCGCAAGAGCGCTCCGGCCAAGGACGGCAAGGACGCCAAGGCGGAGGGCCAGTCATGAGCATGAACCTCGTCACATTGCTCTACCTGGTGGCCAGCGTCTGCTTCATCCAGGCGCTCAAGGGGCTGTCGCATCCCACCACCTCCATACGCGGCAACCTGTTCGGCATGGCCGGCATGGTGATCGCCGTGCTGACCACGGCGGCGCTCATCGTGCAGCTGGCGGGCGGCAATGCATTGGGCCTGGGCTGGGTACTGCTGGGCCTGCTGGTCGGCGGCACGGCCGGTGCGGTCATGGCCCAGCGCGTGGAGATGACCAAGATGCCCGAATTGGTCGCCTTCATGCACAGCATGATCGGCCTGGCGGCGGTGTTCATCGCCGTGGCCGCCGTGGCCGAGCCCTGGGCCTTTGCCATCACGGCCAAGGGCGGCGCCATTCCGGGCGGCAACCGCGTGGAGCTGGCGCTGGGCGCCTTCATCGGCGCCGTGACCTTCACGGGCTCGGTGATCGCCTTCGGCAAGCTCAGCGGCAAGTACAAGTTCCGCCTGTTCCAGGGTGCGCCCGTGCAGTTCAAGGGCCAGCATGCGCTCAACGCCGTGCTGGGGCTGGCAGCAGCCTTCTTCGTCTTCGGCTTCTGGCACAGCCAAAGCTGGATGGACATCGTGCTGGTCATCGCCCTGGGCCTGCTGCTGGGCGTGCTGCTGATCATTCCGATCGGCGGCGCTGACATGCCGGTGGTCGTGTCCATGCTCAACAGCTACTCGGGCTGGGCGGCGGCGGGCATCGGCTTCTCGCTGAACAACAGCATGCTGATCATTGCGGGTTCGCTGGTGGGCAGCTCGGGCGCCATCCTGAGCTACATCATGTGCAAGGCCATGAACCGCTCGTTCTTCAGCGTGATCCTGGGCGGCTTCGGCGGCGAGGCCACCAGCGCGGCGGCAGGCTCCCAGCAGCAGCGCAACGTGAAAAGCGGCAGCGCCGACGATGCGGCCTTCGTCCTGGGCAATGCCGAGACCGTGGTCATCGTGCCCGGCTACGGCCTGGCCGTGGCGCGTGCCCAGCACGCGGTCAAGGAGCTGGCCGACAAGCTCACCGAGCGCGGCGTGACGGTGAAGTACGCCATCCACCCGGTGGCGGGCCGCATGCCCGGCCACATGAACGTGCTGCTGGCCGAGGCCGAGGTGCCCTACGACCAGGTCTTCGAGATGGAGGACATCAACAGCGAGTTCGGCCAGGCCGACGTGGCCATCATCCTGGGCGCCAACGACGTGGTGAACCCCGCCGCACACGTCAAGGGCAGCCCCATCTACGGCATGCCCATCCTGGAGGCCTACAAGGCCAAGACGGTGATCGTCAACAAGCGCTCCATGGCGGCCGGCTATGCGGGCCTGGACAACGAGCTGTTCTACATGGACAAGACCATGATGGTCTTCGGCGATGCCAAGAAGGTGGTGGAGGACATGGGCAAGGCGCTGGAGTGAGGCGTGCGCCCGGGCTGAAGTCCGAGGAGGGCAGGGCCCAAGCCCTGGCCTCCTTGAAAACGATCTTGGGTCAGCCCCCGGACCGGGTCAGCAATTCGTCCAGCGCATCGGCGATGGCTTGGCCTTCATGCTCCAGTGAGGCCACCACTTCACCCAATTGATCCAGGGCGACTGAAACCATGTCCAGGGCATGCAGGACGACCGGCACGCCTTCAATGACAAACACAGGATTCATCCGCGCACCCACGGTTGGAGTGCCGCGCGGCAGCAGATTCTGCCGAACCAGTGGAACCACGACGCGACGGCGGTAGCGGTCAAACAGCGAGGACTGGACTACGACGACGTAGGGAATCGAGTCGCGCAAGGCTCCCTTGTTGCGATGAACGTCGAATTGCGCCACTAGAGCGTCGAGTGCTCGTCTGCGAACGAACCCACCGCGATGTTGACCGCGTTCCAGTCGCTGGCGCAGGCGTCGGCAAGCCGTTGGCGCTCACGCTGTGCGCCCTCCTGCCTGGCAACGTATTCGGCCAGCAGGGATTCCATGGTGGCCGAGAGATTGTCGGTATAGGCCTTGGCCTGCGTCACCAGATCTGCATTGATCGTGAGATGGATTGGCCGCTTGGCGCTGGAGACAGCAATGGATTTCATCTCGGAACCCTCAGATAAAGATCATGCGCACAGTGTCTGTATGAGAGCGCGACGAGTCAAACCGCCGCGACCCAAGGCCCTGCTTGAACGTCTCACACCTTCATGTCATAGCCGATGGTGACCGGCGCATGGTCCGAGAACTTCACATCCTTGTAGATGTGCTCGGTGCGTGCCAGTGCGGCGGTGGCCGGGGTGGCCAGGTGGTAGTCCAGGCGCCATCCCACGTTGTTGGCATAGGCCTGGCCGCGGTTGCTCCACCATGTGTAGCAGGCGTCCGTGGTGTCGGGCTGGAGCAGGCGATAAACGTCCACAAGACCGCCCGTGGGATCAGTTTTGTGTAACAACTTTGTCATCCACTCGCGCTCTTCGGGCGTGAAACCGCTGTTTTTCTGGTTGCTGCGCCAGTTCTTGAGGTCGATCTGCTGGTGGGCGATGTTGATGTCGCCGCACAGGATGAACTCGCGCTCGCCCTTCATGCGCATCAGGTGATCGTGCATTTCGGCCAGGAAGCGGAACTTGGCCGTCTGGCGCAGTTCGCCCGAGCTGCCGCTGGGAAAGTAGGCGCTGATGATGGACAGCTTGCGCGCGGGCGTGTCGAAGCGCGCCTCCACGTAGCGGCCCTCGGCGTCGAACTCGTGCGAGCCGAAGCCGACCACGACATCGCTGGGCTCGTGGCGGCTGTAGACGCCCACGCCCGAGTAGCCCTTCTTCTCGGCGTAGTGGAAGTGGCCGCGCAGGCCGGCCAGCAGCTCGAAGCGTCCGGTCATGTCGGCGGCCTGGGCCTTGATTTCCTGCACGCAAATACAATCCGGCGCAGTGGCCTCGATCCAGGCTTCGACGCCCTTGGTCGAGGCCGAGCGGATGCCGTTGAGGTTGAGGCTGGTCAATTTGAACAAGGATGAATCCATGGTGGTGAGTAATCTGCAGGCCGATGACACAGGCCGTCTGGCGCAGGAATTTGTGCAATTCGCCGTTGACGCAGGGGTGCTGCGTTTCGGCGAGTTCAAGACCAAGGCCGGGCGCATGAGCCCGTACTTCTTCAATGCCGGCCTGTTCGATGACGGCGGCAAGATGGGCCGTCTCGCCGAATTCTATGCAAAAGCCATCGCGGCCAGCGGCATCGAGTTCGACATGATCTTCGGCCCCGCCTACAAGGGCATCCCGCTGGCCGCCACCGTGGCCGTGGAGTTGGCCCGCATGGGCCTGAACAAGCCCTTTGCGTACAACCGCAAGGAAGCGAAGGACCACGGCGAGGGCGGCACCCTGGTGGGCGCGCCCCTCAAGGGCCGCGTGCTGATCGTGGACGACGTGATGAGCGCCGGCACGGCAGCGCGCGAGTCCATCGCCATCATCCGCGCCGCAGGCGCCACGCCGCATGCCGTGGCGATCGCGCTGGACCGCCAGGAAATGGCCACCGAGAATGGCCAGGACGTGCCCCACAGCGCCGTGCAGTACGTGCGCAACCAGCTGGGCATGCAGGTCTGCACTATTGCAAAACTGGCAGACTTATTGCTTTATCTTGAGATTCAAGGTGGCAGCGAAGGCAGCGGCCACCATGAGCGCGTGCTGGCCTACCGCCAGCGTTACGGAGTCAACGACAAGGAATAAGGGTTTGATGAACAAGGCGTTGCATGCACGGTTCCTGTGGTGCGCCCTGGCTGGTGCCGCGGCTGGCCCTGCCTGCGCCCTGGATGCCGGCGTGCCGGCCGGCATCTATGCATGCACCGACGCCAAGGGCCGGCGCCTGACGGCAGACCGCCCGATTGCCGAATGCGTGGACCGCGACCAGCGTGTGCTGGGCAGCTCCGGTGTGGAGCTGCGCCGCGTCGGCCCCACGCTGACCGACAACGAGCGCGCCGAGCTCGATGCCCAGCGCCGCCGCGAGCAGGCCGAACAGCGCCGTGTGCGCGAGGAGCGCTCGCGCGAGCGCGCCCTGATTGCGCGCTATCCCAACCAGGCCGCGCACGACGCCGAACGCGCCGAGGCCCTGTCGCAGACCGACCAGGTCGCCAACCTGGCGCGCCAGCGCATACAGGAGCTGCAGGCCCAGCGCGTCAAGATCGATGGCGAGATGGAGTTCTACCGCAAGGACCCGTCCAAGGCCCCCGCCTCCCTGCGCCGCCAGCTCGATGAAAACCGCAGCAGCCAGGAAGAGCAGCAGCGCTTCATCCAGCAGCAGGAGCAGGAAAAAAGCCGCATCAACCAGCGCTTCGATGCCGAGCTCGTGTCGCTGCGTGCGCTGTGGAGCGCGGCCGCCGCCGCTGCGGCTCCCACGGGCCGCTGAACGGCCCTTGCCCCCTGTCTTTCCCGTCTGGCACGAACGGCCTGCCGCACGCCCGGTGCGCGTGAATCGGATTCGTCCTGCAAGCGCTGCCATTGCGGCGGTCTAGGCTGTCACTACATTCCCGGCCACGGATTTTCCCGGGCCCTCAGGGCTTGGCTGCTGGTGTGCGCTGCAGCCACAGGTGCCGGGCCGCCGCGAGAAGGGAGCATGCATGACGGCATGGCGATGGTTGACGGTGCTGTGGCTGTGGGCCGCCGGTGCCTGGCTGGCCTGGGGCGGCGCTCAGCTGCTGTGGGCCGGGGGCAGCGGCTACTACGTGGTGGCAGGTGTGCTGCTGTTGGCCGTGGGCCTGGGCGTGGCGCGCCGGTCGGCCATGGCGCTGTGGCTGTTTGCGCTGTGGCTGCTGGGCACCGCGCTGTGGGCGGTCTGGGAGATAGGGCTGGACTGGTGGTCGCTGGCGGGGCGCCTGGGGGTGCCCTGGTTGATGGGCCTGCTGCTGGTGCTGCCCTGGTCGGTGCGTGCGCTGCGCCATGAGCCCGACATGGGCCAGAACCGGGGCCTGGCACCAGCCCATGCGGCGCTTGCGCTGGTGGTGCTGGGCACGGCCATTCTTGCGGGCCTGTCATTCGGGCGCCAGCGCGATGCCCATGAAACCCAGGGCCAGTTTGCGGGCGCGGCCGCCGCCGCGTCGGACCTGCCGGCCGACGGCCAGGTCACGGCCGTGCAGAACATGTCCATGGTGGCCTCCGATGCCGGTGGCCTGCGCAGCCCGCCGGTGCTGCAGGGCGATGCCACCGATGCCGTGCCCGATGGCGAATGGCACGCCTATGGCCGCACCGGAGCGGGCCAGCGCTATTCGCCGCTGCGCCAGATCGGCCCGCACAACGTGCGGCTGCTGCAATTGGCCTGGGAGTTCCGCACGGGCGATGTGCGCGGCAAACCCGGCGATCCCGAAGAAACCACGTTCGAGGTCACGCCGCTGAAGATCGGCGAGCGCCTGTTCCTGTGCACGCCCCATCAATCGGTGATTGCGCTCGATGCCACCACGGGCAAGCAGCTGTGGCGGCGCGACCTGCCCATGCCCAAGGGGCTGGCGCTGCAGCATCTGACCTGCCGGGGCCTGTCCTACCAGTCGGCGCAGGCGGCCGCGCAGTTCGATGCGGCGGCAGGGCAGACGCATTCGGCGGTGGCGCCGGCTGCAAGGAAGTCCGGCGCGCAGGCCATGCCTGCACCCACCGCCGCATCCACGGCTTCGGCTTCTGCAGCCCCTGGCGATGACGGCCGCTGCACCGCCAAGCTGTTCATGGCCACGGCCGACGGCAAGGTGGTCGCGCTCAATCCCGCAGATGGCCAGGCCTGCAGCAATGTGGCGGGCGGCCAGGGCCAGATCGACCTCTGGCAGGGCATGCCCGAGCGCAAGCCGGGCTCGTACTACTCGACCTCGCCGGTGGTGGTGGCGCGCGACCGCATCATCGTGGGCGGCACGGTGCTGGACAACCATTCCACGCGCGAGCCTTCGGGCGTGATCCGTGCGTTCGACATCCGCTCCGGCGCGCTGCTGTGGGCCTGGGACCCGGGGCGGCCAGGCAACAGCACGCCGCTGCCCCCGGGGCAGACCTATGTGCCCAGCTCGCCCAACAGCTGGTCCATCTCCAGCGTGGACGAGACGCTGGGCCTCGTCTTCGTGCCCATGGGCAATGCGCCGCCCGACCAATGGGGCGGGCGGCGCAGCGCCGAGGCCGAGCAGTATTCTTCCTCGGTGGTGGCGCTGGACATTGCCACGGGTGCCGTGCGCTGGGTGTTCCAGACCGTGCACCACGATCTCTGGGACTACGACGTGCCCTCGCAGCCCAGCCTGATCGACCTGGAGATCGGCGGCCACAGCGTGCCCGCCCTGGTGCAGCCCACCAAGCAGGGTGAGCTGTTCGTGCTGGACCGGCGCACGGGCCAGCCGCTGCTGCCCGTCACCGAGGTGGCTGCGCCGCAGGGCGCGGCACGCGGCGACCGCACGGCGCCCACGCAGCCGCATTCGCAACTGAGTTTCAACCCCCCGGCCCTGACCGAGCGCGACATGTGGGGCGCCAGCCCCTTCGAGCAACTGTGGTGCCGGCTGGCCTTTCGCCGCCTGCGCTACGAGGGACGCTTCACGCCGCCCTCGGAGCAGGGCTCGCTGATCTATCCGGGCAATTTCGGCGTTTTCAACTGGGGCGGCGTGGCCGTGGACCCGCGCCGGCAGGTGGTGTTTGCCACGCCCACGCGGCTGGCCTTCGTCTCCACCCTGGTGCCGCGTGCGGACGATACCTCGCTGCTGGTGCAGGATGGCGGCCCGCCCAAGGACGGCCTGCCCGCGCTCAACGAAAACTTCGGCGCACCGTTTGCGGTGCGGCTCAAGCCCTTTGTCTCGCCGCTGGGCATTCCCTGCCAGGCGCCGCCCTGGGGCTTTGTGGCGGGTGCCGACCTGCGCACGGGCCAGATCGTCTGGCAGCGCCGCAACGGCACGCCGCGTGACCTGAGCCCGCTGCCGCTGGGCTTTCGCATGGGCGTGCCCGGCATTGGCGGCCCGGTGATGACCGCTGGCGGCATGGCCTTCTACTCGGGGGCATTGGACAACTATGTGCGCGCCTATGACGTGGACAGCGGCCGCCAGCTCTGGCAGGACCGACTGCCCGCTGGCGGCCAGGCCACGCCCATGACCTACCTGGGCACGGACCAGCGCCAGTACCTGGTGGTGGTGGCGGGTGGGCATGGTTCGACCGGCACCAAGGCCGGGGACAGCGTGCGCGCCTATGTGCTGCCCAAGGAGGTGGCGGCGCCCTGAAGCGCTCAGCGCCGTGGGGGTCTGCGCCGGGTCATGCCGATCCGGCCCGGCCCAGCATGCGCAGCACGCGCGTGACCAGCAGCGCGGCCACCCAAGCCAGTCCGCCGATCAGAAACGGCAGGCGCAGCAGCGCGCCTTGCTGGGCGAACAGCATCAGCGCGTCCGCCTTCCACAGCGCGGCATAGCCCGTGTACAGGCCGTAGGCCAGCCAGGCCAGCACCCCCAGGGCGAACAGGGCCGCCATGCGCCGGGCGCTGCGGCCATCGCGCGAATCCGCGGGCAGGGCGCGCGTGCCGTGCCAGACCCAGCCGATGGAGGCGAGCACCAGCAAGGCACTGGCTGCCACGGACAGCTGCAGCCAGGTATGGGGAGAGAGTGAGGACATCAAAAGGAAACTGCGCGCCGGCACCGTGCCGGCCGCAGCGAGTGTAGCGGCGCCGTGCTTTGCGCCGCCTGCGCGCTCAGGCCGGCTGCCAGACGGTGGCGCCGTGGCCCTGGCCGCCGCTTCCGGGCACGGCATGGATGCCCAGCACGGCCGCGTGGCGCTGCAGCAGGGCGTCGAATTGCTCGGTGCTTTCCGCCGTGGCCGGGGCGTCGTCGTATTCGCTGGCCACCTGGTCCGTGGTGAAGGAGCTGGCGCCGAACTTCTGGACGATGTTGCGCAGCTTGTCGAGATTGGGGCTGGTGGATGGGGTCATGGCAACTCCTTGGGGTCATGGACGCCTGCTGCGCCGCAGGCCTGTGGGCCAGTGTAGCCCCGGGGCCTGGGCAGGCCATCCGGGGCATCCCCGCAAAGCGGCGTAGGACTTGGAACCCGCCGTCAGCCGCCCGTGGCCACGGGGCCGGCGCTCAGCACTTCGGCCAGCGGCTTGCGGGGCGAGGGCACCTCGCGCTCGCGCAGATCATCGGGCAGGGTGGCGGCATCGCCACGCCAGCCCACGGCGATCACCACCTCGGGCTCCAGGTGCTCGGGCAGGCGCAGCACCTCGCGTGCGGCGTCGGCCGAGAAGCCGCCCATGGCGTGCGTGGCCAGGCCCATGGCATGGGCTTCCAGCGCCAGGTAGCCCCAGGCGCAGCCCGCGTCGAAGCTGTGCTTGCCGGGCGAGGCCTGGCGGTCGGACATCAGCACGATCAGCGCGCTCGCCTCCAGGCACCAGCGGCGGTTGAACTCGTTGGGGATGGTGCTGAAGGCCTGCCAGTTCGCATCGCCGCGCAGCGCATAGGCAAAGTGCCAGGGCTGCTTGTTGCTGGCCGAAGGCGCCCAGCGCGCGGCGTCGGCCAGTTGCTCGATCTGGGCCTGGCTCAGTGCCTCCGGCCTGAAGGCGCGCGGCGACATGCGGCCCAGGAATTGCGGATGGATGGGAGTGGTGGTGTTGCGTGTCATGCGGATAGGCGGCAAGCAGAAAGGAAAGCGGCAACGATAGCGCAAGGCCTCAGGGCTGGCGCGGTGCCTGGCCATGCTGCTGGCTGATCACGCGCAGGTGGCGCTCCATGCGGATGAAGACCAGCACCATCACCACCAGCACAAGGAATGACATCAGCATGCTCCAGAAGGCCGTCTCCACGGCGCCGAAGCGCTCCTTCCATGAGCTGCTGCCTTGGCTGTCCTCGCCGCGCAGCGCGCGCGCCGCATTGTCCAGGGACAGCGTGTAGTTCAGCAGCACCGTGGACAGGATCTGCTGGGCCGTCTGCGCCTGCAGCCGCGGCTCCAGGGCGGCATTGCCGAAGACCTGCTCCAGCGCGGCGGGCAGGCCCTGCACATAGGCCGCATAGGCGCCCTTGCCGTGTTCCAGCTCGGCGGCCTGGGCGCGCTCGTGGATGGCGGCGGCGGTATCCACGGGCTCGACCATCCAGCCGTCTTCCTCGTCGGTGGAGGCGGCTGCGGCAGCCGCTGCATCTGCAGCCGCTGCGTCGGCCGCCGCATCCACGGCACCGGCATCGCCTTCGCGCTGGCCGCGTTCCTGGATGCGGCGCTGCACATCGGCCTCGGATGGCAGGGCGTCGCCTTGCAGCAGCGGGTGCAGCGGCGCCAGGCCCCGGGCCTGGTTGTCCCGCTCGGTGCGCTCGCGCCGCGCGGGATCCTTGTTCACGTAGGCGCGCACCAGGGCGTCGGCCTTCTGGAAGGCGGGGCGCAGCGCCGGATCGGCCAGGCGCTTTTCCATGGCGGGTTCGCCGCCGCCCGCGCCCAGGTCGCGGCTGGTTTCGTCCACGACGAACTGCAGGTCGGGCCTGGCGTCCTTCCAGTTCAATTCCTGGGCCACGGCCTGGGGCGCCTCGGCCTTGCCGGGCCTGAAGCTCTCCCAGGTCCACAGTGCCATGCCCACCAGCACGAGCAGGGAGAACACCAGCAGCACCACGCGCACCACCTGCACCAGCAGGTCCTCGATCCTGCGCAGCATGTTTGTAATCATCGGATTCCTCGGTTGGTTCGTAAAACAAGGGCGCGTCCGGCCCGCCTGCAGGCCTGTTCTGTTGCTATTGATTTGAAAGCGCCGGACACAGACGCGCGAATTCTAGGAAGGCTGCCGCGCACGGGCGCACCGGTTCTCAATGTTTTACATTTCGCGCCAATCTCGAAGTGTGCATGTGCTCCCGTGGCATGCACCGTCCTGCAATGAGTGCCTGCCGGATGGCGGGGCGTTCATGGCCGCAGGGCGCATGGTTCTCCCGCTTGCGGGCGCGCAGGCTTTGGGCCTACCGGCTGTAGCGGCTTCCCGAATCCGCTGTAATGCTCGCTCTGATTTCTGACTGACTAGAGAGGGCTCGCCCATGACCAAAACGTCGCTGGATAAATCGAAGATCAAGTTCCTGCTGCTCGAAGGCATCCACCCTTCCGCACTCGAAGTGCTGCGCAACGCGGGCTACACCAATGTGGAGACCGTGACGGGCGCGCTGGAAGGCGAGGAGCTCAAGCGCAAGATCGCCGACGTGCACTTCGTCGGCATCCGTTCGCGCACGCAGCTGACGGCCGACGTGTTCGCCGCCGCGCAAAAGCTCGTGGCCGTGGGCTGCTTTTGCATCGGCACCAACCAGGTGGACCTGGACGCGGCGCGCGAGCGCGGCGTGGTGGTCTTCAACGCGCCTTACTCCAATACGCGCTCGGTGGCCGAGCTGGTGCTGGCCGAAGCCATCCTGCTGCTGCGCGGCGTGCCCGCCAAGAACGCCTCCGCCCACCGCGGCGGCTGGCTCAAGAGCGCCGAGAATTCCTACGAAATCCGCGGCAAGACGCTGGGCATCGTGGGCTACGGCTCCATCGGCACCCAGCTGTCGGTGATGGCCGAGTCGGTGGGCATGCAGGTGCTGTTCCATGACGTGTCCACCAAGCTGCCGCTGGGCAATGCGCGCCAGGCCGCATCGCTGGCCGATCTGCTGGCCGGCAGCGACATCGTCACCCTGCACGTGCCCGAGCTGCCCTCCACCCAGTGGATGATCGGCGCCAAGGAAATCGCGGCCATGAAGCCCGGCGCCATCCTGATCAATGCCTCGCGCGGCACCGTGGTGGAAATCGAGCCGCTGGCCGAGGCCCTGAAGGCCGGCAAGCTGCTGGGTGCCGCCATCGACGTGTTCCCCACCGAGCCGCGCAGCAACAAGGATGAATTCGTCTCGCCCCTGCGCGGCCTGGACAACGTCATCCTGACCCCGCACGTGGGCGGCTCCACCATGGAAGCCCAGGCCAACATCGGCCTGGAAGTGGCCGAGAAGCTGGTCAAGTACAGCGACAACGGCACCACCACCTCGGCGGTGAACTTCCCCGAAGTGGCCCTGCCCGCCCACCCCGGCCAGAACCGCATCCTGCACGTGCACCACAACCAGCCCGGCGTGCTGTCGGCCATCAACCAGGTCTTTGCCGAGAACGGCATCAACATCGCCGGCCAGTACCTTCGCACCGACGAGAAGGTGGGCTATGTGGTGATCGACCTGGCGGCCCAGTCCTCGGGTCTGGCCGTGGAAAAGTTGACCCAGGTTCCGGGCACCATCCGCTGCCGCGTGCTGTTCTGATGGCCAGGTTTCAGGAAGCTGCGCTTGGGCGCACTTCCTGAAACTGGCGCATTGCCGGGTCGCCCTGTCTGCCCGGCTGCAGCAGCAGCCGCATCAGATCCGTGCGCGTGATCAGGCCGGTCAGCCGGCCTTCGCGCATCACGGGAATGCAGGGCACGCTGTGCCGGGCCAGGGCGTCCAGCAACTGGCCCACGGGCGTGTCTTCGTCCACGCTGAGTTCAGGCGCATGAACCAGCTGGGGCAGCTCCGACAGGCGGGGCACGGCCCGGGTCTTGCCGGGCAGGCGCTGGCCCAGCCAGTTCAACAAAGAAGGTTTTGCCGCAGATTCGGCCGGGCGCACGGGGCTCATCCACAGCCACTCGTACAGCTCGGCGCGGGAGACCGTGCCGGCCAGGCCGCCATCGGCGTCCAGCACCGGCAGGCTCTTGGCCGGGTGCGCGCGAAAGCGTGCGGCCACGGCGTGCACGTCGTCGTCCATGGAGCAGCTCACGGGATGGCGCGTCATCAGCTGGGCGCAGCGCACGCCGCCCAGCCGGTGCTCGATGGCGGTTTCCTCGGCGGCGGCCAGCAGCTCGGCCAGGTCATCGGCTTCCAGGTTGTTTTCCTGGCCGAAGCGCAGCAGCAGCCCCTCCAGATCGGCATGGGACAGGCCCAGGCGCGAGGCATGGCGATGGGCCGCATCGGCGGGCGCGGCCTTGGGCGCCGTGTCGGCATGGTGGGGATAGCGCCGGCCCGTGGCGCGGTGGAGCGCCGTGGCCGCCAGGACCAGCCCCAGTGTCAGCGCGCCCACGGGCAGAAAGGGCAGCATCCAGCCGGCGGCCAGCGAGGCCTTGGCGTTGAGCACCGTCAGCAGGGCCATGGCGCCACCTGGCGGGTGCAGCGAGCGCGTCAGCAGCATGCAGCCTATGGCGCCGCCCACGGCCAGTGCAGGGGCCAGCTGGGGCGGGCACCACTGCAGCACGAACAGGGCCCAGAGCGCCGACACCGTATTGCCCACCACGCAGGACCAGGGCTGGGCCAGCGGGCTGGTGGGCACGGCGAACAGCAGCACGGCCGTGGCGCCCAGTGGCGCGAACAGGCGCAGGGGAAGATCCCAGGTGCCCGCATGCGCCAGCCAGACCAGGGCCGTGGCCAGCCCCATGCCCACGATGGAGCCCATGGCCACGCGCCACATGTCCGCAGGCGCGGGGCGTGGCACCACCGGCCCCCATGCTTTTCTGTTCCAGCCCATGGCCTTGTTGTCTTTTTGTCTTTGCCTGCGCGGCCCCGGGGCAGGGCTGCAAAAGCGCGTCATTTTAGGAAGGGACGCCGCTCTTGCTGGCAGCATGGGCTTTGCACCCTTTCGGTGCGGCGCGCCTGCCGGCTCAGTCCACCACGGACTGGTACACGCCCTCGCGCATCACCCAGCGGTAGGGAATGCGCTGGGCCATGGACTGCATCATGAGGATGGCGAACAAATCCTCCTTCGGATCCACCCAGAAGAAGGTGCCGTAGATGCCGCTCCATGAAAAATCGCCCACGCTGCCCGGCAGCGGGTTGAGGCCGGGCGCCGTGCGCACCGCAAAGCCCAGGCCGAAGCCCTGGCCCACCTCGGGCGAGGGCAGCTGGGCGCCGAAATACGCCATATCCGGCCCCATGCGCACGCTGGCGGGCAGGTGGTTGGTGGTCATCAGCTCCACGGTCTTGCGCGAGACCAGGCGCACGCCGTCCAGCGTGCCGCCGTTGCACCAGAACAGGCACAGCCGCGCATAGTCGGCCATGGTCGAGACCATGCCCCCGCCGCCCGACTCGAACATCATGGCGCGCGTGACCGGGGGGATGGGCGGCATCTGTTTCTGCGGCCCTTCGGGCTGGGGCCGGGCGGCCCGTGCGATCTCGCTGTCGGGTGCATGAAAGCCCGTGTCGGCCATGCCCAGCGGCCCGGTGATGTGCTCGCGCACGAAGGCGGCCAGCGTCTGGCCGCTGACCACCTCGACCACGCGGCCCAGCACGTCGGTGGACATGCCGTATTCCCAGGTCTCGCCGGGCTGGGCCACCAGCGGCAGCTGCGCGAGCTTGGTGATGAACTGCGCATTGGTGAACTTGCCGCTGAACAGGCCCGCATCCAGGTACATCTTCTTGACGGGGTGCTCGGTGCCGGCGAATCCATAGGGAATGCCGGAGGTGTGGCGCAGCAGGTCCTGCAGCGTGATGGAGCGCGCCAGCGGCGCGCGCTCCAGGCCCACGCGCAGCGCGGCCAGCTCGGGCAGGTACTGCTCCACGGGCTCGATGATGGACAGCCGCCCCTGCTCGGCCAGCATCATGATGGCCAGCGAGGTGATGGGCTTGCTCATGGAGGCGATGCGGAAGATGGCATCGGGCCGCATGGCCGTGCCGGCCTCGGGGTCCAGCAGGCCGAAGCTCTCCAGGTAGGCCAGCTTGCCGCGCCGCGCCACCAGGGCCACGGCGCCCGGGATCTCGCCGGTGTCCACGCCGCGCTGCAGCCGGGCCGACAGGCGCGCCAGGCGCGCGCTGCCCAGGCCCACGGTTTCAGGGGAGTCGGCCCAGGGCAGGCCGGGGATGTGCAGGCGGTCGGTGCTGGCGGTCATGGAGTCTCCTGTGGTGTGCGCCGATTGTTCCGGCAGATGGCCTGGTGCGCTGTTGGCTGCGGGACAGCGGCGTGCGGGTGCAGCGGGCATGCCGCCGCTAAACTGGCCCGCAGGAGACAACGACACCATGAAGCAGATCATTCTGGCCGCCGCAGCCTGCGCGGCCGCCGCCTTTGCCATGCCGGCCAGCGCCGCCTATCCCGACAAGCCCATCCGCCTGGTCGTGCCCTTCCCGCCCGGGCAGGCCACGGACATCTTTGCGCGCGCGCTGGCGGAAAAGCTCGCCCAGAAGCTGGGCCAGCCGCTGGTGGTGGAGAACAAGGCCGGGGCCGGCAGCAACATCGGCAGCGAGCAGGTGGTGCGCAGCCCGGCCGACGGCTACACGCTGCTCGTGGCCGGCAGTGCCATGGCCGTGAACCAGACGCTGTACAAGAAGGTGAATTTCGACCCGCGCACCGACCTGGTGGGCATCACGCTGATCGCCAAGGTGCCGCTGGTGTTCCTGGCGCACCCGGGTGCGGGCATCCAATCCATGAAAGATCTGGTGGCCAAGGCGCGTGCCGAGCCGGGCCGCTGGAACTACGCCAGCGCCGGCATCGGCGGCACCCAGCACCTGAGCGCCGAGATGGTCAAGGCGCGCGCCAAGATACAGATAGAGCACATCCCCTACAAGGGCAGCGGCCCCGCGCAGGCGGACTTCGTGGGCGGCCAGGTGCCGCTGATGGTGGATTCGGTGACGGCCGCCCTGCCCAATATCCAGGCGGGCAAGGCGGTGCCGCTGGGCGTGACGTCCAGCGCCCGCTCCAGCCAGCTGCCCGAGGTGCCGGCCATTGCCGAATCGGGCCTGCCCGAGTTCCGGGGCTTCGAGGCCGTGGGCTGGCTGGGCCTGATGGCGCCCAGGGGCACGCCGCAGGAAGTGATAGACCGGCTCAACCGCGAGGCCGTGGCCATCCTGCGCAGCCCCGAGATGCGCAAGTTCATCAGCGACCGGGGATCGGAGGCTGCGCCCACCACGCCCCGCGAGATGGATGCCTTCGTGGCCTCCGAGATCACGCAGTGGGGCCAGGCCGTGCGGCAGTCGGGCGCCTCGGTGGATTGAGGCAGGCGCCCCCCCGGAGCGCGTGGGGGCGCCCGCTGCGGCCGGTCAGGCCAGCTTGGCCTTGAGCAGCTCGTTGACCTGCGCCGGGTTGGCCTTGCCCTTGGAGGCCTTCATGACCTGGCCGACCAGGGCGTTGAAGGCCTTGTCCTTGCCTGCGCGGTACTGCTCCACGTTGGCCGGGTTGGCGGCGATCACCTCGTCGATGATCTTCTCCATGGCGCCCGTGTCGTTCATCTGCTTGAGGCCCTTGGCCTCGATGATGGCATCGACATCGCTGCCTTCACCGCTCCACAGCGCCTCGAAGACCTGCTTGGCGGCGTTGTTGGAGATGGTGCCGTCGCCGATGCGCTTGATCAGCGCGGCCAGCTGGGCGCTGGAGACCTTGGCGGCCTCCATGCCGATTTCCTCGGTGTTCAGGCGGCGCGAGATCTCGCCCATGATCCAGTTGCTGGCCAGCTTGGGCGCATTGCAGGCCCGGGCCGTGTCCTCGAAGTAGGCGGCCATGGCCTGGCTTTGCGTCAGCGTGGTGGCGTCGTACTCGGGCAGGGCGTACTGCTCGACAAAGCGCGCGGCCATGGCGCGCGGCAGCTCGGGCATGTCGGCCCTGACCTGCTCCACCCATTCGGGCGCGACCACCAGCGGCGGCAGGTCCGGGTCGGGGAAGTAGCGGTAGTCGGCCGCGTCTTCCTTGGTGCGCATGGAGCGCGTCTCGCCCGTATCGGGGTCGAACAGCACGGTGGCCTGCTGGATGCGGCGGCCGTCCTCGATTTCCTCGATCTGCCAGCGGATCTCGTAGTCGATGGCCAGCTGCATGTTCTTGAAGCTGTTGAGGTTCTTGATCTCGCGGCGCGTGCCCAGCGGCTGGCCGGGCTTGCGCACGGAGACGTTGGCGTCGCAGCGGAAGCTCCCTTCCTGCATGTTGCCGTCGCAGATGCCGATCCAGGTCACGATCTGGTGCAGCGTCTTGGCGTAGGCCACGGCTTCTTCCGTGCTGCGGATGTCGGGCTCGGTCACGATCTCCAGCAGCGGCGTGCCGGCGCGGTTCAGATCGATGCCCGACTGGCCGATGAAGTCCTCGTGCAGCGACTTGCCGGCATCTTCCTCCAGGTGGGCGCGCACCAGGCGGATGGTCTTCTTCTCGTCGCCGAGGAAGAAGGACACCTCGCCGCCCTGGACCACGGGAATCTCGAACTGCGAGATCTGGTAGCCCTTGGGCAGGTCGGGGTAGAAGTAGTTCTTGCGCGCGAAGATGCTGCGCGGCGCAATGTGCGAGCCCAGCGCCAGGCCGAGCCGGATGGCGCACTCGACGGCCTTTTTGTTCATCACCGGCAGCGTGCCGGGCAGCGCCATGTCCACGGCGCAGGCCTGGGTGTTGGGCTCGGCGCCGAAGGCGGTGCTGGCGCGGCTGAAGATCTTGGACTGGGTGGCCAGCTGGGCGTGGGTCTCGAAGCCGATGACGACTTCATAGCCCTGGATGAGTTTCGCGGTCATGGGGTCTCAGATGCCCTTCGGAGCTTGAAGGTGGAAGTCGGTGGCCTGCTGGAAGCGGTGGGCGGCGTTGAGCAACTGGCCTTCCTTGAAGTAGTTGCCGATCAGCTGCAGGCCCACGGGCATGCCGGCCTCGCCAAAGCCTGCGGGCACGCTCATGCCGGGCAGGCCGGCCAGCGATGCGGGCAGCGTGAAGATGTCGGCCAGGTAGTTGGCCAGCGGGTCGCTCTTTCCGCCCAGCTGCCAGGCCACGGTGGGCGCGGCGGGGCCGGCGATCACGTCGCACTGCTGGAAGGCGGCCTGGAAGTCGTCGGCGATCATGCGGCGGATCTTCTGCGCCTGCAGGTAGTAGGCGTCGTAGTAGCCCTCGGACAGCACATAGGCGCCGATCATGATGCGGCGCTTGACCTCGTCGCCAAAGCCCTGGGCACGGGTCTTCTTGTACATGTCCACCAGGTCCGTGTAGTCCTTGGCGCGGTGGCCGAACTTCACGCCATCGAAGCGCGACAGGTTGGACGATGCCTCGGCCGGGGCCAGGATGTAGTACACGGGAATCGACAGCTCGGTGCGCGGCAGCGAGATGGGCACCAGGCGGGCGCCCAGCTTCTCGTATTCCTTGAGCGCGCCATCCACGGCGGCGCGCACGTCGGCCGACAGGCCTTCGCCGAAGAACTCGGCAGGAATGCCGATGCGCAGGCCTTCGATGCCGTCGTTCAGGCGGGCCGTGAAGTCCTCGGCAGGCACGTCCAGGCTGGTGGAGTCGCGGTCCAGGTCGGGGCCGCACATCTCGGACAGCAGCAGGGCGCAGTCCTCGGCGCTCTTGCCCATGGGACCGGCCTGGTCCAGGCTGGAGGCGAAGGCGATCATGCCGTAGCGGCTGGCGCGGCCATAGGTGGGCTTGATGCCGGTGATGCCGCAAAACGATGCGGGCTGGCGGATGGAGCCGCCCGTGTCGGTGCCGGTGACGGCGGGCGCCAGGCCGGCGGCCACGGCCACGGCCGAGCCGCCCGAGGAGCCGCCGGGCACGCGGTCCGTGTTCCAGGGGTTGCGCACGGGCGCGGGGGCGTCGAAGCCCACGGGCGCGATGGCCGAGTTCTCGTTGGCCGAGCCCATGGCGAATTCATCGCAGTTGAGCTTGCCCAGCGTCACGGCGCCGGCCTCGGCCAGGCGCGTCACCACGGTGGCGTCGAAGGGCGAGCGGTAGCCGGCCAGCATCTTGCTGGAGGCCGTGGTCGGGAAGTCGCGCGTGACGAAGATGTCCTTGTGCGCAATGGGCACGCCAGCCAGGCGGCCGCCCTTGCCCTGGGCAATCAGGGCGTCGGCAGCGCGGGCCTGGGCCAGGGTGGCCTCTTCGTCGATGCTGACGAAGGCGCCCAGGTTCTGGTGCGCCTGGGCGCGGGCCAGGAAATGCTGGGCGGCTTCGACGGCGCCGAGCTTGCGCTCGCGCAGCAGGGCCGACAGGGCCGACACGCCGAGCGTGTGCAGATCAGTGGTTTGCTGGGTCATGTATGGGGTGCGGAAAACGGGGACGGATGCCAGTGACGAGGGCGCGCGGCGCTTACTCGATCACCTTGGGGACCAGGAACAGGCCGCGCTCGACGGCCGGTGCGCTGCGCTGGTTGGCGTCGCGCTGGTCGGGCTCGCTGGCAATGTCCTCGCGAAGACGCAGGGCAATGTCCTGGATGGCGGCGACCGGATGTGACAGCGGGCTGACGCCTGAAGTATCCACAGCCTGCATCTTCTCCACGATGCCGAAAAAATCATTGAGCTGGCCTAGCATGCGCTCACTCTCGGTGGAGGAGAGCTCAAGTCGTGCCAGGTTCGCGATGCGTGCGATGTCTTGTGCGTTCAGTGCCATAGGATTTTTGAAGGGGGCAACGGGATGTAAACCCGTATTTCAAGCCCCGGCAGTAGAAGTTATTCACAGGGGATACGGTATTATCTCGGCTTTGCCGCAATACCCTCTCCGAGCCGGTCATTGTGCGAAAAGCCAACCCCATCCAGACTCCCTAACTTTCATCCCGGCGATGGCAGGCCGACGAGCATGCCGTGCCTGAGAGGACTCTCGTAATGTTCGGAGCTTTCCGTCGGTATTTCTCCACCGACCTTGCCATTGATCTTGGCACAGCCAACACCCTGATTTTCGCCCGCGACAAGGGCATTGTTCTGGACGAACCCTCCGTTGTCGCCATCCGCCACGAAGGCGGACCGCACGGCAAGAAGGTGATCCAGGCGGTGGGCCGCGAGGCCAAGGCCATGCTGGGCAAGGTGCCCGGCAACATCGAGGCCATCCGCCCGATGAAGGACGGCGTGATTGCCGACTTCGTCATCACGGAGCAGATGATCAAGCAGTTCATCAAGATGGTGCATCCGCGCTCGGTGCTCACGCCCAGCCCGCGCATCATCATCTGCGTGCCCTGCGGCTCCACCCAGGTCGAGCGCCGCGCCATCAAGGACGCGGCCGAGGCGGCAGGCGCCACCTCCGTCTACCTGATCGAGGAACCCATGGCCGCCGGCATCGGCGCCGGCCTGCCGGTGTCCGAGGCTTCGGGCTCCATGGTGGTGGACATCGGTGGCGGCACCACCGAAGTCGGCGTGATCTCGCTGGGCGGCATGGTTTACAAGGGTTCCGTGCGCGTGGGCGGCGACAAGTTCGACGAAGCCATCATCAGCTACATCCGCCGCAACTACGGCATGCTGATCGGCGAGCCCACGGCCGAGTCCATCAAGAAGAACATCGGCTCGGCCTTCCCCGGCTCCGAAGTCAAGGAGATGGAAGTCAAGGGCCGCAACCTCTCCGAAGGCGTGCCGCGCAGCTTCACCATCTCGTCCAACGAGGTGCTGGAAGCCCTGACCGATCCGCTCAACCAGATCGTCAGCGCCGTCAAGAACGCGCTGGAGCAGACACCGCCCGAGCTGGGTGCCGACATTGCCGAGCGCGGCATGATGCTCACCGGCGGCGGCGCGCTGCTGCGTGACCTGGACCGCCTGCTGGCCGAAGAAACCGGCCTGCCCGTGCTGGTGGCCGAAGAGCCGCTGACCTGCGTGGTGCGCGGCTGCGGCATGGCGCTGGAGACCATGGACCGCCAGGGCAGCATCTTCACCAGCGACTGATGCGGCGCAGGCCGGGGCCCGTTGTCGCGGGCCCGGGGCCGCAGCCGTCTGACTGCAACGATTTTTCTCCCCCTTCCGTGGTGACCTGCATGCTTGCCCTGCCTTCCTTCGCACCGGGACCGGCCCGTGCTTTCCAGGCTGCAGCAAGTGCGGCAGGGCAGGCCCTGCCACGCGGGAGGGCCGCATGAACCCCAATACCCTGGACCACTCGGCGCCCTCGCTGTTTAAGCGGCGGCCCTCGCGGGTCTCGCAACTGGCCCTGTACAGCGCCCTGGCGCTGTTTCTGATGGTGGCCGACGCGCGTTTCAGGATCACCGATCCCGTGCGCGTGGCCGTGGCCACCGTGCTGTACCCCGTGCAATGGGTGATGCTCAAGCCGGTGCAGGCCGTGCACGACGCCAGCCGCTACCTGGGCTCGCTGGACGATGCCCAGGCCCGCGAACAGGCCGCGCGCAAGGAACTGGTGGCCATGGCCCAGCGTGCATCGCTGGCCGACGAGCTGATCCAGGAAAACGACCACCTGCGCGAGCTGCTGCAGCTGCGCGATCGCCTCACCACGCCCGGCACCGCTGCCGAGGTGGTCTACGACAGCCCCGACCTCTATACGCGCCGCGTGGTCATCGACCGCGGCCAGGTGGATGGCATCGACCAGGGCTCGCCCGTGCTCGATGAAAAGGGCGTGGTCGGCCAGGTCACGCGCGTGTATCCGCTGCGTGCCGAGGTCACCCTGCTCATCGACCGCGACCAGGCCATTCCCGTCTTCAACCCGCGCACCGGCGCGCGCAGCGTGGCCTATGGCGATCCGTCGCCGCTGCGCACCGGCGGCATCGAGCTGCGCTTCATGCCCAGCAATGCCGATGTCCAGGAAGGCGACCTGCTGACCACCAGCGGCGTCGATGGCCTGTACCCGCCGGGCCTGCCCGTGGCCAAGGTGGTCTCGGTGGAGCGCCGCGCCGACTCGGCCTTCTCGCGCATCTACTGCGAGCCCGTGGGCCGCGTGCAGGGCGTGCGCCACGTGGTGGTGCTCAAGCCGCTGGACCGCGCCACCCACCCCGAGGCCGAAGGCGCCGCAGAACCCCTGCGCGCCGGCAAGGGCAAGGAAAAAGACAAGGGCAAGGAAAAAGACAAAGCCAAGGACGGCAAGGGCAAGGAAGCCTCCAAGGACGGCGGCAAGGCCGGCAAGACAGATGCACCGGCCACGCCTGCCGCACCCGCTGCTCCCGCCGCACCCGCCTCCGCCAGGAAGGAGCCCGCATGATCATGCCGCGCGGCCAGCAGCTGCTGCTGCCGGTCAACCCCCTGTTCATCGTCGTCAGCCTGCTGGCGGCGCTGGCACTCAACATGCTGCCGCTGGGCCGCCAGGCCTGGCAGCCCGACCTGCTGATGGTGCTGCTGGCCTTCTGGGCGCTGAACCAGCCCCAGCGCGTGGGCATGGGCGTGGCCTTTTTGCTGGGCCTGTGCATGGATGTGGACCGCTCCTCCCTGCTGGGCCAGCATGCTCTGGCCTATGCGCTGCTGGTGTTCGCGGCCGGCGCCATGGGCCGGCGCCTGTCCTGGTTCTCCACGCCTGTGCAGGCGCTGCACCTGCTGCCCCTGTTCGCCGTCGTGCACGGCCTGCAGGTGCTGCTGCGCATGGTGGCCGGCGGCATCGTGCCCGGCCCGCTGGTGGTGGTGGCTCCCCTGATCGAGGCCCTGCTGTGGCCCCTGGTCAGCGGCCTGCTGCTGGCGCCGCAGCGCCGTCCGCCGGACAGTGACGAGAACCGTCCCCTGTGAGGCTTGACGCGTGATGGAAATCCGCAATACAGAAGCCGAGCTGCAGCGATTCAGGTTGCGCGCATGGGTGATGAGCGTGGTGGTGCTGCTGGCCTTCGGGCTGGTGGTGGCTCGCTTGCTGGTGCTGCAGGTGCAGCGCCATGAGGAGCTGGCAGAGCGCGCCGAAAGCAATCGCACGGCCGTGGTGCCCATCGTGCCCAACCGGGGCCAGATCCTGGACCGTAACGGCGTGGTGCTGGCCACCAACTACTCGGCCTATACGCTGGAGATCATGCCCTCGCGCGCGGGCAACCTTGAAGAGACCATCGACGGCCTGGCCGAGATCGTCGAGATCACGCCGCGCGACCGCCGCAAGTTCAAGCGCCTGGTGGATGATTCCCGCAGCTTCGACTCCCTGCCCATCCGCACGCGCCTGACCGATGACGAGGTCGCGCGCTTCGCCGCGCAGCGCTACCGCTTCCCGGGCGTGGACATCAAGGCGCGGCTGTTCCGCACCTACCCCATGCAGGACACGGCCAGCCACGTCATCGGCTACATAGGCCGCATCAACCAGCGCGAGAAAGAGGCGCTGGAAGACTCCGACGACGCTGCCAACTACCGGGGCACCGACGTCATCGGCAAGCTGGGCGTGGAGCAGAGCTACGAAACCGACCTGCACGGCCAGACCGGCTGGGAAGAGATGGAAACCTCGGCCGGCGGCCATGCCGTGCGCAAGCTCGGCAGCCGCCCCGCCACGCCCGGCGACAGCCTGGTGCTGTCGCTGGACATCAAGCTGCAGCGCATGGTGGAGGAGCTGTACGGCGACCGCCGTGGCGCCCTGGTGGCCATCGATCCGCGCAGCGGCGAACTGCTGGCCATGGTCAGCCGCCCGACCTTCGACCTGAATCTCTTCGTCGATGGCATCGACCAGGAAAGCTGGGCCGCGCTCAACGAATCCATCAACCGCCCGCTGCTCAACCGCGCGCTGCGGGGCACCTATCCGCCGGGCTCCACCTACAAGCCCTTCATGGCGATTGCCGCGCTGGAGTCGGGCAAGCGCCGCCCCGACACCACCATCATGGACAACGGCAGCTGGACCTTCGGCGGCCACACCTTCCGCTCGGGCCACCCCAACGGGCCGACCAACCTGCGCCGCTCCATCATCAAGTCGTCCAACGTGTACTACTACATGCTGGCCAACGACATGGGCGTGGACATGATCCACGACTACATGAAGCCGCTGGGCTTCGGCCAGATCACCGGCATCGACGTGCGCGGCGAGGCGCGCGGCGTGCTGCCCAGCACCGAGTGGAAGCGCAACACCTACAAGCGGCCCGAGCAGAAGAAGTGGTACGCGGGCGAGACCATCTCGCTGGGCATCGGCCAGGGCTACAACAACTTCACCATCCTGCAGCTGGCCAACGCCATGTCCACGCTGGCGGCCAAGGGCGTCAAGCACCGGCCCCACCTGGCCGTGGGACGTGTCGATGCCGTGACGCAGCAGTTCTCGGCCATCAACAAGGACCCCGGCACCAGCATGGGCTACAAGCCCGAGAACGTGGAAGCCGTGCGCGCCGCCGTGGCCGCCGTGACGGTGGAGGGCACCTCGCGCGGCATCTTCGGCAATGCACCCTACACCTCCACCGGCAAGACCGGCACGGCCCAGGCCGTGGGCGTGCGCCAGAACGAGAAGTACAACGCCTCGCGACTGTCCGAGTTCCAGCGCGACCACTCGCTGTACATCGCCTACGCGCCGGCCGACAACCCCACCATCGCCGTCGCCGTCATCGTGGAGAACGCCGGCTTTGGCGCCGCCGCTGCCGCGCCGCTGGCACGCCGCGTGTTCGACTACTGGCTGCTGGGCCGCTACCCCAGCCTGGAGGACATGGCCGCCATGCGCAAGGGCCAGGCCGGCGTGCCCATAGGCGCCCCGCGCCGCGTCTCCGAAATCACGCTGGACGCAGAAACCGTGAACCTGCCCGGCCTGCCGCGCTACGAGCCGCCCGAGGCATCGGTGCCCGTGGCATCCAACCGCGCTGCCGCGCTGCCGCCGCCGTCTGCTGGCGAGCTGGAGGATTGAGAAAGCAAAAGAGCCGGCATTGCCGGCTCTTTGTTTTCTTGAGCAGCCTGCGTGCGCAGGCCCGGGCCTCAATGCCCCATGCGCCCGATGAACGCCGCGATCCGCTCGCTGGCCGGGTTGCCGAAGAACTCGGCGGGCGGTGCCTCGTGGGCGATGCAGCCCTGGTCGAAGAACATCACGCGGTCGGCGACCTCGCGGGCGAAGCCCATTTCGTGGGTGACCACGATCATGGTCATGCCGCCGCGTGCCAGCTCGCGCATCACGTCCAGCACTTCCTGCACCATCTCCGGGTCCAGCGCGCTGGTGGGCTCGTCGAACAGCATCACCTGCGGCTCCATGGCCAGGGCGCGGGCAATGGCCACGCGCTGCTGCTGGCCGCCCGACAGCTGCCACGGGTACTTGTGGGCATGGGCCTGCATGCCCACGCGCTCCAGCAGGGCCATGGCCTTGGCATTGGCCTGGGCGCGCGGCGTCTTGTGGATGCGGCGCGGCGCCAGGGTCACGTTGTCCAGCACCGTCATGTGGCCGAACAGGTTGAACTGCTGGAACACCATGCCCACTTCGCAGCGCTGCTTTTGCAGCGTGGCTTCGTTGTCGGTGACTTCGACGCCGTCGATGGTGATGCGCCCGCCGTCGTGCGGCTCCAGCCGGTTGATGGCGCGCAGCAGCGTGGACTTGCCCGAGCCCGAGGCGCCGATGATCACCGTCACCTCGCCCGTGCAGAACTGCGTGGAAACGCCCTTGAGCACCTGGTGGCTGCCGAAGGACTTGGTGACCTTCTCGGCCACGATGTAGGGCATGCCCCGTGCCAGCTTGTCGGCGCTCATTTGTGGCGGCCCTCCACGTCGAAGCGGTACTCCACGGCAGCCGTGACCTGGGTCACCAGCGTGGTCAGCACCAGGTAGGTCACGCCCACGGTGACCAGGGTCTCCACGGGCTGGAAGGTGGCCGACTGGATGCGGTTGCCCACATTGGTCAGCTCCACCACGCCGATGGCGTACGCCAGCGACGAATCCTTGAGCAGGGCCACGAAGTTGCTCACCAGCGGCGGCAGCGAGATCTTGAAGGCCTGCGGGAACACCACGTCCATGAAGACGCAGATGCGCGGCAGGCCCAGGGCGCGTGCGGCCTCGGCCTGGCCGCGCGGCACGGCCTGCAGGCCGGCGCGCACGGCTTCGGCGTTGTAGGCGCCCACGTTCAGCGCCAGTGCAATGCAGGCGGCTGCGAAGTCGGGCAGGTTCAGGCCCGGGATCAGCACCGGCAGCGCGAAGTAGATGAACAGGATCTGCACCAGCAGCGGCGTGCCGCGGATCGCCCAGACGTAGAAGCCCGCGGCCCAGCGCAGGGCGGCCGTGCGCGAGGTGCGCGCCAGCGCGGCGGCGATGCCCAGCACCAAGCCGGCGGCGCCGCTGACCAGCGTCAGGTACAGCGTGGTGCGCGCGCCTTCGGCGAAGGTGTCGGCATTGGAGCCTATGGGCTCGGGCAGCAGGGACAGCAACTGCCCCAGCAGCGAAACCACGAGCACCATCAGCAGCAGGGCCGTGACCAGGGTGGCGTTGCTGCGCTGCGAGCGGCTCCAGTGGGCGGGCCAGAGGACGGTAAGCATAGGTGGGCTAGAAACAAAAAGGCGCCCTGCAAGTGGGCGCCGGTCGGGCAGATCTGCCCGGGGCCTCAGTCAGGGCAGCGGATGTCTTCGTGGAAGTATTTCTGCGACAGCTTGGCGTAGCTGCCGTCGGCCAGGGCTTCCTTGAAGGCCTTGTTCCAGGCATCGGCCAGCGACTTGTTGTCCTTGGCCACGGCGGCGGCAATGCGCTCGACCAGCAGCAACTCGCCCTGCTTGAGCTGGGCATTGGGGTTCTTTTGCTGCAGTTCCTTGGCAATGAAGCGTTCGGTCACCCAGGCGTCCACCCGCTTGGACAGCAGCGCATTGCGGGCGGCCTCGTTGGTGGGGAAGTTGACCAGGCGCTTGATGCCGGGCAGGTTCTTCTCCATGTACTGCATATAGGTGGTGCCGGTCTGCACCGACACCGTCTTGCCCGCCAGGTCCTTGCCCGAGCGGATGGCCGGGTCCAGCGACATCACGATGGCGCCAGAGCAGTAGTGGGGCTGGGTGAAGGTCACGGCCTTCTCGCGCTCGGGCGTGATGCCGTGCGAGGAGATCACCAGATCCCAGCGGTCCTGCTGCAGGCCGGTGAGCAGGGCGTCGAAGCTGATGGTCTTCCACTCGTACTTCACGCCCATCTTGGCGGCCATCATCTGGGCCAGCTCGACTTCGAAGCCGGTCAGCTGCTTGCCCTCGAAATGGGCGAAGGGCGCGTAGTAGCCCTCGGTGGCCAGGCGCAGCGTGCCTTCCTTCTGGATGGCGTCGAAGGGGCGGGCCTGAACGCCGGCGGCGGTCCACAGGGCCAGCGCGGCGGCGGCGATGACGGTAAAGCGTTTCATGGAACTCCTGGGCTGTCGCTCAAGACCTGACCCCGGCGCCGCAGCATGAAGAAAGCGCCAAGGCACGCATCAGTGCATGGGCCATGGACGGCGGGGCCGGTTTTTTGCGGCTGGTCGGCTGGTCGGGTACGGCCGCTGGCAGGGGTGCGACATGCACCAGCCGCCGCAGCTCAAGGCGAAAAGTCGGCAATTATAGAAGGTTGCCGTCGCCAACGCCGATGGCAGGTGTTGCGAACGCCGCTGGCCCGTGCTCAGGCGATGAAGGCGTCGTAGCCGGTCTTGAGGATCAGCAGGCTCACCACGCCGATGAAAATGCCGCGCACAAAGCCCGTTCCATGGCGCAGGGCCATGTGCGTGCCCAGCATGGCGCCCAGCACATTGGCCACCGCCATGGGCACGGCCAGGTGCCACCAGATATGGCCCTTGAGCGCGAACAGCGCCAGCGCCGCCAGGTTGGTGGCCATGTTCAGCAGCTTGGCCGAGGCCGACGCGTTCAGGAAGTCATAGCCCATCAGCCGCACGAACAGGAACACGAAGAAGCTGCCCGTGCCGGGGCCGAAGAAACCGTCGTAGAAGCCAATCACCAGGCCGATGGCGCAGGCGATCAGCGTCTCGGCGCGGCCCGAATAGTGCGGCGTGTGGTGGCGGCCCATGTCCTTGCGCGCCAACGTGTAGACCAGCACGCCCAGCAGCACCAGCGGCAGCAGCCGGCGCAGGAAATCGGGGGAGATCTGCGTGACGGCCCAGGCGCCCGCAAAGGAGCCCGCCATGCCCACGCAGGCCGCCGGCATCATCGCGCGCCAGGGCAACTGCACCTTGCGGCCGTACTGCCAGGTGGACATGGCCGTGCCCCAGACCGAGGCGCTCTTGTTGGTGCCCAGCAGCGTGGCGGGCGGTGCGGTGGGGAAGGTGGCGAACAGCGCGGGCAGCAAGATGAGGCCCCCGCCGCCCACGATGGCGTCCACGAAGCCGGCCAGCATCGAGGCCAGCGAGACGATGATCCATTCCATAGGGCGGCGATTGTCGCACCGCCCAGGTGCCGCAGCAGGCTGGCCGCAGGCATAAAAAAAGCGCCGGACTTGCCGGCGCTCTGGGAAATGCATCTTGAGATGCTATTTATGAATGTTGATCTGGTTGTGTACGAGTTGTCTCCTCGGCCCCTCTTGTGCAGCACTGTGGTGCCGCGAGAGTGGGTGGACTTTAATGGTCGCACCTGGGTGGTGCATCGGGGATTTCCCGCAGTTACCGCAAAAGTGCGGGATTGCACCAGCAAAGGGCTGGAGCGATGATTGTCGGTTGCCGGACGTTCAGCGCATGCGCAGCACCAGCTTGCCGAAAGCACCCCGCTCCAGATGCTTCAGGGCTGCCGGCAGATCGGCCAGCGCGTATTCGCTGTCGATCACAGGTTGCAGCTTCAGCCAGTCCACGGCCCGCACCAGATCCTGCAGCGCACGCCGGTGTGCCACGCCGATGCCCTGAACGGTGGCGCGCCCCAGCAGCAGCGGATAGACCGAGCCGCGCAGCTCATCGCCCTGCAGATTGCCGATCACCGACACGCGACCGCCCTGTGCCAGGGCCGATAGTGAGCGGCCGAAGTTATCCCCTCCGGCCAGTTCCAGCACATGGTCGGCACCTCGCCCTCCCGTGAGGGCGCGCACTTCGGCGGCCCAGTCGGGCGTGCGGTGGCGGTGGATGCCGTGGTCTGCTCCGAGCTGCGCAGCCCGCGCCAGCTTGTCGTCGCTGCCGGAAACCACCACCACGCGCGCACCCTGCGCATGGGCAATCTGCATGGCGAACAGCGCCACGCCGCCCGTGCCCATGATGACCACGGTGTCGCCGGGCCGAGTAGGCGCGGACTCGGCCAGCGCGAACCAGGCGGTTGCGCCCGCGCACGTCAGGGTGCTGGCCTGCGCAAAGTCCAGCTGAAGGGGCGCGGCGACCAGGTTGTCTTCGCCCAGCACCACGTATTCCGACAGCATGCCCGGCCCGGGCGAGCCCAGCGGCAGGCTGGTGCGCGGCTGCACGCCGTCCTGCCAGCCGGAGAAGAAGGTGCTGATCACGGCGTCGCCAACCGCGAACTCCGCGACGCCCGGGCCGAGGGCGACCACCTCGCCAGCCATGTCCGAGCCGGGCACCAGGGGCAGGGCAGGCACCATGCCCATGCCATCGCGCAGGATCAGCAGATCGCGGTAGTTCAGCGATGCCGCATGCACGCGCACCAGTACCTGGCCCCGCCCGGGCTCGGGAATGGGTACTTGCACCAGCTGCAGGTTTTCATGGCCCAGAGCGGGCAGTTGCCATTGCTGCATGAATGGGGAAGACGCAGGCACGGTCATGGAAGGCGGTCCTTTCGAGGCAGGTATCAAACAGGACTTCAGTCTATTGATTCCTTCATAATTGCATTGATTCAATTTAGGCTATGGTTTGTAGAATTTATGGAACCAATTGCAAATGACAGGCTGGCAGGCGTCAGCGCTTTCGTCGCCTCGGCCGAGGCCGGCAGCTTCGCCCAGGCGGCCGAGCGCCTGGGCCTTACGCGCTCGGCCGTTGGCAAGGCCGTGGCGCGGCTGGAAGAGCGCCTGGGCGCGCGGCTGTTCGTGCGCACCACGCGCAGCCTGGGGCTGACCGAGGACGGCCAGATGTTCTACGAGCGCTGCGCGCAGGCGCTGGAGGACCTGGATGCCGCCCGGCACATGCTGGAAGCCGGGCGGCGGGAAGTGGTGGGCCGGCTGCGCATCAGCGCACCCGTGGTCTTCGGCCGCCACCACGTGGCCCCCTTGCTGCTGGAGCTGGCGCAGCTGCATCCGCGCCTGCGCATCGAGGCCAGCTTCACCGACCGCCAGCTGGACTTCGCCGATGACGGCATCGACCTGGCCATACGCAGCGGGGAACTGCCTGACAGCGACTGGCTGGTTGCGCGGCGCCTTGGCATGCAAACCATGGTGCTGTGCGCATCACCCGCCTATCTGCAGGCCCATGGCGCGCCGCGCAGCGTGGCCGACCTGGCCGGGCATCGCTGTATTGCCTATATGCGCAGCGGCCGCGCTGCCCCCTGGTGGCTGGCCGGTGAGGATGGGACGCTGGCCGCGCCCGTGCTGGAGCCGGCGCTGGGCTTTGACGACATAGAGACCATCGCCACGGCCACGCTGCAGGGCGCGGGTCTGGCCCACATGCCGCTGTGGCGGGTGCGCAGTGCGCTGGACAGCGGGGCGCTGGTGCGCCTGCTGCCCGACGCGCCGGCCGCGCGCATTCCCCTGCATGTGCTGTGGCCGCGCACGCGCTTTCTGCCCTACCGGCTGCGCGTGACCATCGATGCGCTGCTGGCGGCGATTCCGCCGCTGCTGCAGGAGCAGTCCTAGGCGGCCAGCGCAACGGCCGGTTCCGTGCTCTCCCGTGCGGTCTCCTGTCCCTGCCCTTGCCGGTCCGCAAGAATCCAGCCGGCGGCCTTCTCCGCCATCATCAGCGTCGGGCTGTTGGTGTTGCCGCTGGTGATGCGCGGCATGGCGCCTGCATCGATCACGCGCAGGCCCTGTACGCCGCGCACGCGCAGGCGGCTGTCCAGCACGGCCATGGGGTCGTCGGCGCGGCCCATCTTCGTGGTTCCCACGGGGTGGAAGATGGTGGTGGCGATGTCGCCGGCCAGGCGCGCCAGATCCTCGTCGCTCTGGTACTGCACGCCGGGCTTCCATTCCTCGGGGGCGAAGCGCGCCAGTGCGCTCTGGCCGACGATGCGGCGCGTCACGCGCAGGCTGTCGGCGGCCACCTGCCGGTCCTCGGGTGTGGACAGGTAGTGCGGCGCGATGGCAGGCGCCTGGCGGAAGTCCCCGCTGTGGATGCGCACCGTGCCCCGGCTCGTGGGATTGAGGTTGCAGACGCTGGCCGTGAAGGCCGGAAAACCGTGCAGCGGCTCACCGAAGGCGTCCAGCGACAGCGGCTGCACGTGGTACTGGATATTGGGGTGCGCCTGCTGCGGGCTGCTGCGCGTGAAGGCCCCCAGCTGGGAGGGCGCCATGCTCATCGGCCCGCTGCGGCGCAGCAGGTATTCCAGGCCGATGCCGGCCTTGCCCCACAGCGAATTGGCCATGGTGTTCAGCGTGCGCGCGCCCTTGATCTTGTAGACCGAGCGGATCTGCAGATGGTCCTGCAGGTTCTCGCCCACGCCGGGCAGGTCGTGGCGCACGGCAATGCCGTGGTTCTGCAGCAGCGCGCCCGGGCCGATGCCCGACAGCTGCAGGATCTGCGGGGAGTTGACGGCGCCCGCGCACAGCAGCACCTCCTGGCTTGCCTGCACGTTGACCATTTCCGAGCCGGTCCAGACCTGGGCGCCGCTGCAGCGCAGGCCGCCGGCGGGCAGCTGTTCGAACAGCAGCTGGCTGACCTGGGCATGGGTCCACAGCTCGAAATTGGGGCGGCCATAGCAGGTGGGCCGCAGGAAGGCCTTGGCGGTGTTCCAGCGCAGGCCGCCCTTTTGGTTGACCTCGAAGTAGCCCACCCCCTCGTTGCTGCCGCCGTTGAAGTCCTCGGTGGCCGGAATGCCGGCCTGCTGCGCGGCTTCGGCAAAGGCGTCCAGGATGTCCCAGCGCAGGCGCTGCCGCTCCACGCGCCATTCAGCGCTGCCGCCTGTGCCCGTGCCGCCGTGCAGGGCACGAAAGCCCGCATCGGCATTGACGCCGGCATCGAGCCGCCAATGGCTTTCATGCTGGCGGAAGGCCGGCAGCACCTGGTCCCAGCGCCAGGCGTCGTCCCCGGTCAGCTCGGCCCAGCCGTCGTAGTCGCGGGCCTGGCCGCGCATGTAGATCATGCCGTTGATGCTGGAGCAGCCGCCCAGCGTCTTGCCGCGCGGATAGCGCAGGCTGCGGCCGTTGAGCCCTGCGTCGGGCTCGGTCTGGTAGAGCCAGTCGGTGCGCGGATTGCCGATGCAGTACAGGTAGCCCACGGGGATGTGGATCCAGTGGTAGTCGTCCTTGGCGCCCGCCTCGATCAGCAGCACGCGGCTGCGGCCATCGCGCGAAAGCCGATTGGCCAGGAGGGCGCCCGCCGTGCCGGCGCCGATGACGATGTAGTCGAAGGTGGTGTTGCTCATGGAGATGGGCGGGCGTCCGCTGCGGGCCGGAACGTCCTTGGGAGCTGGGGTTGGTGCTTCGGCCCATTGTGCGGACGGCATGCGCACTGTCGAGAGGGAAAGCGCGCTGGACTCCTTTTTTTGCAGCATCGCATGCAGCAGTCATGGCTGTCGCGCTGGTTTTTTGATAAAAATTGCACGCGTAGGGCAAAGCTGTCGTGCGCACGGCGCCGCCAGGCAATCTGCGGCCCGTGCCGCTCGGTTATCCTGCGGTCTTGGCTGCAATGCCGCCCGGCCCTGCCTGCGCGCCCCGCCTTCGCAACCCCCAAGGACTTTCCGCACTTGTCTGCCCTCAACAATCCCCCCCAATGCAGCCTGCGCCGCGACAACGACGGCCAGTGGGCGTTGCTGACCGGCTCCTGGGGCGCGGCCGAGCTGGGCCGGCGGGCGCAGTGGCGCAAGCTGCGTGCGCAGCTGGCCGATGCCAAGGGCGATGACCTGGGCTGGAACCTCGAAGGGCTGGACTGGCTGGACCACGTGGGCGCGCAGCTGCTGTGGAACCACTGGGGCCGTCGCCTGCCCGCGCGTCTTGCGGCCAGCGATGCGCAGCGTGCCATGCTCGAACGCGTGGGCCGTTTCTCCAAGGAGCCTGCGCCGCCGCCCCCGCGCCTGAACCTGCTGGAGCGCATCGACAGCCTGGGCTGCCTGGTGATCAACGCCTGCGGCCATTTCGCGCAGATGACGCGGCTCATCGGCCAGTTGCTGATCGACCTGCTGCGCTTTGCGCGTGCGCCGCACCGGGGCCCCTGGCGCGACATCTCCGGCCATCTTTACTCCATGGGCGCCACGGCCCTGCCCATCACGGCTCTGGTGGGCTTTCTGATCGGCGTGGTGCTGGCCTACCTGATGGCGCTGCAGCTGCGCCAGTTCGGGGCTGAATCCTTCATCGTCAACATCCTGGGCATCTCGCTGATCCGCGAGCTGGGTCCGCTGCTGGCGGCCATTTTGGTGGCGGGCCGCACGGGCTCGGCCATCACCGCCCAGATCGGCGTCATGCGCGTGACCGAGGAATTGGATGCCATGCAGGTCATGGGCATACCGCACGGCTTTCGCCTGGTGCTGCCGCGCGCGCTGGCGCTGGCCATCGCCATGCCCCTGGTCTCGCTGTGGACCACGCTGGCCGCGCTGGCCGGCGGCATGCTCGCGGCCGACCTCACCATGGGCGTCACGGGCGCCTACTTTGCCGAGGCCCTGCCTGCCGCCGTGAAGATCGGCAACCTCTGGATCGCCATGGGCAAATCCGTGGTCTTCGGCGCCCTCATCGCCCTGATCGGCTGCCACTGGGGCCTGCGCGTGGAGCCCAATACGCAGAGCCTGGGCAAGGGCACGACGGCCTCGGTGGTGACGGCCATCACCATGGTCATCGTGGTGGATGCGATCTTCGCAATCCTTTTCAAAGATGTCGGAATCTGATGGCCATGGACACCGAAACCTCCTCCACGCCCGCAGCCGACGAGCCCATCGTGCGCATCGCCGGGCTGTGGAGCGTGTTCGGCGAAGGCGAGAACGCCTTTGCCGTGCACCAGGACCTGGACCTGGATGTGCAGCGCGGCGAGATGCTGTCCATCGTCGGCGGCTCGGGCACGGGCAAGACCGTGCTGCTGCGCCAGATGCTGGGGCTGCTGGAGCCCACCAAGGGCCGTGTCGAAGTGCTGGGCCGCCCGGCCAGCGAAATGGGCCGCGAGGGCGCCGCCAGCCGCGTGGGCATGCTGTTCCAGCATGGGGCGCTGTACTCGGCCTTCAGCGTGCTGGACAACGTGGCCTTCGCGCTGCGCGAGCAGGGCACGCTGCCCGACGAACTGGTGCGCGACGCGGCCCTGGTCAAGCTGCAGATGGTGGGCCTCAAGCCCGAGCATGCCTCGCGCATGCCGGCCGATCTTTCGGGCGGCATGATCAAGCGCGTGGCGCTGGCGCGGGCGCTGATCATGGACCCGCCCCTGCTGCTGCTCGACGAGCCCACGGCCGGCCTGGACCCCACCAGCTCCGACGAATTCTGCGAACTGCTGCGCGAGCTGCGTGCCGAGCTGGGCCTGACCGTCATCATGGTCACGCACGACCTGGACACGCTGTTCGCCCTGTCCTCGCGCGTGGCCGTGCTGGCCGAGAAGAAGGTGCTGGTCAGCGGCCCGCCGCGCGAGGTGGCCGAGTTCAAGCATCCGTTCATCGAGCATTTCTTCCAGGGGGAGCGCGGCAGGCGCGCGATGAGCACGGTATGAGAAGCCCCCCTGAGTCGCTTCGCGCCTTCCCCCCTCTCGCTTTGCGGGGGGGGACGACACCCTCGCGGCGGGGCGGCCCTTGCTCGGTGTCCCTTGCCTTGGGGCGCGCCGGTTTTGAAGGCCGCGCCCTGAGTGCTGGCCCTTGGGGCTGTGGCCCCATGCCTTGTTTTGCTGGGCTCAACGTTATGGACCATTGATATGGAAAACAAATCACATGCCATGGCGGCCGGCATTTTCGTGCTGGTCGTGGCGGCCCTGCTGGCGGGGCTGGCGATCTGGCTGACGCGGGATACGCGGCAGTACAACGAGTACGAGCTGTCCACCAAGGACGGCATCAGCGGGCTGCAGGCCCAGGCTGCCGTGCGCTACAAGGGCGTGGCGGTGGGCAAGGTCACGCGGATCGGGTTCGATCCGCAGACCAATGGCAATGTGCTGATCCGCATCGCCATCGGTGTGAACACGCCCATCACGCCCACCACGTTCGCCGTGCTGGGCTACCAGGGCGTCACGGGCCTGGCCCATGTGCAGCTCGATGATGCAGACCAGCCCCAGCCCCAAC
>NZ_JFYT01000042.1:0-75431 GCF_000632165.1 Delftia sp. RIT313 | reverse complement strand
CTCCTCCACCCAACGCCCCGCCCCATCCCCCCATGATCCAAGAGTCCGAAGAGATTGCCCTGCTTCGCGAGGAAAACGCCCGGCTGCGGGCGCAGCTGGCGATTGCCACGGCGGGCCATGCCAGCGCTGTGCAGGGCGCGGGCGCCAGCGATCAGGACCCCTTCGATGCACAGGTGGCAGACCAGAAGACGCTGTTCTCGGATTTCATCGAGCATCTGCCGATAGGCCTGTGCCTGGTGGGCAAGGGTGGCAAGGTGCTGATGTCCAACCCGGCCTACCGCCATTTCCTGCCGGACACCCGCATCCCTTCGCTGCTGTCGGCCGAGGAAGACCGGGGGCGCTGGCGCAGTTGGGACAAGGATGGCAAGCCCGTTCCCCGCGACCAGTTTGTGGCCGCCCGCGCGTTCCGCGGGGAGCTGGTGGTGCCGGGTGTTGACTGCGTCTATGACACGCCCCAGGGGCTTGAGGTGTGGACGCGCGTGTTCGGGGTGCCGCTACGCAATGCGGACAAGGAAGTCGTGGCCACGGCCATCGCCATTTTGGACATCGATGCGGAACGGCGGGCGCTGGACATGTTGCGCCAGAGCGAGGAACGGCTGGATGCGCTGGTGCGGTCCTCCTCGGAAGTGCGCTACTCCATCAGTGCGGACTGGAGCGAGCTGCACCAGCTGGCAGGCGGCGGGTTCATCCCCGACACGCAGGCGTCCAACACGAACTGGCTGGAAGATTACATCCCCCCGGAGGACCGCGACCTGGTGCGCGCGGAGATCGCGCGGGCCATCCGCACGAAGACCGACTATGTGATCGAGCACCGGGTGAACCGGGTCGATGGCAGCGTGGGCTGGGCGTTCTCGCGCGCCGTGCCGCTGTTCGATGCCGCAGGCGCCATCACCGGCTGGCTGGGAGCGGCCTCCGACATCACCGAGCGCAAGCAGGCCCAGGCCGCGCTGGAGCGCTTGAATGCCACGCTGGAAGAACAGGTGGCAGAGCGCACGGCCGACCGCAACGCGCTGTGGCAACTGTCATCCGACATCATGATGCGCTGCACGTTCGAGGGCATCATCACTGCGGTCAACCCGGCCTGGACCGAGGTGTTGGGCTGGCGTGAAGACGAGCTGCTGGGCACGACGCTTTTTCATCTCATCCATCCCGACGATCTGGCGCGCACCATTCAGGACACGCAGGAGCTGGCCACAGGCATGGCGCATGCCCGGTTTGACAACCGGTATCGCCATCGGGACGGGAGCTACCGCTGGATCTCCTGGTCCACCCGTTCGGCGGCAGGCCGCATCAATGCGGTGGGCCGCGACATCACCTCCGAAATGGCCAAGGCCGAAGCGCTGGCCAAGGTGCAGGAGCAACTGCGCCAGTCGCAGAAGATGGAGGCCGTGGGCCAGTTGACGGGCGGTCTTGCGCACGACTTCAACAACCTGCTGGCGGCCGTCATGGGCAATCTGGAGCTGCTGCAGCGGATGCTGGCGCGCGGCCAGGTGGACAACCTCACGCGCTTCATCCATGGAGCGCAGGGGGCGGTGCGGCGCGCCGCCACGCTCACGCAGCGGCTGCTTGCGTTCTCGCGCCGGCAAATCCTGGACTCCAAGCCCACCGATATGGCCGCGCTCCTGGCCGATTGGGAGGACCTGCTGCGCAGGACCGTGGGCGCCAGCGTGGACATCGACATCGTGCCGGCAGCCCATCTGTGGCATGCGCAAATCGATGGAACGCAGCTGGAGAACGCCATCCTGAACCTGTGCATCAACGCCCGCGATGCCATGCCCGAAGGCGGCCGGCTGACCATCATGACAGCCAATATCGAGCTTGAAGAGGCGGCAGCCCGGGAGTGGGATCTTCCGCCGGGCGGCTATGTGTCGCTGTGCGTCACCGACACGGGTACCGGCATGTCGGAGCAGACCATTGCGCGCGCCTTCGAGCCGTTCTACACCACCAAGCCGGTGGGCCATGGAACGGGGTTGGGGCTGTCGATGATCTACGGCTTCGCGCGGCAATCGGGAGGAGCGGTCAGGATCTTCTCCCAGCCGGGCCAGGGCACCACGGTCTGCCTGTATCTGCCCCGGTGCGACGCCGCGCCCGTTGCAGAACGCGCGGTCGATGCGGCAAGGCAGGTAGTCGTTCCTGCCCAAAGGACCTTGCTGGTCGTGGATGACGAAGCCCCGATCCGCCATCTCATCGACGAGGCGCTTGTCGACCTGGGCTACACGGTGCTTGCCGTGGCCGATGCAGCCGCCGCGCTGCAGGTACTGCGTGCCGGAACCCGGGTGGACATGCTGATCACGGACATGCGGCTTCGCGGCGGAATGAACGGCAAGCAGCTTGCCGACGAGGCACGCCTGGCCCGGTCCGACCTGCCGGTGCTCTTCATCACCGGATTCACCGAGGCATCTCCGCTCAGCCAGGAAAACCTGCACCCCGGTACGCAGCTTCTGACCAAGCCGTTCACATTGGATGCGCTGGCGCTCAAGGTGGCGGAGATTCTGGGCAGTACAGACGCTGTGCTATCGGACTGAGTTGCGCGGCTGGCGCCGTGGTGACCCGCAGATTCCGGGCGCCTGTCTCGCAGCTCAAACCCTGCCATATCGCATCTCCCTCGGCCCTCGTAGCGGCTATGTGGGCAGACTCGATCGCCGACGACAGAGGGGCACTGCCAAAGCGGCAAGAGCACTCGGATGCACGGCACCAGGAACTTACGGATTCATCAAGCCTGCGAATCAGCGCAAGCCTTGCTCATCAGGCCATCCGAATGCGTGTGTTTAGACCGTTGATCGTCAATTCACGTCAATTCCTAGGAAGTATCTTATTTTTAAGAACAAACAGAAAACGACAGCAGTCTGCACTTGATCTGAAAATGCGAAAGAACTTAGACTAATAGCGCCACTCACTGCCATGTGGCAGCAAAGGCTTATTAACATTTCAGCACAGAGGGAACTATGCTAAGTAAAATTCTCACCGGATCCATACTTGTTCTCGGATCAATATCTGCAATGGCTCAAGATTTTTTGATAGGGAATGAGGAAATTGAAAAGAACGGCATGCCAATGGTCGCCAGAAGTATTTCTGGCAGCATGGCTGGAATGAATGGTACTGTGACCATAAATCTAGTCAAGCTATCAAATGGATCTTATCTCTACGAAACCACCAATCAAAATGATGAAGCAATTGAATTCAACAAGAGGTTGTGTGAAATGTACGGAGACAAAAATCCAGAATCTCCTGGAAAAATGGTAATTGGTAGCGATGAAAGGAACATACCCCTTCATTGTGAACCGGCTTCCCTTCAAAAGGAAATGTCATTTAAGCAACATTCCAACTACTATTACATGCCTGGTGGCCAATGGGACTACAGACCTGTTCTATCTCTAAGCTACGACCCTTACCCACGTGCTGGCTCATATACAAGAGTATCTGCAAGTGCAGGAGTTGACTTTTCTGTCGCGAGAGGTGGCGATCTTTCACTCGCCGTTGGAGTTCGAGGAATTCCAAATTGCTATAACAATGGTTTCACCATGGCTGGTAGCATTCCAGTAGCAAATTTGCAAGTCGCAGTTCTGTGCTACATGTACCCCCATTTGGCCGGCACAGGGGGAAAGGCCGTTTCTGCTCGAGCAGTTTCGGAAAGTAAATACTCGGCCAGTGAAAATGGGATAATGGAAATCTATTGAAGCAACAATAAACCAAGTGTATGACACCAGGAAGCCATGGTGCCTTCTTCAGCCTAAAATAGAAGAAAGTACCATGGCAACCCGTCTTTGATGATGGTGCCCGCACAACGCCGCACATCCGCGCATAACTCCAGCCAGTATCCGGCCATCAACGGCTTTGGCCAATTACTTCACAGGCCGCTGATATGAAAAAACCATGTCAAGATCCAGTTTTTTGCGAAGTGTGTTGGCTGGCGCAGTCTTGCTGATCATCGCATGCGGCGACGCAAAAAACGCAACCGCTTGCGAAAACCATGACCTTAATCTGGTTCGAACGAATGTACTGAAAAAACTGAAAGAGAAGTTTCCTCAGTACGCATTCGATATCACCAAGGTGACGTTTTCTCCGGGAGAAAAAGTGCCTTTTTGGCACGTGGAGGCCATCACCCAATCGAATGGTAAGGAGCTGGTGGTTTTCGCCATGCACTACTGCGAAGGGTCTGTAGAGGTGACAGCCCTCAACCCCTACCACCCTTGACGGCAGTGGATGCCATCGCCCTCACCCTCTCAATGAAAGCCTCCAGCACCGCCGCAGGCTGGTCCGCCCGCCAGGCCATGACGGCGGGCGTCATGGCCTGCTGCGGACCGCGCAGCGGCACGAACACCACGCCGTTCATGCCCACGCGCTGCATGCAGCTGGGCACCAGGGCCACGCCCTGCTCCGCCGAGACCAGGGCCATGACGGTGAGCCACTGGCGCGCGGCGTGGCGTGTGTGGGGGTGGATGCCGGCCTGCTGCAGGCAGGCGATGACGTTGTCGTAGTTGGCCGGAGCCACTTCGCGGGCGAACATGACGAAGGTGTCGCGGGCCAGTTCGCGCAGATCGATGTCGGGCTGCTGCGCCAGCGCATGCGTGGCGGGCAGGCAGCAGACAAAGGGTTCCTCGCCAATCGACAGGGTCTGCAGGCCATCTGGCGGGGTGGCTATGTTGAGAAAGCCGCAGTCGATCTGGCCGCTGGCAATGGCCTGCAGTTGCTCGCGCGTGGACATTTCATGCAGGCAGACTTCGACCAGGGGGCGTTCTGCGCGGAAGGCACGGCAGAAGTCCGGCACCTGGCGGTAGACCATGGAGCCGGTGATGCCCACGTCCAGCCGGCCCTGCATGCCCTCGGCCACGCCGCGCACCACGTCGGCCGCATGCTGCAGCTGGGCGAGCACCTTGCGTGCCTCGACCAGGAAGGCCTCGCCCGCAGGGGTGAGGCGCACGTTCTTGGCGTCGCGGTCCATGAGGCTGGCGCCCAGGTCCTGCTCCAGGGTCTTGAGCGCCATGCTCAGCGGCGGCTGGGTGATGCACAGGCGCTGGGCCGCGCGGCCGAAGTGGCGTTCCTCGGCCAGGGCGACGAAATAGCGCAGCAGGTGGGTCTTCATGAGAGGCGGCGGATGGGGAGCAAGCGAGATGGCATCTTGCACCATGGCTACCTCTGAAATACAGATTGATAAATCATGGGACTTCAGATGGTTCGCAGCCACAAAACCCGCGCACCTCAACTTTGAGACACCGAGGAAGGGCCGCCCCGCACCGAGGGTGTCGTCCCCCTCCGCGCAGCGAGAAGGGGGAAGGCGCGAAGCGACTCAGGGGGTCAATACGATTTAGGCAAGCCCAATACCTTTTCGGCGATGAAGCACATGATCAATTGGGGGCTGACGGGCGCCAGGCGCGGGATCCAGGATTCGCGCATGTAGCGCTCCACGTGGTATTCCTTGGCGTAGCCCATGCCGCCGTGCGTGAAGATGGCGGTTTCGCAGGCCTTGGCACAGGCTTCGGCCGCCAGGTATTTGGCGGCGTTGGCCTCGGCACCGCAGGGCAAGCCCCTGTCGTAGAGGAAGGCGGCCTTTTGCACCATGAGGTGGGCCGCCTCAAGCCCCATCCAGGCCTGGGCCAGCGGGTGCTGTATGCCCTGGTTCTGGCCGATGGGGCGGTCGAAGACCACGCGCTCCTTGGCGTACTGGGTGGCGCGCGCCAGGGCGGCGCGGCCCAGGCCCACGGCCTCGGCGGCGATGAGGATGCGCTCGGGATTGAGGCCGTGCAGGATGTACGAGAAGCCCTTGCCCTCTTCGCCGATGCGGTCCTGGGCGGGGATGCGCAGGCCGTCGATGAACAGCTGGTTGGTGTCCACGCATTTGCGGCCCAGCTTGTCGATCTCGCGCACCTCGATGCGTTCGCGGTCCAGGTCGGTGTAGAACAGGCTCAGCCCTTCCGTGCCCTTGCACTCTTCCACGGGCTTGGTGCGCACCAGCAGCAGGATCTTGTTGGCGACCTGGGCGGTGGAGATGAAGACTTTCTGGCCATGGACCACGTAGACGTCGCCATCACGCACGGCGCGGGTCTGCAGCTTGAGGGTGTTGAGGCCCGCATTGGGCTCGGTGACGCCGAAGCAGGCCTTGTCCGTGCCCGCGATCAGCGGGGGCAGCCAGCGGCGTTTTTGCTCGTCCGTGCCGAAGACGACGACGGGGTGCAGGCCGAAGATGTTCATGTGCACGGCCGAGGCGCCCGACAGGCCTGCGCCCGTGGCCGAGATGGTGTGCATCATCAGCGCCGCTTCGCTGATGCCCAGGCCCGCGCCGCCGAATTCTTCGGGCATGGCAATGCCCAGCCAGCCCGCGTCGGCCAGGGCCTTGTGGAAGTCGTGCGGGAAGCCGCCTTCGTGGTCCTTGTGCAGCCAGTAGTCAGCGTCAAAGGGGGCGCAGGCGCGCTCGACGGCGTCGCGTATCTGTTCCTGTTCTTCGTTCCACAGAAAGTCCATGGTGTGTTCTCCGTTGCTTGTTGCTGTTCGCTTGTCGTGTCTGTGGGGTGACGGGGCTCAGGCTGCCGGCCGGCGCACGCGCTCGGGGTTCTCGCCGTAGGGCGGGCTGTAGAAGACCAGCAGGCGCACGGGCTCGGCGCTGGTCACGCGGAAGATGTGCATGCAGTCCTCGGGGAAGAAGCAGGTGTCGCCGGGCTGCATGGCAAAGCGTTCCTTGCCGTCCGGGGTGTCGATTTCCACCTCGGCTGTGCCGGCCAGCAGGTAGCAGGCCTGCTCCATGCCGGGGTGGGCATGGGGCAGCGCGCCGCCGCCCTGCTCCAGCGTGCCCAGTACCAGCTCCATGTGGCGCGCGCCCACGTTGGCGGCGCTGACCAGGCGCCGGTTGACGGTGCCGTGGTGGTTGGCGGGGCTGTAGCCGGGCACGTCTTGTTCGCGGATCAGGTAGCGGGGCATGGGCGGTTTCCTTCTGTTTGTGCTTGTGCTTGTGTTTGTGGTGGGGCGTCTTGCAGCGCGGCAGCCTGGCTGCAGGCGCGGCTGGCCTGCAGGGCGGCCAGCTCGGCCTCGGTCAGGCCCGCGTCGCGCAGCACCTGCAGGGTGTGTTCGCCCAGGCGTGGCGCGGGGGCGGCGCGTTCTGCGGGTGGCGTGGCGCTCCAGCGCGTGGGGCTGGCCGTGGTGCGCAGCCGGCCTTCGCTGGGGTGGTCTATCTCGTGCACGAAGCCGGTGGCCTGGTGCTGGGGGTCGGCGATCAGGTCCTCGGGCGAGGCCATGGGCATGTTGGGCACATCGGCCGCGTCCAGCAGCGTGCGCCATTCGGCGGTGGTGCGCCCTGCCATCAGCCGCGAGACTTCGGCATAGACGGCATCGATGTGCAGCGCGCGCTGGCTGTGGGTGGCGAAGATGGGCTCGGCCATGCGCTCGGGCTGGCCTATGGCGTTGAAGAAGCTGTGCCAGTGCTTGTCGTTGTAGATGAGAACGCACAGGTGGCCGTCGCTGGTGCGATAGGGCCTGCGGTGGGCCGTGAGCAGGCGCGCATAGCCGGGGCCGCCCAGTTGCGGCTCGAACGACAGGCCCGCCATGTGGTCGCCCAGGATGAACTGGGTCATGGCCTCGAACATGGGCACGACCACGGCCTGGCCCCTGCCGGTCTTCTCGCGCGCATAGAGGGCGGCCGTGACGGCGTAGACCGCGTGCAGGCCGGTGACGCGGTCGCCCAGGGTCATGGGAGCATAGGCCGGCTCGCCACCGCCGTATTGCTGCGCCAGCCAGGGCACGCCGGTGGCGCCCTGGATGAGGTCGTCATAGGCGGGCCGGGCCGCGTAGGGGCCGCGCTGGTCGAAGCCGCAGCAGCTCACGTGGATGATGCGCGGGTTGCGCGCCGCCACGTCCTCGTAGGCCAGGCCCAGGCGCGCCATGGCCTGGGGCCGCACGTTGCTGACCAGTACGTCGCAGCCTTCGGCCAGGCGCAGCAGGGCCTCGCGCGCGGCGCCCTGCTTGAGGTCCAGCACCACGGAGCGCTTGCCCTGGTTGGCCTGCAGGAAGATGTGGCCCATGGCGGGGTTGCGCATGGGGCCGACGTGGCGCATGTTGTCGCCCTCGGGCGATTCGACCTTGATCACCTCGGCCCCGAGGCCCGCAAGGATCTGGGTGGCAAAGGGGCCCATGACCACCGAGGTCATGTCCAGCACCTTCACCCCGGCAAGAGGGCCTTGCTGTCCCTGCTGCTCCTGCTGTCCCTGCTGCGCTTCTTGCATGCCGGTCTCCCTCACTGCGCCTCGATGCCGGCCTGCTTGACCAGTTGTCCCCAGCGGGCCATCTGGTCCTTCACATAGGTGGCGAACTCGGCAGGCGTGGCCGTGGGCCAGACCTCGAAGCCGACCTGGGCCAATTGCTCCTGCACGGCCTTGTCCTTGAGGATGGCCTGCAGCTCGGTGTTCAGCCGCTCGGTGATCTCGGCCGGCATGCCGGCCGGGCCGAAGATGCCGTTCCACGACGTGATGTCGAAGCCCGGCAGCGTCTTGCCGATGGCCGGCACATTGGGCAGCAGGGTGGAACCCTTGGCCGCCGTCACGGCCAGGGTGCGCACGCGGTCGGTCTTGATCGTGCCCCAGGCGGAGCCCAGGTCGGCCACATAGACCTGGATCTGGTTGCCCATGAGGTCGGTCAGCGCCTGCGGGCTGGACTTGTAGGGCACGGAGGTGATCTGGGCGTGCGTGACGTACTTGAAGGTTTCCGAGGCCACCAGCGAGGTGCTGTTGGGCGTGCCGTAGGACAGGCGGTCGGGATTGGCCTTGGCGTAGTCGATGAGTTCCTGCACGGTCTTGGCCGGAACGGAGGGGTGGACCAGCAGCGCGAACGGCAGCTCGCCCACGCGCGCCACGGGCGTGAAATCCTTGACGGGGTCGTACTTCAGGCCCTTGACCAGCCAGGGGTTGGCCGAGTGCGAGGTGTTGGTGGTCATGAACAGCGTGTAGCCGTCCGGCTTGGCCTTGGCCACATGGTTGGCGGCAATCTGTGCATTGGCGCCTGCCTTGTTGTCCACGATCACGGGCTGCCTGAGCCGCTCGCCCAGCCGGGTGGCCACCAGGCGCGCCACGGCGTCCGTGCCGCTGCCGGCCGCGAACGGCACGACCAGGGTGATGGGATTGGAGGGGTAACCACCCTGCGCCGACACGGAGGGCGCGGCCACGGCCGCAATGGTGCTGATAGCGCCAAGGGCCAGTGCCCTGCGCAACGGGGAATGCTTCATTTGCTTGTCTCCTGTTTCCTATCCTGTTTTCCTATGGAAGGCGGCGCTGTGTGTCCAGCGCTCGCCGCCATGGTGCGGGTGTCAATGATTCAAGTCCAATTCTTTAAAACCAATCAAGGATTCGATTTATGAATCATTGAAACCTGCGTCAGGCTCCATGTCCCGCCTCTTGCGCAAGGACTGCATCAGTGCGAGGCTGGCAGCCTTGCACGACACCACGCCAAGGAGTTCCGCATGTCACACACCGTCCACACCATCCGGCTGCACCGCGTCCTCAAGGCGCCGCCGCAGCGCGTGTACCAGGCCTTCACCACGGCCGCAGCCCTAGCCAAATGGCTGCCGCCCCACGGCTACATCTGCGAGGTGCCCGAGTTCGACGCCCGGGTCGGCGGACGCTACCGCATGGCCTTCGTCAATCTGTCCACGGGCGGGCGCAGCGGCTTCGGCGGGGAGTTCCTGGACCTGGAGCCTGGCCGGCTGGTACGCCATACCGACCGCTTCGACGACCCGCAACTGCCCGGCGAGATGATCACCACCATCACGCTGCGCGAGGTGTTCTGCGGCACTGAAATGGATGTGACCCAGGAAGGCGTGCCCGCCGTCATTCCCGCCGAGGCCTGTCACCTGGGCTGGCAGGAGTCGCTGCAGTTGCTGACCCTGCTGGTGGAGGCCAGCGTGCCGGGCTGAGACCCTGCACAAGCCCCTGCTGTCACACAGCTGCGGTTGATGGATTGCCGTGCTTCGGAGGACAATGGCAGTATTGCCCGCCAACGCCCGGAGGTCCGCCATGGCCACCCCCTTTGCACTGACCGCTCAAGCCATCGATGTCCTGCCGTTTGGTGCGCGGCTGGCGGGCGCCCGGACCTGCGCCCTGTTCAAGTCCCAGGACATGGAAGTCATCCGCGTGGTGCTGCGCGCCAGCCAGTCGCTGCCGCCGCACAAGGTGCCGGGCAGCGTCAGCCTGCACTGCCTGGAAGGCGAGCTGGAGGTGATGCTCGGCGAAAGCCGCCAGTCCCTGCAGGCCGGCCAGCTGATGCACCTGCCGGCCAACATGGCGCATGCGGTGCGCGCCATCGAAGACACCTCAGCTCTGGTCACCATCGTTCTGTGCAGCTGAACGGCTGACGCGGAACATGTAGCCTCGCGCGCGGCCTGCCCGCGTGCGAATGGTTGTGCCTGCGCCTCATTTGCGATTCATTCTCATTACCAAATCTATAATCACGCCTTTCTCGTTAGCTCACGCCATGGACGCAGCCGCCGCCAGCCCTTCGCAATGCATGACGAGCCCCGTGATTGCATTCGTTGAATGGACGCTCCATGGACGCGCAGATTTCCCAGTCCGCCAAGGCGGCAACCAGCGTGGAAAGCCTGTACCACAGCCACCAGAACTGGCTGCAGGGCTGGTTGCGGCGCCGGTTGGGCGACTCCTTCGACGCGGCCGACATGGCGCAGGACGTGTTCATGCGCCTGCTCACCCGCCAACCCGGCCCTGACGCAACCGGCCTGCGCCAGCCCCGCGCCTACCTGAGCACCATTGCCCACGGCCTGCTGGTGGACCACTGGCGCCGCCGCGAGCTGGAACGTGCCTGGCTGGAGACCCTGGCCCTCATGCCCGAGGCGCAGGCCCCCTCGCCGGAAAGCCGGCTGATCTTCCTGGAAACCCTGGTCGCCATAGACCGCATGCTGGATGCCTTGAAGCCCCGGGTGCGCAGCGCCTTTCTGTGGGCGCAGCTGGAAGGACTCACCTGCCCGCAGATCGCCGAACGACTGGGCGTGTCCCTGGCCACGGCCGAGCGCTACATCGCCACGGCCCTGCGCCACTGCTACGCACTGCGCTTCGGGGCATGAGCAGCGATCTTTCGCCCGGCCTGATCGACGAAGCCATCCAGTGGTCCGTACGGCTGGACTTCAACACGCCCAGCCCCCCCACACGGCAGGCCTTCGAGCAATGGCTGCATGCGCAGCCCGCCCACGCCCTGGCCTGGGATCGGGTGCAATCACTGAGGACCGACTTTGACCGCATGCCGCAACGCCTGGCACTGGACACGCTGGATGCAGCGCAGCGCCTGCGCCAGTCCCGCAGCGTCTCGCGCCGCCGCGCCCTCAAGCTGCTGTCCTTGTCCGGAATCGCCACGGCAACGGGCTGGATGGCCTACAGCCACACGCCTTGGCAGCGCCTGCTGGCCAGCGCCAGCACCTCGGTGGGCGAGCAGCGCACCGTCAGGCTGGACGATGGCAGCACCATCGTGCTCAACACGGACACGGCCATCCGCACGGAGCTGGACCCGCAGCAGCGCCTGGTAGTGCTCAGCCGTGGGGAAATCCTGGTGACCACGGGCGCCGACGAGACTGCACCCGGCCACCGGCCCTTCAGGGTGCGCACGCCGTTTGGCGATCTGCAGGCTCTGGGCACGCGCTTTGTGGTCAGGCTGCACAAGCATCGGGCCCTTGTCAGCGTGCAGGAAGGCGCCGTACTGCTGACGCCTGCAAAGGCCGCAGACAGCGCCGCACGGCAAACGGCGATGCCCGGCTCGCCGTGGTGGCTGTCGGCCGATGCCAGTACCCCGGCACCTCCCCCGGACTTTGGTGCGGACGACTGGGCAGATGGCGTGATGGCAGGCCGGGCCATCCGCCTGGGTGACCTTCTGGCGGAACTGGGGCGCTACCGCCATGGGCACATCAGTTGCGATGAGCGCGTGGCAGGCCTGCGCCTGTCGGGCACCTTCCATGTGCGCCAGACCGAGCAGGTGCTGCAGCTCATCGCGCAGACGCAGCCCGTGAGCATCAGCCGGCGCACGCGCTGGTGGGTTCATGTGGGGCCGGCATCCGGCCAGTGATTTCCACTTTTTTTCAGAAAAAGTGAGGGGATCCGGATTTTCGTACGGCCTGGGAATGAGTCCTTCAATCCTTTCCCGTATTGCATCCAGGAGAACCCAGCATGTTCCGTCATCACCCGTCCAGGCCCGGTAGCCAACCGCAGTGGCGTCCCCGGCCGCTTGTCACCCTTGTGCAAGCCGCCGTCATCGGCATGGCGATGTCGGCCCTCGTGCCTTCAGGCGCAGCATGGGCGCAGACGGCCACAGGCCAGGCCGGAGCGCTCACGCGCGATTTCAGCATTGCAGCAGGTCCGCTCGATGCGGCACTGGATCGCTTCTCCCGCGCAGCGGGCGTCAGCCTGTCCTATGACCCGGCACTGGTGGCGGGCCTGCGCACGGGCGGGCTGACCGGCAGCCACGGCGTGTCTGCCGGGTTGCAGCAACTGCTGGCGGGCAGCGGCGTGGCAGCCGTGCAGCAGCCTGGCGGAGGCTTTTCACTGAAGGCTGCCGCGCCCTTGCCTGCTGCGGCAGGTCCCACCCCACCGTCTTCCGCCAGCACGCTGCAGACCGTCAATGTGACGGCCGATGCGGAGCGCAGCAGCGCCACGGAAGGCACGGGCTCATACACCACGCCCAGCATGGCCAGCGCCACGGGGCTGAACCTGTCGCAGCGCCAGACGCCGCAGTCCGTGAGCGTGGTGACGCGCCAGCAAATGGATGACTTCCACCTGAGCACCCTGCAGGACATTGCCAAGGTCACGCCCGGGCTGTACGCCAAGAACCCGGCCGTGACCGATTCGGAGTCCACCTTCTATGCGCGCGGCTTTGCGCTGGAGCATGTGAATGTGGACGGCCTGCCGCTGGACGTGACGGGCTTCAATTCGCGCAATGTCTCGGCCGACCTGCTGATGTATGACCGCGTGGAGGTGGTGCGCGGCGCCACGGGCCTGATGGATGGCGTGGGCGCGCCTTCGGGCTCGGTCAACCTGGTGCGCAAGCGTCCCACGGCCCAGCCGCTGCTCAATGCCACGCTGGGCCTGGGCAGTTGGAACAACCGCCAGGCCTCGCTGGACGCAAGCCGTGCGCTCAATGCCAGCGGCAGCGTGCGCGCTCGCGTGGTGGGCGGCTGGCGCGACAACGACAGCTTTGTCGATGTAACCAACACCCGCAATGCCAGCCTGTACGGCATCGTGGAAGCGGACCTTACGCCCGACACCACGCTGGGCCTGGGCGCCTACCGCCAGCGCACGCGCACCAAGGGCGTGTTCACGGGCCTGCCCACCCTGCCCGATGGCGGCCATATGGACCTGCCGCGCTCCACCTTCCTCAACAACGCGGAGTCTTTCCAGAACCGCGACAACGATGGCGTGTTCGTTGATCTGGAGCAGCGCCTGCGCAACGGCTGGACGGTCAAGCTGGGCATCAACCATGTCGAGGCCGACTCCGATATCCGAAACACCACCAACAGCCGCGTCGCGGGATCGACCACACAGCTGGAGCAGTCCGAGACGGGCTGGCGCTACGGCACACGCCAGACCGTGGCCGACCTGCGCGCCCGGGGCCCGGTCGAGTGGTTCGGGCGCACGCACGAGATCGCCGTGGGCGCCAGCTACCGCAATGACAGCTCCCGTGCGGCCGAGACCTGGGGGTCGTCGGCCTCGCGCATCGTCGACATTGCGAACTGGAATCCCTACTCCGCGCCCTGGACCGGCTCAGTGCCTGCCAATGGCGACCTGTGGGGCCGCAAGACGCGCGAAAAAGCCATCTACGCCAGCGGCAACTTCAGCCTGGCCGATCCGCTGCACCTGATTCTGGGCGGGCGTCTGGGCTGGTACGAGCAGGACACGACGGGCTGGTACACCGGCACGCCCAACTGGAAGCGCAGCCTGGACGAGAGCGCCAAGTTCGTTCCCTATGCGGGCCTGGTCTATGACGTGGATGACAGACATTCGGTCTATGCCAGCCTGACACAGAGCTACCAGCCCCAAAGCTCGATGGACGTGCGGGGCAACACCCTGGACCCGATGACAGGCACCAACTACGAGCTGGGCGCCAAGGGCGAGTACTTTGACGGGCGACTCCATGCCAGCGCCTCGGTGTTCCGCATCACGCAGCGCAACCGTGCCGTGCGTGACGATGCCAATTGCCCCACCAGCGGCGCCATCAGTTGCTTTCGCGCGGCGGGTGAGATCCAAAGCGATGGCCTGGAGTTGCAGCTGTCCGGACTGCTGCAGCCCGGCTGGCAGGTTTCGGCCGGCTACACCTATGTGCGGGCGCGCTACACCAAGGACCGGATTGCCACCAACATCGGCCAGCGCGTGAGCACCGACGAGCCCCAGCACCTGCTCAAGCTCTACACCAGCTATCGCCTGCCCGGCGAGTACGGGCGCTGGAGCCTGTACGGATCGCTGCATGCGCAAAGCAAGATGTTCCGCCGCGAAACCGGCTTCGAGACCACGCAGCGCAGCTACGCCCTGCTGGGCCTGGGCGTGGGCTACCAGGTCAATGCCAATGCCCATGTGCAGCTGAGCGTGGACAACCTGCTGGACCGCCGCTACTACCAGGACCTTGGCTATTCATGGTCGGGGGGCCTGGCGCGCTACGGGGCACCGCGCTCGGTGGCCGTGACGCTCAGCTACAGGCTCTGAGGCCGCGCCTCAGCGCACGGGCAGGAACTGCATGAAGGGCCCGGCCACCAGCCCCTGCCCGTAGCCGATGAAGGAGCGCCTGTAGCGCTCGGTGGTGTAGTTGGCGATCAGGTCCAGCCTGCCGATGATCTTGCCCATCTCGCGCTCGAAGCTGAGGTTGCGCGCGTCGTCGCCCAGGTGGTTGGACAGCAGCAGCGGCCCGCCCGCTGCGTTGCGCCGTGAGTTGAGAATCCAGTTGGCCACTTCCACGTTGCGTGCGGCGTTGTAGATCAGCTGCGGGTCCAGCCCATGGACCAGGGTGAAGCTGGTGCGCCCGCCGTGGGCGGTGATGATGGTGTCGGCCAGCGCATGGACGAAGGCGGCCACGCGGTCGCCCTTGAAGTCGGGCTGCAGCGCCAGCGAGAGCGCGGCCACGTCCTGGGCGCCGCGCAGGTCGGCCCAAGGCTGGCGCTCGGTGATGGCGATGCGCACGTAGGCGGATGCGGCCTCGCGGCTTTCGGCGGTTTTCTTCCACTCTGAGGGGTTGCGCAGGTACAGCTTGTCCATGATGCGCATCAGGCTGTCCAGGTTCTCCTTCATGGCCAGCGTGGCCATGCGGTTGCTGTCGGACTGCACGATTTCGCTGGGCTCGAACGAGGCGCCCTCCACCTTGCCGCGCGGCGCGGGCGTGTCGGCACAGCCCGCTGTCAGCAGCAGCGCCAGCACCGGCGCCAGGCGGCGCGCCGCGCCGCCTCCCGGTCGGGGCCGGCTGTCGTTCACCCCGGCTCTGCGGCCGGCCTCCCCAGGCAAGACAAGCTCAATAGTCATCCCGGAACGATAGCAGCGCACTACCGGGGCGCCGAGGCCCGATGCTCTGTCTTACACGCCCTGGCGCCGGCAGCGTCAACCTCCCGTCAGGCAGTGTTGCTGCACCCTCCAGTCATCCACTCATCCACCACCACCCCGGTGCTGCGCCAGCAGGTGGCCGAGGATCTTCCAGGTCTGGGGCTGCTCCACCATGGGCACGGGAATGCGCAGCATGCTGCCCGCGGCCTGCCTGGGCGAAAACAGCAGGCCCGGTGCCAGCAGCAGGCCCTGCGGCGCGGCATGGCGGGCCAGCACCTCCGAGTCCACGCCGCAGTCCACCCAGGCGAACATGCCGGCCTGCGGTTCGTGCGGGGCCCGGCAGTCCAGGGCTTCGAGCATGCGCAGGCAGCGGTTGCGCGCGCGGTCCACGCGCTCGCGCAGGCGGTCCACATGTTTGCGGTACTGGCCATCGGCCAGCACGCGGTGCACCACCTGCTCGCCCGGCAGCGCCGTGGTCAGCCCGCCCAGCAGCTTGAGGTCGGTCAGCCGCCGTATCAGGTCGGTGTGCGCCGCCACATAGCCCACGCGCAGGCTGCCGGCCAGGGTCTTGGAGTAGCCGCCCACCAGGAGCACGCGCTGCAGCCGGTCCATGGCGGCCAGGCGCACGGGCACGCCGGGCAGGAAGTCGGAGTAGGTGTCGTCCTCGGCCAGGTAGAAGTCGTGGCGCTCGGCAATGCGCAACACCTCGTGGGCCACGCCGGCCGACAGGGTCTGGCCCGTGGGGTTGTGCACGGCAGTGTTCAGGATGAAAAGCCGGGGCTGGTGCTGGCGGGCCAGCCGCTCCAGCGCCTCCACATCGGGGCCTCCGGGCAGGCGGGGCACGCCGACCACGTTCACGCCCAGGGCGTTGAGCCGGCCGAAGATGAGGAACCAGCCCGGGTCTTCCACCAGCACCGTATCGCCGGGCCGCACCAGGCTGCGCACGATGAGGTCCAGGCCCTGGGTGACGCCGGCCACGGTCATCAGGTGGGCCTCGGGGTGGGCGGGCACGTCCTGGGCCTGCAGCACCGAGGCGATCTGCTGGCGCAGCGGCAGATAGCCCTGGGGCACGCCGTAGGTCAGCAGGCTCGGCCCCGTGCTGCGGCCCACGGCGCGCAGGGCCGAGGCCAGCATCTCCTGGTCCAGCCATTCCGGCGGCAGCATGCCCGCGCCACCCGAATGCTCCATGCCCTCGCGGAACATGCTGCGCAGCAAAAAGGCGGTATCGAAGGCCGCGCCCTGCTCCAGCGTAGGCAGGGCATCGCTGGCGCGGGGCGCCGCCTGGGCCGCACGCCGGGCGCTGACGAAGACGCCCGAGCCGCGCCGCGAATGCACCAGGCCCTGGGCGGCCAGCCGGTCATAGGCCTGCACCACGGTGTCGCGGCTCACGGCCGCCTCTTGCGCCAGGGCACGCACGGAAGGCAGGCGCGAGCCCGCGCGCAGGCCGTGGTGGCGGATCAGGCCGCCGTAGTGGTCCACCAACTGGTCCACCAGCGAGAGGTCGGAAGACCGCAGCGGGCGCCAGGGCGCAGCGGCCTGGAAAGCCGTATCTGAGGATGCGCGCGGTGCCTGCGGTGTCTGCTGTGCCTGCGCTTGCTTCGGCGTGGCTGCGGGATCAAGTGTCAGGGTCATGTGGGCAGGCCAGTTGGCAAATTGTTCTGGCAAAGTGTACTGCTACTGTACCGATAGCTGCCACCAACTGCGATTAGCATGGCCTGACGGCGCCGCGGCCTGCGGCATGCGCAGACAGGGCGCCGGATTCCCTGTCATGCCTGTTGCCACCATGCCCTTCGATACCGCCCACACTTCGTTCCTGCTGCCGCTGGCCATGTTCTCCTTCGTCAGCTCCGTCACGCCCGGCCCCAACAATGTGATGTTGACGGCCTCGGGCGCCACCTTCGGCTACCGCCGCACGGTGCCCCATATGCTGGGCATCACCCTGGGCGTGGTGGTCATGGTGCTGCTGGTGGGCGCGGGGCTGGGCGCGGTGTTCGAGCGGCTGCCGGTGATCTACACCGCGCTCAAGTACCTGGGCGCGGCCTACCTGGTCTGGCTGGCCTGGAAGATCGCGGGCAGCGGCGGCATCGACGGCGGCAACGCAGGTGCCCGGCCGTTCGGGTTCTGGCAGGCGGCGGCCTTCCAGTGGGTCAACCCCAAGGCCTGGATCATGGCCATCGGCGTGATTGCCACCTACACGCCGCGCGAGGATTTCTTCATCAACCTGGTGCTGGCCGCGCTGGTGCTGGGCATCGTGAACTATCCCAGCGTCAGCGTCTGGACGCTGTTCGGCAGCGCCGTGGGGCGCGCGCTGCGCTCGCCGCAGGCACTGCGCCGCTTCAACTGGGGCATGGCCGCCCTGCTGCTGCTGTCGCTGTACCCGGTGCTGGCAGATTCACACGCCTGATTCAAACGCCTGATCCACGCGGCTGCTTCATGCGGCCGATGCCGCATCCAGCGCCAGTATCTGCTGCGCCAGCGCGGCGATGCCGGCCTCGCTGAGGTCGTCGGCCTGCACCCTGCGGCGCGTGCGCCACTGCGTGAAATGCCGCTCCTGCGAGCGCTCGTAGTGCGGGTCGTAGTGCTGGGCCATGAGCTCGGAGAACAGCGGCGAGAGGCTGCGCTCATGCGCCCAGGCCTGCCAGCGCGAGATGGTCTCCTTGCCCTGCAGCTCCTTGAGCCAGCCCAGCTTGTCGGCCAGCATCTGCGGATCCTCGCCCAGGTAGGCGTAGTCGCGCAGCAGGTAGGCCAGGCGCGCCTCGGGCGTGGCATCGAGCGCAATCACGGGCGACTGGCGCATGTGCTCGACCAGCACCAGCGGCAGGGACACGCGGCCGATCTTGGCGCTCTCGCCTTCCACGTACACGGTGCGCGACGGATCGAAACTCTCCAGCTGCTGGGCCAGCAGCGTCTCGAAGTATTTCTGGCTGGGCTGCTCCACGCCGGGCAGGTTGCCCAGCAAGGAGCCCTTGTGGCTGGCATAGCCCTCCAGGTCCAGCACCTGCTCGCCGGCCTCGGCCAGGGCGTGCAGCACGCGGGTCTTGGCGCTGCCGGTGGCGCCGCACAGCACCTGCAGGCGCAGCTGGGGCACCAGGCGGTCGATCAGCTCGATCACATGGCCGCGATAGGACTTGTAGCCGTTGGCCAGTTGCTGGGCATCCCAGCCGACCAGGCGCAGCCAGGTGACCATGGAGCCGCTGCGCAGGCCGCCGCGCCAGCAGTAGACCAGAGGCTTCCAGTTGGCGGGCTTGTCGGCGAAGGTTTCCTGCAGATGGCGCGCCAGATTGGCCGAGACCATGGCCGCGCCCAGGCGCTTGGCCTCGAAGGGGCTGACCTGCTTGTAGATGGTGCCGATCCGGGCGCGCTCCTCGTTGTCGAGCACGGGGCAGTTGATGGCGCCGGGAATGTGGTCCTGCGCGAATTCGGCAGGCGAACGGGCGTCGATCAGGGTGTCGAACTGGTGGCGGTCGGCGATGCGGATGGGCTGGCGGTGGGACACGGGCAAACGGTGATCTGGCGATCATGCGGGAGGCAGAAACAACCGGCGCCATGGCCTCAGGGGCTCATGGGCCGGCACCGGAACCAGGAAAGTGGATCGAGCCTCGACACGCACCGGCCCGCCCCGCTTCGCGCCCTGCTTGCGCGAGCCGGGCATGCGGCCGACCTTGGAAGCGGGGATTCTCGCACGCCCGACATGCCCGCGCACGGCTGTCAGGGCAAGGCTGTCAACGCCAGGCAGTCAACGCAAGGCAGCGGCGATCAGGCCCTGCACGGCAGCCACGCGCTGCACCTGCTGGGGGCTGTCGTAGTTGCCCATGAAGACGGCATACACCAGCGAATGCTGGGGCACGACCACCAGCCGCTGGCCGCCCAGGCCGATGGCCATGTAGTACGCCAGGCCGGCGCGGGTCTGCCCCACGTACCAGTGGTGGCCGTAGCGCAGGCCAGGCCAGGCGTCCACGCGCGGCTGAATGGATTGCACAATCCAATGCCGGGGTACCAGCGCCCGGCCTTGCCATTCGCCCTGCTGCAGCACCAGCTGGCCGATGCGGGCCAGGTCTCGCGCCCGCAGGCGCAGGCCGGAGGCGGCGGCCGCCTCGCCGTTGGTGCCAGGCGTCCACTCGGCCTTGTCGATGCCCAGCGGAGCAAACAGCTTGTGCCGCGCATAGTCCAGCAGCGGCATGCCGCTGCCCTGCGCGATCAGATGGCCCAGCAGGGCCGTCGCCCCGCCGCTGTAGCACCAGCGTTCGCCGGGCGGGGCGACGATGGGCTGCTCCAGCACGTAGCGGTAGCGGTCGCTGCTGCGCTCCATGGCGATTTCGCTGTTGCGCGGGTCGGAATACGGAAGGTCCTCGTCCCATTGCAGGCCCATGGTCATGCCCAGGGCATGGGAGACCAGGATGGCGCGCCGGCCCTCATCAGCCGCCAGATCGCTGTAGGCGGGAAAGGCCTGGACCAGGGGCGTGTCCAGCGCGGGCACCTTGCCCTCGGCCAGGGCCATGCCGTACAGCAGGCCGACGACGCTCTTGCTGACCGAGCGCACATCGTGCAGGGAGTCGGCGTTGAAGGCCACCTTGCCCAGCAGCTCGCCCCAGCGTTCGTCCTCGCCCTCGAAATAGCGCTCCAGCGCCAGCCGGCCGTGGCGCATCACGACGACGGCATGCAGCTTCGCCAGTTCTCCGCTCTGCACGCCCTGGTCCAGGCGTTCGCCCAGGTCTTCGGCCAGGCCGGTGCCGGTGCCGGCGCCGGTGGAAGAGGCACCGCCCTGCCCCACGCTGGCACAGGCCGTGCAGCCCAGCGCCGCCAGGGCTGCGCCCGTCTGCAGCCATCTGCGCCTGTCGGTGCGAAAGGCGTTGTTTGTCATGTCCCTCTCCCTTGCTTAGCTAGTTAGTTACTTAGTTGCTTACGTACCTACCGCTTGGGCGAAGACCCGCTGCCGCGCGGATGGATCAGCATGCGGTCGCCGCGTATTTCCACATCGAACTGGCGCAGGAAGTTCTGGCCCAGCAGCGCATCCCTGTCCGTGCTGCCGGTATAGCCCGTGCCCACGCGCAGGCCGCTGACCACCAGAGATGCCACGCGCACCTGCTCGGCCACCACCATGCGGCCGTCGCGCTCGCCATTGGCGGTGCGAAAGCGAACCGGCTCGCCGCCGTCCAGGCCTGCGCGCTCGGCCAGCGGCTCGGTCACGCCGACCATGCTGGCGCCCGTGTCCACAAGGAACATGACGGGCTGCCCGTTGACGGCCCCTTCCACGCGGAAATGCCCGTCGCGGTCACGCGCAATGGTCACGGTGCCATCGGCCTGGACCTTGACGCCGGCCGGCTTCAGGTACATCTGCATGGCCCAGTACAGCACGCCCATGACCAGCAGCCAGAACAGCAGAAAACCCAGCATGCCGCGCCGGGCGACGGACTGGACGCTGGGCTCGGCGGCCGGGGCGGAGGAAGCGGATGGATCGGACGGAGGCGGCGTGGATTTGAGGCGCATGGCAATGCAGACGGGATCGGCGATGGCAGCACGGTGGCTGCACGGCGGCAGTCGCCCATTCTGCCTGCGGCCCTGCCCCGTCACGGGCAAGCCAATAGCCGCTACAGTGGGCGCCTTCATCACAGCCCGCTCCTGCCATGACCACGACCGCGCAGCCGCCCTTTGTCCTCCACTACATCTTCGACCCGCTGTGCGGCTGGTGCTATGCCGCCGCGCCCCTGGTCAAGGCCGCGCGCAGCGTGCCCGGCGTCACCCTGCAGTGGCATGGCGGCGGCATGCTCACGGGCGCCCACACCCGCACCATCACGGCCGACTGGCGCGGCCACGTGATGCCGCACGACCAGCGCATTGCCGAGATGACGGGCCAGCCCTTCGGCACGGCCTACTTCGACGGCCTGCTCAACGACCTGGGCGCCGTGCTGGACTCCGAACCGCCCACCACGGCGCTGCTGGCCGCCGAGGAACTGGCGGGCCGGGGCCTGGACATGCTGGCGCGCCAGCAGCAGGCCCACTATGTCGAAGGCCGGCGCATCAGCGATCCGGCCGTGCTGCTGGAACTGGCCCGGGACCTGGGCCTGGACGTGGCGGCCTTCACTGACGCCTTCCAGCGCCTTTCGGGCGCCGCAACCCAAGCCCATATCGCCCAGTCGCGCGAATGGCTGGAGCTGGCACAAGGCCAGGGTTTCCCGACCTTCGCGCTGGAGTTCGACCACCCCGAGGCAGAGCAGCCGGGCCAGCGCGCCATCCAGCGCATCGACATCGGTCCCTGGCTGGGAGATGCCGATGGCTGGGCGCAGCAACTGGGCGAGTGGGTGCAGCAGGTTGCGGCCATCACCGCCGGCGAGCAGACCGCGCCCCAAGGCGAGGATTGCGGGCCCGATGGCTGTGCGCTGCCCAAGAGCTGATCCGTCAACGACCACCAAAGAAAAACCGCGCCCTGGCGCGGTTTTTTCATGGAGCGCAGGCGCCCGTCAATCCATCTTGGAGATCATCACCTCGCCAAAACCAGAGCACGACACCTGGGTGGCGCCGTCCATCAGGCGGGCGAAGTCGTAGGTCACCTGCTTGCTCTGGATGGCCTTTTCCAGCGCGCTGATGACCAGGTCGGCCGCCTCGCGCCAGCCCATGTGGCGCAGCATCATCTCGGCCGAGAGGATTTCGGAGCCCGGGTTCACATAGTCCTTGCCCGCGTACTTGGGGGCCGTGCCGTGCGTGGCCTCGAAGCAGGCCACGGAGTCGGACATGTTGGCGCCGGGCGCAATGCCGATGCCGCCGACCTGGGCGGCCAGCGCGTCCGAGATGTAGTCGCCGTTGAGGTTGAGCGTGGCCACCACCGAGTACTCGGCCGGGCGCAGCAGGATCTGCTGCAGGAAGGCGTCGGCAATGGAGTCCTTGATGACGATGTCGCGGCCCGTGCGCGGGTTCTTGAACTTGAGCCAGGGTCCGCCGTCGATGGGCTGGGCGCCGAACTCGCGCGCGGCCAGCGCGTAGCCCCAGTCGCGGAAGCCCCCTTCGGTGAACTTCATGATGTTGCCCTTGTGGACCAGGGTCACGCTGGGCTTGTCATTGTCGATCGCGTACTGGATGGCCTTGCGCACCAGGCGCTCCGTGCCCTCGATGGACACGGGCTTGACGCCGATGCCCGAGGTCTCGGGGAAGCGGATCTTCTTGACGCCCATTTCCTTGACCAGGAAGTCGATGAGCTTCTTGGCGTTGTCGCTGCGCGCCTCGTACTCGATGCCCGCGTAGATGTCCTCGGAGTTCTCGCGGAAGATGACCATGTTGGTCTTCTCGGGCTCCTTCAGCGGCGAGGGCACGCCCTTGAAGTACTGCACGGGGCGCAGGCAGACGTAGAGGTCCAGCTCCTGGCGCAGCGCCACGTTCAGCGAGCGGATGCCGCCGCCCACGGGCGTGGTCAGCGGGCCCTTGATGGAGACCACGTACTCGCGCAGGGCCTGCATGGTTTCCTCGGGCAGCCAGACATCGGGGCCGTAGATGCGCGTGGATTTCTCGCCCGCGAAGACCTCCATCCACTGGATCTTGCGCTTGCCGCCATAGGCCCTGGCCACGGCGGCATCCACCACCTTGATCATCACGGGCGTGATGTCCACGCCGGTGCCGTCGCCTTCAATGAAAGGAATGATGGGCTGGTCTGGCACGTTCAACGACATGTCGGCGTTGACAGTGATCTTCTGGCCCTCGGCCGGCACCTGGATGTGCTGGAAGCGGTTCATGGGGACGGGTCTCCGTTGGCTGGTGCACGAGGCAAGAGTGAATGCCCGGATCGGGCACGAATTTGGTGCAGAAAATTCTAACGACAATCGGGCCGCCCTCCTGTCAACGGCGATACAGTAAGCGCGTTGAGCATGTGCGGTGCATCAAGAATTTCGCACCGTTGTCTGATTCAACTTGGCTTCTACCGCTTTTCTAGGAAATGGCATATATGAAAAAACTCCTCGCTGTCCTGATCGCCGGTTCGTTTGCCGCAGGCGCCTTCGCACAGGCCGCCGCAGCACCCGAAGCGCCGATGTCGGCTCCCACGGCCGCTTCCGCAGCTGCTCCCGCTCACACAGCCAAGAAGGCCAAGGTCGCCAAGAGCGGCAAGCACTCCGGCAAGAAGCACGCCAAGCGCTCCACGAAGAAGGCACACAAGGCCGTGGCCTGATCCATGCCCCGGGATGCCAGCCGGCATCCCCTCAAAAAAGCCCGCAAGTCAGCAATGCACTGCGGGCTTTTTGCCGCCAGCCCGGCCATGATGGCCCGGCCAGGCCGATTTTTGCGTCCGGCCACGCGCCCCCTGCGACAGAATGTGCAAGATGACGAAGCCTTCGACACCCCTCCACACATCCCTTTCCCGCCGCGCGCTGCAGCGGTTGCTCATGGCCGCCTGCCTGGCTGGCGCCGCCGTATCGGCAGGCGCACAGCCCCAGGGCAGCCCCCAGATGAATCTGCGCCGCGTGGAGTTGACGGCCGGAATCCACCGCATCGATGCCCAGGTGGCCGCCTCGGACCGCGAGCGCGCCATCGGCCTGATGTTCCGCCAGGAAATGCCCCAGCAGGAGGGCATGATCTTCGTCTTCGAGGTGCCTGCCGTGCAGTGCTTCTGGATGCGCAACACCCTGCTGCCGCTGACCGCCGCCTTCGTGGCGGATGACGGCACCATCGTGAACCTGGCAGACATGAAGCCCATGACCGAGGACTCGCACTGCTCGGCCAAGCCCGTGCGCTATGTGCTGGAGATGAACCAGGGCTGGTTCGCCAAGCGCGGCCTGAAGGCTGGCGTCAAGCTGGGCGGCAGTCTGTTCACACCGACTACAGCCCCCAAGCCATAATCACGCCCCATGCAAGCGCTTCGCTCCTCGTTCTGGCTCACCCGGCTGATATTGGCCTGGTTTGCCGTGACGCTGGGCGTTGCCGTGGCATCGCCCCTGGTCCATCCCCAGGGATTCGAGCTGGTCTGCACGGCCAGCGGCGACGTCAAGCTGGTGGCGCTGGGCGACAGCGCAGCCCCGGGCATGGGCCACCACCAGCTTGACTGCCCCATGTGCCTGCCCGCTGGCGCACCGCCGCCGGCCCTGCCGGCGATGGCCGTGCCCCACCAGCAACCGCTGGCCCACGCGCTGCTGCCGCTGGTGGCGGCGCACATTGCCTCCGTCACACGCGCGCCGCTGCCGGCGCGCGGCCCTCCCCCGCTGACTGCCGTGTTCTCTTGAATCGCCGCCGGGCCTGCTGATGCGCGCCCGGCCCGCCTGTGCCGCGCCTGTGGCCCAGGACTGCGCCGCATGCGCGGTGCAAGACCCGGAGTCAGTTCGTGAATTCTTCCCTTTTCCCCGCGATGGCGGCGCCGGTGCGCGCGTCCACGCACGCCTTTCGTCTCCATCCCCTGGCCACGGCGCTGTGCTGCGCGCTGGGCGCCGCATGGGCACCTGCCGCGCACGCGCAGGCCCTGGCCGAGGCGGCACTGCCCGCCGTCGAAGTCTCCGACCAGGCCACGGCCGACGCCAACGGACTGCTGCCGCTGAACAAGACCGTGGGCACGGCCAGCCGCCTGGGCCTGACGGCGCGCGAGACACCGGCCTCGGTGCACATCGTGGACCGCGCCGCCATCGAGGCGCGTGGCGCCCAGGACACGCAGGAGATCCTGCGCTCCATTCCGGGCGTCACGGCCTACAGCCCGCCCGGCAACATAGGCATCAGCTACCGGGGCTTCGGCACGGGGTCGGTCAGCCAGCTGTTCAACGGCATCAACCTGCAGTACTCCATTGCGGCCCGGCCCGTGGACAGCTGGATCTACGACCGGGTCGAGGCCATTGGCGGCGCTTCCGGCTTTCTCTACGGCGCAGGCGGCGTGGGCGGCACGCTGAACTACATCACCAAGCTGGCCCAGCGCGACAGCTTCACCGAAGGCCAGCTGCGCCTGGGCAGCTACGGGCTCAAGGAAGCCTCCGTCGGGCTGAACCGCCGCCTGGGCGATGCCACCGACAGCCAGGGCACGACCCATTACCTGCGCCTGGACCTCAACCACCGCGATGCTGGCAGCTGGGTGGGCGGCACGCAATCGCGCTCCACGCAGCTGGCGGCCTCGCTGCTGTCCGACCTGGGTGGCGGCCTCACGCACACCCTGGCCTACGAAGCCCAGCATGAGCGCGTGGACCGCCCGTACTGGGGAACGCCGCTGCTCAACCCGCTGCGCGGCCAGGCGCGCATTGACGAGGCCACCCTCGGCAAGAACTACAACAGCGCCGACGGCCTGTACGCCCAGCGCGTGCAGTGGCTGCGCTCCATCACCGAATGGCGGGCAAGCGACCGGCTCAAGCTGAGCAACACCTTCTACGCCTATGACGCGCTGCGCGACTACCGCAACGTGGAGACCTACCGCTTCACGCCCGACAACAGCGCGGTGGTGCGCTCGGCCGCGCTGCTGCAGCGCCATGACCAGCGCATGGTGGGCGACCGCATCGAAGGCAGCTACCTGGGCGAGCTGGCCGGCCGGCGCAGCGAATGGGCCTTTGGCCTGGACGTGAGCGTGAACCGGCAGACACGCTTTCCGAACAGCCTGTCTGGCACGGTGAGCACGGTCAATCCCTACGATTTCACGACAGAGAACTTCTACGACATTCCCGGCATGGCGCCCGGCTTCAGACCTGACCGCGACAACAAGGTCACCACCACCGCCCTGTACCTGGAAAACCGCACGGCCCTCACCCCGGCCCTGCACCTGCTGACCGCCCTGCGCCATGAACGCATCGATGTGGACCTGACCAACCGGCGCGATGTAACGCCCGCGCTGCCCGCCAGCTACAGCCGCAGCTATAGCCCGACGACCGGGCGCGTGGGCCTGGTCTGGGATGCCACGCCCGAGGCCAATCTCTACGCGCAGTTCTCCACGGCGGCCGATCCGCCGTCGGGCATGCTGATGGGCGCCTCGTTTGCCGACGCCATCAACAACACCGGGCTGACCACGGGCCGCCAGGTGGAGGCGGGCAGCAAGCTGTCGTTCTGGCAGGGCAAGGGAACGGCGGCGCTGGCGGTCTATCACATCACGCGCCGCAACATCTCCACCCAGGACCCGCAGGACAGCACGCGCACGGTGCTGGTGGGCCAGCAGTCCTCGCGCGGGGTGGAGCTGTCCATGGGCCTGGCGCCCACGCCGCGCTGGTCGGTCCAGGGCAACTGGAGCCATGTGGACGCGCGCTATGACAACTACCAGCAAGGCGGCGTGTCCCTGGCCGGCAAGCGGCCCACGAACACGCCCGCCAGCGTGCTTAACCTCTGGACCAGCTACCGCATCACGCCGGCCCTGGAGGTCAACGCCGGGCTGCGCCGCGTGGGAGGCATCTATGCCGATGCGGCCAATACCCTGTCCTGGCCCGCCTACACGCTGCTGGACCTGGGCCTGAGCTACCGCATCGACCCGCGCATGACCGTGGTTGCACGGCTGCGCAATGCCACCGATCGTGTCTACGCCGCCAGCCTGACCAGCACCATGGCCTACCTGGGGGCGCCGCGCACGGCCGATATCACGCTGCGCGTGGCGTTCTGAGCGAGGGCCGCGCCATGCGCCTTCACCTCAAACGCTGGCTGTTCCTGCTGCACCGCTGGCTGGGCATTGCCGTGTGCCTGTTCTTTGCGCTGTGGTTTGTCTCGGGCATGGTGATGATGTACGTGGGCTACCCCAAGCTCACCGAGGCCGAACGGCTGCGCCACCTGCCCCCGCTCGATGGCAACGCCGCCCTGCTCGCGCCCGCCGAGGCGCTGCGCGCGGCCGGCATCGACGGCCCGCTCAAGGATCTGCGCCTGCATGCCGGCAGCGCCGGCCGTGCCAGCTACCTGGCCACGCCCGAGGGGCGGCGCCAGCCCGTGGCCATTGATGCGGCCAGCGGCCAGGTGCTGCCCGCCACCAGTGAGGCGCAGGCCCTGGCCAGCGCCCGCGCCTTCGCGGGGGACGGCACGGGCCTGCACTACCTGGGCACGGTGGATGAGGATGCCTTCAGCCACTCGCGCGCGCTGGACATCCACCGCCCCCTGCACCGCGTGCAACTGGACGATGCCCAGGGCACGCTGCTCTACATCTCCGGCCGCACGGCCGAGGTGGTGCGCGATGCCACGCGCACCGAGCGCGGCTGGAACTACCTGGGCGCCTGGCTGCACTGGCTGTACATGTTCCGGGGCAATGCCTTTGACGGCGCCTGGGCCGACATCGTCAACGTGCTGTCGCTGGTCGGCATTGCCGTGGCCATCACCGGCACCGTGGTCGGGGTGATGCGCTGGCGGTTCAGGCAGCCCTACCGCAGCGGCCGGCGCACGCCCTACCCGGGCCGCGCCATGCGCTGGCACCATGTGGCGGGCCTGCTGTTTGCGCTGACCACGCTGGCCTGGATCTTCAGCGGCCTGATGTCCATGAACCCCTGGCGTCTGTTCGACACGGGCACGCCGCCACTGCACATGGCCCGGTGGCAGCAGGGCCCGCTGCGCCTGACCGGGGACGACGCCACGCCGCAGTCGCTGATTGCCACAGCGGGCGGCCCCGTGCGCGAACTGCGTTGGCTGCGCACCGCAGGCCGCACCGAGGTGCTGGCCCAGCCCGCAGCCGGTACGCCCCTGGTGCTGGACAGCGCCAGCGCCGCGCCCGTGGCCCATTCGCGCGAGGCCCTGCTGGACCGCGCGGCCGTGCTGATCGACGCCCCCGTGCTGCGCAGCGAATGGCTGACCGCGCACGACCTGTACTGGTATGAGCGCGCCGAGCACACCATGATGGGCGGCCATGACAAGCCCCTGCCCGTGCTGCGCGTGGTCTTTGGCGATGCTGCGGCCAGCTGGGTGCACATCGACCCGCACACGGGCCAGGTGCTGGGCCGGCTGGACGGCACCCAGCGCCTCAAGCGCTGGCTGTTCGCCATGCTGCACAGCTGGGACTGGCTGCCGCTGCTGCAGCGCCGGCCGCTATGGGATGGGCTGCTGCTGGCCTTCAGCCTGGGCGGCCTGCTGATGAGCGCCACGGGCGTGCTCATAGGCGTGCGCAGGCTGCGCCGCAAGCGCAGCCATCGCGCACAGGCCACTGCTTGCCTGGAGGCCCAGCCACATGGTTAGCCACCATACTGTATGCTTGCCGCATGCAACTCGAACAGAAATACCAGGCCCTGCTGGCCCAAGCCGAACGCCGCAAGCTGGACGACGTGGACAGCATGCGGCTGTGCTTCCAGACCCTGTCCCTGGCTGCGCGCATCGACCGTGACTGCGCCGCGCTGCTGGCGCCCCATGGCCTGTCCGAAGGGCGCTTCGTGCTGCTGTTCCTGCTGGAATCCGCCAGCGAAGGGCTGGCGCCCAACCACCTGGCAGAGCAGGCCGGCATCACCCGCGCCACCGTGACCGGCCTGCTGGACGGCCTGGAACGCGAGGCCCTGGCCGAGCGCCTGCCCGACCCGGACGACCGCCGCGCGCTGCGCGTGCAGCTCACCGCCAAGGGCCGCCAGCTGGCGCGCAAGCTGTTTGCCCGGCACAGCCAATGGATCGCCGGCCTGTTTTCCAACCTGTCGCCCGCCGAACGCGGCCAGTTGGGAAAGCTGCTGGCCAAGGCCGCCGCAGGCGTGGAGGCCAGCGAATGACGGCGCCCACCCCCCGGCGCAAGGGCGCCAACCGCAAAGTCGATATCACTCCCGAACTGCTGCAGGCCCTGTCCCTGGGCGAGATCGAGACCGCCACGCTGACCGAAAGCCTGGCCGTGGACCAGGCCCGGCTGCTGCAGGCCGTCTTTCCCGACGCGTGGCCGCAACTGGAGGACACGGCGCAGGCGCTGGGCCAGCTTGGCATTCTCAAACGCATGGAGTGCATTGGCGGCCTGCTGTGGCAGGCGCTGGGCCAGGCCGGCTGGCAGCGCTGCCTCACGCACCGCTCTGACACGGTGCGCGGCTGGGCCTGCTTCATGGCCGGTGCGCAGCCGGGCCTGACCCTGAGCCAGCGCCTGGAACTGCTGCAGCCGCTGGCCGATGACTCGCATTTCGGCGTGCGCGAATGGTCGTGGATGGGCGTGCGCCCACATCTGGCCAGCGACCTGCCGCAGGCCGTGGCCGAGTTGTCTCGGTGGACAAGGCGGCCCTCCGACCGCCTGCGCCGCTTCGCCAGCGAGGCCTTGCGGCCGCGCGGCGTCTGGTGCAGCCATATCAAGGCACTCAAGCAGCAGCCGGAGATCGCCCTGCCCCTTTTGCAGCGGCTGCGCGCCGATGCCTCGCCCTATGTGCAGGACTCGGTGGCCAACTGGCTCAACGACGCGGCCAAGAGCCGGCCCGACTGGGTGCGCGCCCTGTGCGCGCAATGGCTCGAGGAATCGCCCGTGCCCGCCACGCGCCGCATCTGCGAGCGTGCGCAGCGCAGCCTCAAGGAGAGCTAGCCTCCGGCCGGCCCGCCAGCCGCTCGCAGTCGGGCTTGATGCAGCGCCCGTAGAGAATGTGCGAGTGCTCCACGATGGCAAAGCCATGCGAGCGCGCCAGCAGCTTCTGGCGCTGCTCGATCACCGCATCGTGGAACTCCTGCACCAGGCCGCAGCGCGTGCAGATCAGGTGGTCATGGTGCTCGCCGTCGTCGAGTTCATAGACCGCCTTGCCCGCCGCAAAGCGCTGCTGGCGCAGCATGCCGGCCTGCTCCAGCTGCGCCAGCACGCGGTAGACCGTGGCCAGGCTGGTACCCCGGCCCTGGTCATGCAGCTGGCGATAGACCTCCTCCGCCGCCAGATGCCGCTGGTCCCCGTGGCGAAAGATGTCCAGTACCCACAGTCGCGCCAGCGTGGCCTTCAGCCCCAGGTTCTTGAGGTCAGCGGAATCGGACATGCAGCCCTTTCTTGTCTCAGTGATTCACGTCACTGCGCACTACCAACCGTCCACGTTCCACGAGACTGGCGCACCCCAGCCCAGGGACACCGAGGAAGGGCAGCCCCGCACCGAGGGTGTCGTCCCCCTCCCGCGCAGCGAGAGAGGGGGAAGCGGCGTAGCCGCTCAGGGGGTGCTTTGTTCTAGAACTCATTGTGGATGGCCTTGTAGCCGCGCACCAATTCGTTGTTGGTGCGGACCACGTCCTCGGAGAAATCGCTGGCGTCGGCGGGCACCTGGGCCAGCGTGGACAGGTCGGTCTCCGGGCCTATGCGCGCAGTGGATGGCACGTAGAAGCCCGGCGGCAGGTGGCATCCATCGACCACGGCGTTGTAGCGCACCACGCAGCCGTCATCGACCACGCAGTTGAACAACACGCTGTTGAAGCCGATGAACACGCCATTGCCCACGGTGCAGGGCCCGTGGACGATGGCGCGATGGGCGATCGAGGTGTGCTGCCCCACGCTGACGCGCGCGCCGGACTTGGAGTGGATCACCACCCCGTCCTGGATGTTGGAGTGCGCACCGATCACGATGGGGTCGATGTGGCCGTCCGCATCCATCTCGTCGGCACGGATCACCGCATAGGGGCCGATGAAGACGTTCTCCTCCACGACCACCAGTCCGCACAGGATGGCCGTGGGGTCCACGAAGGCGCTGGCATGGATGCGCGGCAGGTCGCCGCGCGGGTTCTTGCGGATCATCCCTTGCGCCTGTTCTTTGCGCCGCCCTGGCGGGCCTTGAAGCGCGGGTTGCTCTTGCAGATGACGTAGATGCGGCCGCGCCGGCGCACCACCTGGCAGTCTCGATGGCGCAGCTTGGCTTCCTTGAGGGACGAGAGAACTTGCATGGAAAACTCCTTGGGTTGTAGAGAAACGGGTGCCGGCTCGCCGGTCATGCCCAGGCCACGGCATCGTGCGGATGCAGGCTCTCCATGTGGCGCACATGCACGCGCGGCCGGGCGTAGATGCCTTCCAGCGCGGCCTGTATGCGGCGCGCCGCATCCTCGACAAACATCAGGTTGCGGCCGTTGAGCGCGGCAAAGGCCTGCTCGTCGGCGCGCTTGACGGCCGTCTGCACGGGCGTGCCCAGCGCCTGCTCCACCCGGGCGATCAGGGGCAGGATGCCGAGGTCGGGCGCATCACAGGCCAGGTCCACGCTGACCTGGGCCTCGCTGCGCTGGCTGTGTGCCGTGGCCAGCGTGCCATGCCGGCGCAGCCAGGAGGCCACCTGGTCCGGCTCCACCAGTGGCTCGCCCGCAAAGGCCTGCAAAAAGCCATGCTCCAGCAACTGGCGCGACAGTGCCGCCGAGCAGGGGCAGGTCGAGGAATAGCCCACGCCCACCTGCAGCCGCAGCTGGAACACGCCCTGCGCCAGCGTGGCGTCCAGGCGCACGGGATAGGACTTCCAGCCCGACAGATCGTGGGTGACCAGGGCGGGCCGCTGGGCCAGCAGGTCCAGCGACAGGCGCATTCGGGCGCTGCGGCTTTGGCAGTCGAGGTGGCTGTCGATCATGGCCTGCAGCGCATGGCGCAGCGCCAGGGCAGACAGCGCGGATTCCTCGGCCAGGCTGTCCAGTTGCCGGTACAGCCGGGACATGTGTATGCCCTTGACATGGGCCGCAGGAAGATCGACCTGCACATCGGCACGCGCATGCAGCTCGCGCCAGTAGCCGGGCTCGGCCACGGTCACGGGCAGGTCTATGCCCTGCATGCCCACCCATTGCAGCGGGCTGAGGCTGGGCGCGGGATCGGTCAGGGAAACATCGGGAAGAGGTGCAGGCATTCGGGGCTCCAGTGGCCGCGCCGACCCAGGCCGGCGCGGTATTCGTTCAATTCCAGTCGGGAAACGGGTTGTCCCATTGCGCCCAGGCCTGCGGGCCCAGGGCCATTTCTGCATCGGTCAGCAGGCACTCGTCCAGGCGGGCGCGCAGCGCGTCCTCGTCCATGCCCATGCCGATCAGCACCAGTTCCTGGCGCGCGTCGCCCACGCCATCGACCCATTTGTCCAGGATGCGCTTCACGCTTTCGGGGTCGCGCGGCCAGCGCTCGGCCTCCACGGCGGCCCACCAGTGGCCGGCCGGGCCATGGCGCGCCACGGCGCCGGCCTGCGACCAGGAGCCGGCCAGCGCCGGATGGCTGGCCAGCCAGAAAAATCCCTTGGAGCGCACCACTCCCGGCCATTCACTTTGCACCAGGCCGAAGAAGCGCCGGGGATGAAAGGGGCGGCGGGCTCGGTAGACAAAGCTGGCAACGCCATAGGCCTCCGTCTCGGGCTGGTGCGTGCCACGCAACTGCTGCAGCCAGCCCGGCGCCCTGGAGGCCTCCTCGAAATCGAACAGCCCGGTATCGAGCACGCGATCCAGCGGCAGCTGGCCGAAGGAGGCGATCTCCAGCCTGGCACGCGGGTTGAGCCCGCGCAGGATGGCCATCAGCCGCGTGCAGTCCTCCTCGGTGACCAGGTCGATCTTGTTGAGCACGATCACATCGCAGAACTCCACCTGCTCGATCAGCAGATCGACCACGGTGCGGCGGTCCTCCTCGCCCAGCGATTCGCCGCGCGAGCGCAGGCTGTCGCGCGAGCCATAGTCGTGCAGGAAGTTGAAGGCGTCGACCACGGTCACCATGGTGTCCAGCCGCGCCACATCGCCCAGGCTGCGTCCGTCCTCGCCCGCGAAGGTGAAGGTCTCGGCCACCGGCAGCGGCTCGGAGATGCCCGTGGACTCGATGACCAGCTGGTCGAAGCGGCCCTCGCCCGCCAGCCGCGCCACCTCCAGCAGCAGGTCCTCGCGCAGCGTGCAGCAGATGCAGCCATTGCTCATCTCCACCAGCTTTTCGTCGGTGCGCGACAGGTCGGCCCCGCCATCGCGCACCAGGGCCGCGTCGATGTTGACCTCGGACATGTCATTGACGATGACGGCCACGCGCCGCCCTTCGCGGTTGTGCAGGATGTGGTTGAGCAAGGTGGTCTTGCCCGCGCCCAGAAAGCCCGACAGCACGGTCACAGGCAATCGGGCATGCGGCGGCTGAACCGGCGCTACGGTATGCATCATGGAATCTCTCGAACAGGGACAGGGATCGCGCGGCGGGCACTGCGGCCGCATGCGCAGGAAGGGGTCTCAGGCGGGGAGCGCGGTGCAGGCGGAGCACTTGCCATGCAGCTCGATGTTCGAATGGGCCAGCGCAAAGGCATTGCCATGCGCCCAGCTGCCCAGGCAGCGGTTGAGTGCATCGTCCACGAACTCATCGACCTGGCCGCAGCTGTCGCAGATCGCAAAGGCCGAGAAATCATGGCTGCCCTCGTCCGGATGCGAGCAGCAGACATAGGCATTCAGCGACTCCAGGCGATGGACCACGCCCTGCTCGGCCAGCTTGTCCAGCGCGCGGTAGACCTGGGTAGGGGCCGTCAAACCGTGGTCCCGCAACTGGTCGAGCAGCGCATAGGCCGTCAGCGGCGCGCCGGCCTGGCGCAGCGTGTCGAGCACGCGTTGTTGCTTGGTGGTCAGGGAGTGGGACATGGTGGTTTCCTGGTCAAAAAGGGCGGGCAGCGACCTTGCCCTGCATCAAAACAGTTACGTTATAACATAACAAAATCGGTGGCCACGCACTGTTTTACAATTAAAAAGAATATTAAGTTGCGCCTAAATACACAACAGGTTATAGTCAGCTCCGTTGTTGAGGCCAAGCGCTTGAGCCGCCCACTTCCCTTCCCTGCACAACGGCTGTCCGCCGCTCCCCGCAGGATGTCTCTTGCGACCTTTGTCGCACAGTTGGTCTGTAGAGCTGCAGCCAACCGAGTTCCCAGATGCTCACGCAGGCCTGTTCAAGGCTGCGAACCTGACTGAACCACATTTCAAACACTGGCATTCCCATGGGCAAGTACGTCGTCTCGCCCTCGACACACCCGACCGACTGCGGCCGCTTCCGCGCCTCCTTCGCGGTCCATCGCTCCCAAGGCAACGGCAGCTACTGCCGCGTATTCCGTTTCGACAAGGCGTTCGCCTCCCGCGAAGCAGCACGGCTGTTTGCCGTCACCCAGGGCTGGCTCCAGACCTGCATGCAGCATCCGCCTGCGTGCTGACGGCCCGCCTGCCGCCCTCCCACCCATTCACCGCCGCGGATTGCACAGTCCGCCGCATGCATGCCAACGGTGCGCCCTTTTGCGCACATCCAATCGAAGAGGTTTTCCTATGACCACCAAAATCTACGTGGGCAATCTGCCCTACTCCGTGACCGACTCCAGCCTGGAAAGCAACTTTGCCGAGTTCGGCAACGTGGCCTCCGCCAAGGTCATGATGGACCGCGAAACCGGCCGCTCCAAGGGCTTCGGCTTTGTGGAAATGGCTTCTGCCGAAGTCGCCCAGGCCGCCATCACCGGCCTGCACGGCATGTCCGTGGACGGACGCTCGATCGTCGTGAACCTGGCCCGTCCCCGTGAAGAAGGCCGCAGCTCCGGTGGCTACAGCCCGCAGGGTTACGCCGGCAAGCGTTCGGACGTCGGCTATGGCAATGGCGGCCACGGCGGCGGTCGCTACTGATCACGGCGCAGCTTCCAAAAACCGGCTCTCTGGGCCGGTTTTTTTTCGCCTGCGGTTTTCTTTCCTGCCGTTGCAAGCATGAAAAAACCGGCCGCCCTTGCGGGTCGGCCGGTCATGGCTGAAGCCTGCCGGGGCCCGGCCCCGGCACAGTGGCTTACAGCAGCGCGTCGATGGCTGCGTTGAACGTGGCGCTGGGGCGCATCACGGCATCCATCTTGGCCACGTCGGGCATGTAGTAGCCACCGATGTCCACGGCCTTGCCCTGCACGGCGCGCAGCTCTTCGATGATCTTGGACTCGTTGTCGGCCAGTTGCTTGGCCAGCGAAGCGAACTTGGAGGCCAGTTCGGCATCTTCCGTCTGCGCCGCCAGGGCCTGTGCCCAGTACAGGGCGATGTAGAACTGGCTGCCACGGTTGTCCAGCTCGCCGGTGCGGCGCGAAGGCGACTTGTCTTCGTCCAGCAGCTTGCCCGTGGCTTCATCCAGCGTCTTGGCCAGCAGCTTGGCGCGGGCGTTGTCGTTCTTGATGCCCAGGTCTTCCAGCGACACGGCCAGTGCCAGGAACTCGCCCAGCGAATCCCAGCGCAGGTGGTTTTCTTCCACCAGCTGCTGCACGTGCTTGGGAGCCGAGCCGCCAGCACCCGTTTCGTACATGCCGCCGCCGGCCATCAGGGGCACGATGGACAGCATCTTGGCCGAGGTGCCCAGTTCCATGATGGGGAACAGGTCGGTCAGGTAGTCGCGCAGGATGTTGCCGGTCACCGAGATGGTGTCCAGGCCGCGGGCCACGCGCTCCAGCGTGTAGCGCATGGCGCGGACCTGGGACAGGATGTGGATTTCCAGACCCGTGGTGTCGTAGTCCTTCAGGTAGGTGTTGACCTTCTTGATCAGCTCGGCCTCGTGCGGACGATAGGGGTCCAGCCAGAACACGGCAGGCATGCCGGAGTTGCGGGCACGCGTGACGGCCAGCTTGACCCAGTCGCGGATGGGAGCGTCCTTGACCTGGCACATGCGCCAGATGTCGCCCTGCTCCACGTTCTGGCTCATCAGCACTTCGCCGGTGGCCAGATCGACGATGTTGGCAACGCCGTCTTCCTCGATCTCGAAGGTCTTGTCGTGCGAGCCGTACTCTTCGGCCTTTTGCGCCATCAGGCCCACGTTGGGCACGGTGCCCATGGTCTTGGGGTCGAAGTTGCCGTGCCACTTGCAGAAGTTGATCATCTCCTGGTAGATGCGGGCAAAGGTGGACTCAGGCATCACGGCCTTGCAGTCGTAGGGCTTGCCGTCGGCGCCCCACATCTTGCCGCCCTGGCGGATCATGGCGGGCATGGACGCGTCAACGATCACGTCGTTGGGCGAGTGGAAGTTGGTGATGCCCTTGGCCGAGTCCACCATGGCCAGCGCGGGACGGTGTTCCTGGCAGGCGTGCAGGTCACGGATGATCTCTTCGCGCAGCGAGGCGGGCAGCGTCTCGATCTTCTCGTACAGCGTGGACATGCCGTTGTTGACGTTCACGCCCAGCTCGTCGAACAGCTTGCCGTGCTTCTCGAAGGCTTCCTTGTAGTAGATCCTCACGCAGTGGCCGAACACGATGGGGTGCGAGACCTTCATCATCGTGGCCTTGACGTGCAGCGAGAACAGGATGCCGGCGTCGCGGCAGTCGTCCAGTTCCTTTTCATAGAAGTCGCACAGCGCCTTCTTGCTCATGAACATGGAGTCGATGATCTCGCCGGCCTTCAGTGCCACCTTGGACTTGAGCACCACGGTCTTGCCGCTCTTGGTGGTCAGCTCCATCTTGACGTCGCGTGCGGCGTCCAGCGTGATCGACTTTTCGCCGTGGTAGAAGTCGCCGTGCTCCATGTGCGAGACATGGGTTTGCGACCACTGCTTCCACTCGCCCATGGAGTGGGGGTGCTTCTTGGCGTAGTTCTTGACGGCGGCAGGAGCGCGGCGGTCGGAGTTGCCCTCGCGCAGCACGGGGTTCACGGCCGAGCCCAGGCACTTGCCGTAGCGTGCCTTGATGTCCTTTTCCTGGTCGTTGGTCGGATTCTCGGGGTAGTCGGGCAGTGCGTAGCCCTTGCCCTGCAGCTCCTTGATGGCAGCCGTCAGCTGGGCCACGGAGGCGCTGATGTTGGGCAGCTTGATGATGTTGACATCGGGCTCCAGCGTCTTCTTGCCGAGCTCGGACAAGGTGTGGGCCACGCGCTGGTCTTCGGCCAGGAATTCGGAGAACTCACCCAGGATGCGGTGGGCCACGGAGATGTCGGCGGTCTCGACATTCACGCCGACGGGTGCGGCAAAGGCGCGCACCACAGGCAGGAAGGCACTGGTGGCAAGGCGCGGAGCCTCATCGGTCAGGGTGTAGATGATGGTGGGTTGCTGCGTGCTCATCTCTTGTCTCAGGTAGTGAAAAGGTAGGGGTCGCGCCGCAGGCCGTCGAACCGGGCATCCGCTAGGGGAAACGGGGCCGGTGCAGCCTGAGGCAGTAGGACCGTCACGCAATGCCCCGTCGCGCCAGCATGCTGCCCCGGCGTTTTCTGCAATGCGATCCCACAATACAAAATTCTAAGCGGAACCCGCCACATTTTTTAAGTCTTGTAGAAGACTTAGGGTTTTACAGCGGCATTCGGGACCTGTTTTCACAGGGAAACGGCTTGCAGCCCCCGCGTTTTCTACCATGCAAAAAATGCTGTAGCGTGACGGACACGCAAGCGGAGCAGACCCCCGGGTCAAACCCAGAGCCGATACATCCAGAACGATTCATCGTGCTCGAAGCGCCGCGCAAACTCCCCCGGCGAAAACCCCGTGATCTGGCGCACGGCGCGGCACATATGGGCCTGGTCGGAGAAGCCCTCATCCAGCGCCAGCGCGGCCCAGTCCAGCGCCTGTCCCTGTTCATGGTGGCGCCGCGCCGCATGGAACAGGCTTTCCGTGCGCACCATGCCCTGCCACTGCCGCAGGGAGCGGCCGCTGAACTGCTTGATGCGCCGCTCCACCTGGCGCGCGCCCAGCGTTCTTTGCCATTGCAGCGCCTGCATTCCCAGCCAGGCCACCCAGTGGCGCCCATGCTCGCGCAATGAGGGCAGCTCCTGCAGGGCGCTCCCCCGGACCTCGCGCCAGCGCGGCGCCAGGTGGCGCTGCAACGCGTCCAGGGTGCCGGCATCGTCCTGCGCATGCAGCAGGGCCTGGCACAGCGCGGACCAGGACGGCCCCAGCACCCCGGATGCCGCGACAAAGCCATCCTGCGCCTGCAGCACGCCGGGGCCGAACAGCTGCAGCGCGGCATCCAGGTGCAGGCAAACCATGCCGCCACGGCCCGGCCCGCTGGCCCAGCTGGCCGTGGGCGCGGTCTGGCTGCCAGAAAGCATGACGGATGCCTCAAAGGGCTCGCAGCCGTGCACGCCCACCAGGCCTGCGGCCATGTCCTGGTACCAGGACAGGCAGACCATGGGGGTGGCGGGAAAATGCGACAGCCGCTGCGCATCGTCCAGGACCACGCCCCGCGTATCGCGACAGACGACGGCCACCACCGCACCATGCAGCCCCGCTGGCGCGGGATACAGCATGGAGTGCGGCTGCCGCCCCTGGCCTGCCCAGCGTGCGCCCCTGGCATCCAGAGGGGGACAGGCAGCAAAGGCACTGGGCGTACAGGCTTCGATTGCGGCTTCGGCTCCGGGCATCACGACGGCATCCATGGAGGCGCAGTGTAGGCCTTGCCGCCCGCCGATCCCATGACGCTTTCGTTCAAGACCACGGGCGGCGTGACCAGCGAGCATGGGAACATGAACCGCCCGAATCCCACGCAAGATACCTGCACACCGGCGCCGTCGAATGCGGCCTCCTGCCCCTTCGCCACGCAAGCGCCGCAATCCGCACAACCGCCGCAACCCGAGCAACCCGAGCAGACGGCCTCCACGGCCTGGCCACCCGGCCCGGCACCGGGGTTCATGGGCTGGGGCCTGCTGCGCCGCATGTCGCGCGACCTGCTGGGTACGCTGGCGCAATGGCGTAGCGAGCACGGCGATGCCATCCATCTGCGCATCTGGCCAGAGCACCAGGTCGTCGTCACGGATCCCGAACTGGTGCGCGAACTGCTGGTGGGCCAGCACGATGCGCTGGTGCGCTGGGAGCACGGCATCTCGGTCTTTGCCCAACTGCACGGCCACAGCGTGCTGGTCAGCGAAGGCCAGCCCTGGCGCAGCAAGCGGCAGGCCCTGTTGCCGGCTTTCTCCCCCAAGGCCGTGCAGGCCCAGATACCGGCCCTGGCCGCAGCCGCGCAGGCCGCGCTGCAGGCCTGGCCGCAGCAGTCCGAGGACTTTCCCATGGAACAGGCGCTGACCGCCCTGGCCATGGATGTGATCATGCGGCTGATGTTCTCCGGCGCCATCGGCGAGGATGCGCGCTCCGCGGAGCAGGCCATCCGCGAAGTCAGCCATGCCGCCAACAGCGAGTTCTATTGGCCCCTGCGCTGGCCCGATGCCATGCCATGGAAGCGCAGCAAGCGCCGGGCGCTTGCCTGGCTGCGCGGCTTCATCGACCGGCAGGTCCGGCTCCGGCTGGCGCAGGCCGAGGCAGACTGGCCCGAGGATCTGCTCAGCCGCCTGCTGCGCCTGCACCGGGGCGACGCCCAGGCCTGGACACTGCAGGCCGTGCGCGATGAGTGCATGACGGCCTTTCTGGCAGGTCACGAAACCGTGGCCAGCAGCCTGACCTGGTGGTCCTGGTGCATGGCCACCCATCCCGAGGCGCAGCAGCAGGTGGCCGACGAGATCCACGAACAACTGCAGGGCCGCACGCCCACGGCGCAGGACCTGCCCGCGCTGCGCCGGTTGGGCTGGAGCCTCCAGGAAGCCATGCGCCTGTACCCGGCCGCGCCCGTGCTCATCAGCCGGCGTTGCACAAGGCCTGTGCAGCTGGGTCCGTGGCGCCTGCCCGCACGAACCCTGTTCATGATTGCGCCTGGCCTCATGCAACGCGATGCGCGCTGGTTCCCGCAACCCGATGCCTTTCAGCCGCAGCGTTTCGCCGATGCCGACAAGGACGGAGCCCCTGCCGCGCCGCGCGGCAGCTGGATGCCCTTTGGCACCGGCCCGCGCGTATGCCTGGGCCAGCACCTGGCCAGCACGGAGATGACGGTGGTGGCAGCCATGGTGCTGCAGCGCCTGCGGCTGAGCGTGCCCGAAGGTGCCGGCGCCCCTCGCCCTGTGCTGCAGGTCACGCTGCGGCCATCCACGCCCTTGAGACTGCGGCTGCAGTCGCGCAGCGGCGCACAGGCCGGGTAAACGTGGCGATATATTGCGCCAAATCATCTACAAAGCACGCCAATTACGACAAATTGTCACCCATCCGCATTTATTCTGTCTTTTTGACTAGAACCACTGGACTGGAGACGATTTGAGTACCCTGGCAATCGTGATTTCATTGGCGGGACTGATGTTCCTGGCCTACCGAGGCATCTCCGTGCTGCTGCTGGCACCCCTGATGGCCGCCGTGGCCGTGCTGCTGTCCGGCGACCTGGGCCACATGCTGCCGCTGTACACCAGCACCTTCATGGGCGCCCTGGGCAACTACATGCTGCAGTTCTTCCCGGTGTTCCTGCTGGGCGCGCTGTTCGGCCAGTTGATGGCGGACTCGGGCGCAGCCACCGCGATATCGCACTGGATCATGCGCGTGCTGGGCGAGAAGCACGCCATCCTCACGGTGGTTCTGGCCTGCGCCGTGCTCACCTATGGCGGCGTGTCGCTGTTCGTGGTGGCCTTTGCCATCTATCCGATTGCCAAGTCGCTGTTCCGCGCGGCCCATGTGCCCAAGCGGCTGATACCGCCCACCATCGCGCTGGGCTCGTTCACCTTCACCATGACGGCGCTGCCGGGCACGCCGTCCATCCAGAACGCCATTCCCATTCCCTACTACGGCACCAATGTGTTCGCGGCGCCGGGTCTGGGCATCATCGGCGGCATGACCATGCTGGCCCTGGGCCTGTGGTGGCTGCAGTCGCGCGCGGCCAAGGCGCGCGTGGCCGGCGAAGGCTACGGCGACCATGACGATGCCGTCGAGCAGGGCCTGCATGAAGAAAGCGATCCCGCCCTGCACAGCCGCCGGGACCTGCCGCTGCTGCTGGCCCTGCTGCCGCTGGTGCTGGTGATCGCGGTCAATGCGCTGCTCACCTACGGCGTGTTCCCGCAGATGGATTTCGGCTTTCTGAAGGAACGCTTTCCTGCCGTGGACCCTGCCAAGCAGACGGGCCTGTGGGCGCTGATCATGGCCCTGGCCGTGGCCTGCGCCGCACTGGTGCTGCTGGGCCTGGGCCGCTGGCGCAATCTCAAGGAGTCGGTGAACAAGGGCGTGCTGGGCTCCATGCTGCCCATCTTCAACACGGCCTCGGAAGTGGGCTACGGCGCGGTCATCGCGGGGCTGGCGGGCTTTGCCATCATCCGCGAGGCCGTGCTCAACGTCGCACCCCACAACCCGCTGATCTCCGAGGCCGTGGCCATGAACGTGCTGGCCGGCATCACGGGGTCGTCGTCCGGCGGCCTGTCGATTGCCCTGTCCACGCTGGGCAAGGACTACCTGGCCATGGCCGCCCAGTTGGGCATCAGCCCCGAGCTGCTGCACCGCGTGGCGGTGATGGCGGCCGGCTGCTTCGACACCCTGCCGCACAGCGGCGCCATCATCACGCTGCTGTCCATCTGCGGCCTCACGCACCGCCAGTCGTACGGCAACATCGCCATCATGACCATAGGCGCGCCCCTGCTGGCCCTGGTGCTGGTGATCACGCTCGGCACCATGTTCGGGTCCTTCTGAGGAACCAGGGCGAAGAGCGCGCGCGGGAAATACCACGGCCTCGCGCCCGCCACAACCGGCATATGACGTATATGCGCGGCGCGGGTGCATGGCAACAATGCATGCACGGCGATAAGGCATCGCCCCGATTCATTCCCGCATCACCGACAAGACGACATCCGCTGCCAAAGCTGCCAGCGCCGATGTCGGGCAACAAGGCCCGAACCGCTCCCTGAACCGGAGCGGTTCGGGCCTTTTTTTGTTGGCCGGGAATCGAAGGGGGCTGCGATGCCGCACGCCGCCCCCTCAACCCCTTCAGGAGCAGCAGCATGAGACACGGAGATATTTCCAGCAGCAACGATTGCGTCGGCGTGGCGGTAGTCAACTACAAGATGCCACGCCTGCACACCAAGGCCGAGGTGCTGGACAACTGCCGCAAGATCGCCGACATGCTGGTGGGCATGAAGCGCGGCCTGCCGGGCATGGACCTGGTGATCTTCCCCGAGTACTCCACGCACGGCATCATGTACGACGCCAAGGAGATGTACGACACGGCCAGCGCCATCCCGGGGGAAGAGACCGAAATCTTCGCCGACGCCTGCCGCAGGGCCAACGTCTGGGGCGTGTTCTCGCTGACGGGCGAGCGCCATGAGGAGCACCCCAACAAGGCGCCGTACAACACCCTCATCCTCATGAACAACCAGGGCGAGATCGTGCAGAAGTACCGCAAGATCATGCCCTGGGTGCCCATCGAGGGCTGGTACCCGGGCGACTGCACCTATGTGAGCGAAGGCCCCAAGGGCCTGAAGATCAGCCTCATCATCTGCGACGACGGCAACTACCCCGAGATCTGGCGCGACTGCGCCATGCGTGGCGCCGAGCTCGTCGTGCGCTGCCAGGGCTACATGTACCCGGCCAAGGAGCAGCAGATCATGGTCTCCAAGGCCATGGCCTTCATGAACAACTGCTATGTGGCCGTGGCCAATGCGGCGGGCTTCGACGGCGTGTACTCGTACTTCGGGCACTCGGCCATCATCGGCTTCGACGGCCGCACCCTGGGCGAGACCGGCGAGGAGGAAATGGGCATCCAGTACGCCGAACTGTCCAAGCACCTGATCCGCGATGCGCGCAAGAACGGCCAGTCTCAGAACCATTTGTTCAAGCTGGTGCACCGGGGCTATACCGGCACCATCAACTCCGGCGACGGGGACAAGGGCGTGGCCGCCTGCCCCTACAACTTCTACAGCCAGTGGGTCAACGACCCCGAGGGCACGCGCGAGATGGTGGAGTCCTTCACGCGCACCACCGTGGGCACGCCCGAATGCCCCATCGAAGGCATTCCGCACGAGGCGCCCAGGCACCGCTGACAGCGTCCTGCCTCCGCAGCCTGCAGGCCTGGGGGCAGGCCCGCCCATGAACACGGAAAGGTGAAGAGTGAAGATGAGCACGACAACAACCACAGGCCCGCTGCACGCTCCTGCCAACCAGGCCGCCGACCCGCTGGCGGCCTACCGCATCGAGGAAGAACCCTTCTACCGCCCCTCGGGCCGCGAGGTCCAGCTCTACCGCCAGGCCTACCAGCACCGAATGCCGCTCATCCTCAAGGGCCCCACGGGCTGCGGCAAGACGCGCTTTGTGGAGTACATGGCGTGGGCGCTCAAGCGCCCCCTGGTCACGCTGGCCTGCAACGAGGACATGACGGCCTCCGACCTGGTGGGCCGCTACCTGCTGGATGCCGACGGCACGGCCTGGCACGACGGTCCGCTGACCCTGGCCGTGCGCCACGGCGGCATCTGCTACCTGGACGAAGTGGTGGAGGCCCGCCAGGACACCACCGTCGTCATCCACCCGCTGACCGATGCGCGCCGCGCCCTGCCGCTGGACAAGAAGGGCGAGGTGGTCCACGCGCACCCCGACTTCCAACTGGTGGTTTCCTACAACCCCGGCTACCAGAGCAGCGCCAAGGACATGAAGCCATCGACCCGCCAGCGCTTCGCGGCGCTGGACTTCGACTACCCGGCGCCCGAGATCGAGGCGGACATCGTGGCCCACGAGACCGGCATTGCCCCGGCCACCGCTCGCAGCCTGGTCAGCCTGGCGCGCAGCACGCGCGAACTGCGCCACCGGGGCCTGGACGAAGGCGCCTCCACCCGCATGCTGATCTACGCGGGCCTGCTAATGCGCGACGGCATGCCGGTGCATGACAGCTGCGACATGACCATCACCAGCGCCCTGACCGACGACCCCGACACCGCCGCCGCGCTGCGCCAGCTGGTCGAAGCAGAGTTCGGCGCCTGAGGGCCGCGCGCCATGGCCATCATCTCCGTTGCCTTGCCCGAAGAGTCCCGTCTGCTGCACACGCTGGGCCTGCTGGCCAGCGGCCTGGCACGCCAGCCTGTCGCCGTGCAGGCGCTGGCCAGGATGCCGGCCAGTGCCCCGGCGCCAGGCCAGGCCCACGCCCTGCCGCCGCGCGCCGTGCTGATCAGCCAGCCTGCCCGGCTGCTGATTCCCGCCAACTTGCCCATGCAGGCACACCTGAACGCAGCAACAATGGCCCATGCCGCAGCCCATCTGCGCTTTTCGCCCGCCCGCCAGGACAGCAGCGCCCTCAAGCCCATGGGCCAGGCCGTGGTGGGCGCGCTGGAAGATGCGCGCGTGGAGCGGCTGCTGTGCCTGCAGCACCCCGGCGTGCGCCGCTGGTTCGATGCCTGCATCGCGCCCGAGCCCGACCCATCCGACCTGGGCTTTGCCGCCTTCATGGCCCGGCTGGACCGCATGCTGCTGTGGCCAGAGCGCATGGACGGCAACCACTGGATCCACAAGGCCCGTGACCTGTTCGAGAACACCGCCACGCGCCACGGGCTGGAGGACTACGCCGCATTCCGGGCCATTGCCTCCATCCTGGCCAACGACCTGGGACAGATGCGCGTGCGCATGGACCCGCAGCACCATGCCGTGCCCAGCATCTACCGTGATGACAACAGCTATCTCTGGCAGCATCCGGACTCGCCTCAGGGCGAGGAAGACACACTCGCGCTGCAGCAGTCCGCTGCGCGCGCGGCTCCGCCTCCATCGGCCGGCGCAGGACAGCAGTCCGATGCCCAGGAAGGGCAGTCGCTGGAGCTGAACCCAGGGCTGGAGCTGTCGCGCCACAGCTATCCCGAATGGGACCGCAGGTCGGAGCGCCTGAAGACGGACTGGTGCACCGTCATCGACACCCTGCCCGCATGGCAGGCCGAGGCTTTGGCCGGCAAAGGCTCCCAGGCCGGCAGACAGACACTGCCGCCCCTGCCGCTGCCGCCCGCACGCCAGCTGGACCGGCGCCAGCGCCTGCGCCGCCAGTGGGAAGGCGATGACCTGGACTTCAATGCCGCCATCGAGGTCCAGGTGGACCGCCGCCTGAACCTGCGACCGGAACCTCGCCTTTTCATGCGGGCCGGCAAAGGCCCGCGCCCCACCAGTGTGCTCGTGCTGATGGACGCTTCCGAATCGGTCAACACGCCCGGCCCCCACGGCGCCAGATTGCTGGAGCTGGAGAAACAGGCGGCCCTCATGCTGGCCGAATCGCGCGCAGGCCACAGAACCGGCGTGGACCGCCTGGCCATCCACGCCTTCTCGTCCAACACGCGCGCCGAAGTCCGATACCTGCGCCTGCTGGACTTCGGCCAACCCTTTGCCGATGAGGCATCCGCCCGGTTGCAATCGCTGCAGGGCCGCCATTCCACCCGCTTGGGCGCCGCCCTGCGCCACGCCAGCAGCCTGCTGGCCGCCGAGCCTGCTGGCCAGCGCCATCTGCTGGTGATCACCGACGGCGCACCCGCCGACATCGACGTGCATGACGATCGCTATCTGATCGAAGACGCGCGCCACGCCGTGCAGCAGGCCCGCGCCGCAGGCATACGCATCAGTTGCCTGGCCGTGGACAGCCAGGCAGACGGCTATGTGCGCCATATCTTTGGCGGGCGCAACTACGGCATTGCCGACGACGCACGGCATCTGCCAAGGCGGCTGTCCCAGATGGGCGCAAGGCTCGCAGCCGGCCGCTGACCACGGCAAGCGCCACGGAAATCTCGATTAACCTGAAGCCTGCAAAGAACGCACGCCAGCACCTGGCACAGAAGGAACCCATGAACGACCCCGTCAGAGTCGGCATTCTTTACTCGGCCACCGGCACCACATCGACCATCGGCCAGTCCCAGCTGCAGGGCGCGCAGCTGGCCATCGACGAAATCAACGAGGCGGGCGGCCTGCTGGGGCGTGAACTGGTGGCAGTGCGCTACGACCCGGCCTCCACGCCGGCCCGCTATGCGGCCCTGGCCGAGCAACTCATCGTGCGCGACGGCATCAACGTCATCTTCGGCTGCTACATGTCCAGCAGCCGCAAGGCCGTCATCCCCATCATCGAGAAATGGAACAAGCTGCTGTTCTATCCCACGCTCTACGAAGGCTTCGAGTTCTCGGGCAACGTCATCTACACGGGCGCCGCGCCCAACCAGAACAGCGTGCAACTGGCCGACTACATGACCAGCAGCTTCGGCGCGCGGGTCTACCTCATCGGCTCGGACTACATCTATCCCTACGAGTCCAACCGCATCATGGGCGAGCTGGTCATGCAGCACCCGGGCAGCGGCAAGCTCGGTGAACACTACCTGCCGCTGGATGCCACCGAGCGCGACTACGCGGCCATCATGCAGGACATCCGCGCCAGGCAGCCGGACTTCATCTTCTCCACCGTGGTCGGCGACTCCACGGCCAGCCTCTACCGCGCCTATGCCGACGCAGGCTTCAACCCGCAGACCATGCCGATTGCCAGCCTCACCACCTCCGAGGCCGAGATCGCCCAGATGGGCGCCGATGTGGCGGCCGGCCACTTCACGGCCGCGCCCTACTTCCAGTCCATCGATTCGCCCGCCAATGCGCGCTGCCTGGCCCGGCTGCGCCAGCGCCTGGGCGACGACTGCCGGCCCAACCTGTGCTGGGAGGCCGCCTACTTTCAGATGCACCTGTTCGCCAATGCCTTCCGCCAGGCCGGCAGTGACCGCATAGGCGAGCTGCTGCCCCATCTGCTGGGCAGCGAATTCGACGCGCCCCAGGGCCGCATCCGGCTGGATCCCGACAACCACCACACCTGGCTGCACCCGCGCGTGGGCCGCGCCAATGCACAGGGCGGCTTCACCATCGTGCGCCAGGCCACCCGGGCCGTCTCGCCCGACCCCTACCTGGTCACCCACTCCCTGGGCGACTGGACCGCCAGCCTCGGCGCCCTGGAGACCTGAGCGTGGATGCCGCCCCGAACAAGGACACCGGCAGCGCTGCCACAGGCCGGCCGCTGCTGGAAAGAAAACCGCTGCTGCGTGCCACCTCGCCCCAACTGAAGGAACTGCGCCAGCTGCGCATTGCCGTCGTCCACCCCGACGACGCGGACGGCCGACTGCTGGCCCAGCAACTGCAGCGCATAGGCTGCCAGGTCCAGGCCATCTGGCCGCCCCAGCCCTGCCTGCCCGAGGGCACGGACGTGGTATTCCTGGCCGTGCGACCCGATCACCTGCAGTTGAACTACGCCTGGACCCAAGGCGAGGGAGAGAGCCCGCCCACCGCCATCGCCGTGGTCAACTACGAGAACCCCACCATCGTCTCCGCCGTGCTGGAGCTGCAGGTGCAAGCCATCCTGCCCTCGCCCATCCGCTCCTTCGGCCTGCTGTCCACATTGGTGCTGGCGCGCAGAAACCACAAGGAATCACGCCAGCAGCAGCAGCGCATCGCCAAGCTCCAGGCCAAGCTGCTGGGCCAGCGCCGCGTGGCCGAAGCCAAGGCCATCCTCATGCAGACCCACCAGATCAACGAAGACCAGGCCTACGACATGATCCGCGCCCAGGCCATGAGCCGGCGCAGCTCGGTGGAGGAGATTGCCCAGGCCATCGTCCATGCGAGCGAAATACTGTCGCTGGGCAAGGGCGTGGGCAGGTAAATCACGCAGGACTCCTGCCGCCAGCAGCCATGGCTTGACCCCGGGGAACCAGGGTCCTCTTTTTTTGAACGCATGCAGCGTGTGAATACTTTGATCAAAAGTTACCCACCAAACCGCCCACATATGTGAATGTCACTCTCGTTCGATGAGAATCTGATAATGGATTATCAACATCAATTACTTTGTCAAATTTTGCATCGCTTGCAAAATCGCACAACTCTCAGATTAGCATTTCATCCTTAAGCATTGACGTGTTGGGCGTCAACAATAAACCATAGTATCGCGAGGCATAAAATGATAGAAGGCGGATGGTGGAAAGCCTATACCAAAAATGGCCGGTATATAGGACTGATTGAAGGAGATGAATTCATAGTCGGAGATAAGAGAATTTTATACAGAATAAGCAACAGCAAACTATATTCCACAGAAGTACCACCTTCACATATAGCTGATATATCAGAAAAACAAGCGATTACATCCAACGGTGAAATTCTGCTGAAATTCTTCAAGACGAGCAGAGAGCGAAAACCATTAACAACTTGATCAAATCAATACCAAAACAATTACAAAATCTCAAAAATCATCAAACAGCCGAGGCCATGGCACGAATCGGCAATTTCCGGCCAAGATCAACACGCAATTGCATTCTGCGTATCAAGTCTGTCGTCAAAACTCGACCTGCCGTAAGCAATACCAAACCTTCCCTCGATACGAAGTCTTGAGCCAAAATCATTCCTGGCCGGAGCTCCGAACAGGGAACATAAAGTGGGGCTGGGTCGGCAACGGGGGTTGCCTGTATCAAAGTCTGCAAGAAAGCATCGACAACCTCTGGATCAAATTGTGTTCCTCTGCCATGCGAAATGAGGGTTCTTGCCTCTGCACAATTTAGGGGCTTGCTGCTTAAATGCCCTATCATCAGGTCATCGTAAAAATCAGCAACCGCTATTATCCGAGCTCCTATTGGAATATCCTTCCCTTTCAGGCCATCAGGGAAACCTGCCCCGTCGAATCGCTCATGGTGGGACCTGACGAGAGTAGCGACCGGGTGCGCATCATCTATCGGCAGAAGCAACTGTTCTCCCAAGCTGCTGTGATTCCTATATTTTTCCAGCTCTTCATGACTCAAGCTTGGGACAGGCTTGTTCAACATCCCATCGGCAAGAGTAATATGGGCAATATCATGAATGAGCGCAGCAACAAAAGAATTCTGCTGATCTTCTTCGCTTAGCTGCATGATATTTGCGGTTCGGCGGGTCAGATCCGCAACGCGTCTAGAATGCCCTGCAAGCAGCCCGCCCCGCCACTCAAGAAGATTGGAAAACATCCGAATAGCTGCGACGAAATTCTTCTTAAGCTTCCTATGCGCCTCCAACAGTTCGTCGTCATGCTCATGGGCAGTAAGCTCAACAGTTGCATTTAATTCTGCCAGCTCCTTCGTCAGCGCTTTATTTTTCTGATCCAGACGGATATTCTCATGGCGTGTGATTTTCTGATCGTTTAATTGATCAATAGCATCCAAAAATTGCTCACTATTCCAAGGTTTTACTATGTGACGGTACAAACCCATCAAACGACCAATGCCTTTCGGAATCACAGTTCTGCCGTATTCCGAAAGAAAAATCACAAACAGGTCAGGAAACTGTCCAACAAGGCTCTCCAACCACTGTCCGCCATCCTTGTCAAGCACATGCGTATTGCATATCAACAAGTCAATTCGTCCACCAGAAAACTCCGCCAATGCTTCTGGCGAGCTTGCTGCCATCCGCAGATCATATCCAGCCTGACCAAGCAACAGGTTTAACCCTGCAAAGTCCTCCACCTCCGGGTCAATCAACAACGCCTGCAACCGCGATTGCTGTGCAAATGATTCTTGTTTCTCTTCAGCATTCATTTGGCATGCCTCCAATTGCATTATTCGATGCGTCGATCGATGAGTCTCAAGAATATGACATCGAAAGGCATTGGCGAAGATAGTAATTATTTACTAGCATCACGCAATTGAAGATCAAATTCATTTAAGTCTTCTCATTAAATTACAAGCAGTTACAGCAAGCAGCCTCGCGCAATGGATGATTTTTGCGTCAGTGATGCCACTCGCTTGGAAGGCCGAGCCGGATGCACGCATCGCGGAAATGATGGAAACAGAAAAGGCCGGTGCGGTGGAAGAGGTTCGCGCCCTGATTCAAGACTGCCAGTTGACCGAGCAGAACGTGTTCCCTGCCAGCGGCTCCAAGGCGAAGAGCTTCGTGGCCATGCCCAGATTCCGCGCCCCCCCCCGAGACAGGTGCTACCCGGATCGGCCGCAGCAAGCCGCCGAACTGGATCAACGGCAAGAACGACAGGCAATTCCTGATCGAAAAGGCCAAAAGTTAGGCGGCGTGCAGCCGATACACCAAGCAAGGAGGTGCGCGCCAAGTCTAGGCGGCGCCTCAAGCCCCCGGGGTGCGTGCGCGCCAGGGGCTTTTTCTTTGGAGATTGACCTTCCGAACTGGACCGTGGGCTTGGAGGCCTGGCGGTCAGCCAGCGAGCCGCCTGCCCGCTTGTGTGCGGTGACCATTCCCATTGAGTGCTCAGAGTTGAACAAAAAGGAAAACGGGGTTGGATGGCGAAGAATCAGGCAACGATGCCAGAGCAAAAAACCCAATCAGATCAATGACAAATGTAGAAAATCAAGCACCGGCCAGCATGTGGCGCATGTCCGTGGCGCCCATGATGGACTGGATTGATTCTTGAAGAAAATCATTATCTGACAGTAACTTAGATGTATGCCCGTGACCCTCCGTAGCAACTTTGCAGCATCGCTGGCTCAGTTGCGCTTCTAATGGTGCGTAGATCCGGGTGTCTGCATGTACCGACCGATAAGGGGGGACCAACCAAGCCCGGAAGCCTTTGAAAAGAAAGGAGCATAGACCCGCCTGGAAATACAACCTGCTCATGGAGCCGCAACCAACGGATTAAAATTCCGACCCACCGAAATAGGCACAAAAGAAAAATCCTTTCCAATCAAACACTTGCAACGATAGCCACGCGTCTGGTGTTTTCGAAATCATTTCTTTTCACCATACTTCAGCCTACTCTGGACAGATTTTGGGCATAGAAGGCGCCTGGACGCAAAAAAGCGAACCCGAAAGTTCGCTTTCATGAGAAATCTCAATACTCTAATCGCTCAACTTCTCGGCAATTAAAGTAGCTCCGGCACCAGATTGCAGAGTAACGGCTCCGAGCATTCCAAAGAACTGGAGGCTCATGGTATCTCCAGCAGCCATGTTCAATATTGATTCTCCATCAAATTTGGAAACACCAGCATTATTAATTTCAGTGAGAGAGGAAACCTGCGCCCCGTTAACTATTACTCTCGCAGAGAGAGGCAAACTATTTGTTATTTTAATAGAATATTTTATTCTATATCTGCCACTGGACAAAATTGTAAATACCGTGTTAGTGCCATCAGAATTAAAACTCGAAATGCTTTGTTCATTTGGCAAGGGGATATTAGTTCCGCCGAGAATGACAGCAATTACGGGAGCGGAGGTATTGTGAGCAGCCATTGAGGTGGCAGTAGTTCCTCCAGCCCCTGCTGGTCCGGTGGGACCTGTGGGACCAGGCAAGCCAATATCACCCGTGGCTCCTGTCGGGCCTTGCAGGCCCGTGGCACCAATGGGGCCTTGGGCGCCTGTCTGACCTGTCGGCCCTGCAAGGCCGATCGGACCGGTCGGCCCCGTCGGACCGGCTTGTCCAGTAGCGCCGGTCGCTCCTGTGACGCCGGCTGGTCCTGTGGCTCCTGTTGCTCCTGTCGGACCAGGACTTCCCACAATCGCACCTGCTGCGCATTTGCCAAGTCGCCCCGTCGCGTCGTCATAGCAGGCCACGCTGCCAGCTTCCGTTGTATTGGGCAGGTTGGGCAGGTACACATCGCCGGTTTCCATGACCCGGAAACGCTCTGCATTGCCCGCATTGTTCTTGATGACGAATCCACCATTGGCCGGCGGTGTGATGGTGATGTCGGCGCCGCCAGGAGCCGCCATTGCAGCGCCGCTCAAGACGATGGCCGCAGCGAAAGAGACAGAGCGCAGCGTGAATTTCATGGTTTTCATGGTCTGTATGTGGAGTGATTAACGTTGTGCAGCGCGGCGCTGACGCCAGAGCGCCAGTGCCATGAGCAGAGAAAGGAGCATCAACCCGTACTCGCTCAGCGTGGGAATCGCTGCAGCAGACACGCTGGGACCAGCACCGATCTGCACGGTGGACGGAACCGTCGCATTGGTACGCACCACCGTTGCGCCAGGACCCAGGTTGATGACCGCTGTGCCACTGGCAGCCTGGAGCACCACGGGCTGACCAGGCACACCCTCGACGGTCAGCGTACCGAGCACGGTGATATTTGCCCCGACAGGCAGCACAAAGGTGCGGCCCGTACTGCTCTTGATGGTCAGGTTCTGCACGACCAAGGTGCCGCTTAGCTGGCTGGTGTTGCCCGGATCGCAGCCGTCGCGCAGCTCGATCGTGTTGTTGCCGGCATTCAGCGATCCGTTGATCTGCAGGTCACCACCCACCGACAGCGTTCCACCACTGTTGGTTATGGCGGCGGTACTTGCGAACGTAGCCGAAGAATCGACGGTCAGCGCGCCGCCCAGATCCAAGGTTCCCTGCATGTCCAGCGCAGAGCAGGACAGGTCTACGGCGCCCCCGGGCGGGACAACCAGAGAGCTGCCCGGTGGATAGGACCACTGGGCAGCGGCGTTGGAGGACAGCAGAAAAGCCAAGCCAACCCCGGCCAGCCATCGCGAAAGTGAAAAAGTCATCAAACAAGCTCCGCTGGGCATCAAGACCGCACGGCACAGTCACAGTAATGCGCCAAAAGTGTCAAGTATTGTCAACTGAAACAATATGCAACGCATTGAAATCTTCGATCAAGAACTCGTTCGCGTTTTTGTTGTCATGGGCGCTGGGTTTTCGCTTTTTCCAGCGTTAGGTGCACCTCCTGATTCAACAGATGCATGGAAACCTCAATCTCCTGACTGATCGCCTTGACCTGATCGCGCTTGTTCGGTGCGTCGCTAGCCTGCACGCTGCGGCAGAACTTGCGGAGGTCCAACGCCGCGATCTGGTCGGACAGCAGGCGGTGCACCGAGTCCCGCATGGACTTCTGGATCTCGCGCGCGCACAGGATACGCAGGGGGCGGTTGCTGCCCATCACCAGCAGGGCCATGGCCACGGACCAGGACTTGGCGCCGCCGCGCCCGCCGTACATGACCTTGAAGCGCTTGGGCTGGAACAGGCCGCGCAGCTTCGAGGGGAACTCGACCCGAACGCGCGAGCGGTCTACCTCGTAGTCCTCTGCGAAGTCCGGCTCCTCATCGGCCAAGTGCGCGGCCTGCAGGCTTGCGGACAGCAGACTCATGCCCCCTCCCCGTCTCGCGGATCGTTCTCCCGTGCCGGCGCATCCACGAAGTGCAGCTCGAAGTGGCCCACGTTGCCGCCGCCGTTCGGCCCCTTGCCCGCGTCCTTGTCGTTCATGCCGAAGGCCTGGCGCTCCATGTCCACCACGATGCGCAAGCTCTCGGCCAGCACCTTCATGGTCTTGGAGCGCTCCGGCAGGCTGATGACCTTCTGGTAGAGGTCGTTCAGCTTGTCCATGCCGTTGTCGTCGGGCGAACGCAACATCTCGCCCAGCTCCTGCAGGTAGCCCACCGTGTCCGCGTCCGCCATCTGCTCAAGCTCATCCAGCAGCGCATTGGTGATCTTGCGCGCCCGCTGGATGTCCCGCCTGTGCGCTAGCCGAATCGTGGCCACAGCCTGCGCATTCGCGTCCACCACCTCACGTTCGGACGCAGTACGCTCCGCGCGTACCTCGCTGCGTACCGCCTCCTTGCGTACCAGCTGCTCGGCCTTCTCCTGGATGCGCTCCGACAGGTCCCGGCTCCAGTCGTCACGCTTCGCGCGCTTGCGGATCGCTCCCTCGCTGATGCCCTGCTCTGCTGCGATCTGCCGAAGGCTCTTGATGCCGGCCCGGTAGTCCAGCTCGATGCGCTCCCACTGGGGAGTGTGCTTCTGTTCCTTGCTCATCCTCCCGAAGCTGACAGGCTTGGGACGGCATAACGCAACGCAACCCTGAGGAAGATGCTCTGTCGCAGGGCATGCAGGCGTACTAGCAAAACAATCGCCCTGAACGCCGGCCCTGTGCCGATCCACACATGAAGTCCTGGCGATGCGCAAAAAACAAAGCCCGCATTTGCGGGCCCTGCTTCCATCACAGACTAGCTTTTGCGCCTACTGCAGCCTCAAGGGCGCAACGATCGGCGAGGGAAGGCCAATCTGAGCTGCCGTAACGGGCTGCAGCAGCCAGCCGTACTGGCCCCCGGTAGAGGTTCCGCAACTCGAATTGTCAAACCCTGTGATACCTGTCGGCATAACGGCCAGGACCGTTCCGTTGGACTGAGGTGTCGCCGAGGTCACCATGAATGAGCCCAGCGAAAGCGACCATACAACCGTCTTGGCGTAGATGGAGCTTGCCGTCGTGGGACTGCCTGAATTCAAGTAACCTTCACCTGAGCAGTTGCCAGGGCCCGTGCCTTTGTAATAGATCTGAGAGTTGGGAAGCGTCCCATCCCAAGACATCACCATCAGGTGGCCCGTGCTGGTCACAAGGGTGATGTTATTCCGCGCCGCGCTCACCACCTTACCCAGGGTCACATTGTTGGCGTCAACCAAGGTCACGCCGCCGCCGGCAGGACCAGCAGGCCCGGTCGCGCCCGTGGCCCCCGTATCGCCTTGAACGCCCTGGATACCTTGTGGCCCTGTCGCTCCCAAACCTCCTGATGCTCCCGTCATGCCGGTAACACCTTGCACACCCTGAATGCCCTGAGGACCCTGCGGGCCCGTCGCACCAGTGCTGCCCGTAGGGCCGGTGGCACCAGTAGCGCCAGTCACCCCTGTCGGACCTGTCGCACCTGTCACGCCTGTGGTACCCGTCTGACCCGTGGCTCCCGTCACACCCGTGGCGCCTGTAGGACCTGTTACGCCTGTCGATCCAGTAACACCTGTCGAGCCCGTGGCTCCCGTCACCCCGGCGCCTGTCGGACCTACGGGACCGACAGCCCCTGTGGCGCCCGTGGGTCCTGTTGCCCCCGTCGCACCCGTGGCTCCTGCGCCAATGCCTGGAGCGCAATGCACCAGTTGTCCCGTCACGCCATCGACACACAGCAGCTGACTGCCAGTGGCCGTATCGGCCGGCAAAGCCGGAACCACCACTTCACCTGTGTTCTGTACACGCAGGCGCTCGGCCCCCGCCGAATTTTTGATAATGAAATTGCCGCCTGGAGGCATGGTGATGCTGACATCAGCAGCGTGCGCTACAGGCGCGAGGAAGCCAGCGCTCAGACACAAAGCAAAAATCAGGCGAGAAGGTATGGTGGTTTCTTTACGGAACATGGTTCAACTGCGGTTGGGATAAAAGCACTTGAGCACCCTGTACCAAACCTGTGGCCCAGGATGCCGGGAAGGGATGAACAATTCAGGAGGATGTGCGGCCGCGGCGTTGGCGAAGAAGAGCCAAGCCACCAAGCATCAAGCTCATCAACATCAGCCCATAGGTACTGAGCGTGGGAATGCTTGCCGGAGAAGTCACCACCGGTGCCCCGATCTGCACATTTCCAGGTACGGCGCTACCGCTGGGATTCGACAGCGTGGCGCCAGGCCCCATCGTGACGACGGCAGTGCCAGGGCCAGACGAAGTCAGCACGACCGGCCGACCAGGAGTTCCCAGGGTCAGCGTTCCAAGAACCGTCAGGTTGGTGCCCGCCGGCAGGACGACGGTGGGCGGGGTGGCTGTGGTGCTGATCAGCGTGAGATCTTTCACGACGATGTTGCCACTCAGCTGAAGGACAGAACCGGGCGCACAGCTGTCCGACAGGACTACGCTGCTGGCCCCAAGATTCAAGGGGACGGTGCTCGTAAGGTCTCCACTGACGTTCAATTGCCCCCCCGTCCCAGTAACCGTGGCCCCTGAGTCGAAAGCGAACGAGCCGGTGTCAAAACTCCCCGTACCCAAAGTCAACTCGCCCTGCATGATGACCGCCGTGCAAGGAAGCTGGAAAGAGCCTCCAGCAAGATCAATGCTGCTCCCCGGCGGCATGACCATCTGCCCCCATGCCGATCCACACACCGCTACGCTCAGAACCAGCGAAGCAACGCTACGCTTACCAAGTCCTACCATTTGATGATCTCCGCGACGGGGCGTCATGCCCCTAAGTTTTCAAGCGAGCATGCAACCCCCTGTGCACACCCAAGCGGCATGATCATCAGATACAAAATAGGGATAAGTTAACAAAAATTAACAAATGATAGTTTTGTTTCATTTGTTGAAAACTATCAACTTTTAGCGTACTACCTAACTGGCGGCCTCCCAGCATGCGTAGATGTCGCCCGCCTGGGGCTGGCGTTCCGTTGTCGTGGTCATGTTGTCGATCCTTCTCTCTGTCTGTAGCGATGCACTGGCTTGCGCGCCGGCAGCTCCGTGAGCCGGCTTTCCACCTGGCACTCGCGCACCAGGTACTGCAGCGCCCAATCGATCTCCCCCTTGCTGCGGCCCAGGGCCAGGACCAGCTCGGAATGGAAAAACCAGCGCCCGGGTGCCTGGCGTAGAAACCGCAGCAGCACGTCGGTGCCACTGCCCGGGCGGATGACGCCCGCGGGGCGCGGGTTGTTGTGTCGCGCCCCCTCCTCGTGCCAGCCCTCCAGCTGGCCAGCCAGCCAGTCCATGCAGCTCAAGCGGTGCCACCTTCTTCTTTTGCGTGTCGTCGCGGTTCGTGTGCGCGGCCTTGGTTTCCAAGATGGTCCTCTTTCAAAAATCCAGAATCGGCGTGGCGTTGAACAGGCCCAGCGCCCACAGCACAGCGGCTCGGTCGCGGGCATCGATGTTCGGGGCGTAGGCCAGCGCGCGCCATGCCAGGACCTGGCGCAGATGCGCGGCCATGAACGTGGTTTCCTTGCGCGCGGCGGGCGCAGGCCCTTGGTCCAGCCAGGAATGGCAGGCGGCGCAGCCCCAGGCGCTGTAGTGGTCGTCGGCCTTCCTGCGGTCCCCCTTCCCGTGGATGATGCCCGGCCGTCGCGGCTGGCGAAGTGCTCCAGCAGCCTGGCCTCTTCCTCGGGCAGCAGCCGGCGCGAGCGCTGAGCCGGCTTGGCGATCACACGCGTTCGCAGCAGCCCGGACTTGGCACGGTCCAGCACCTGCAGCGGCACATCGACGCCGCGCGCGGCCGAAGCATGCAGGAAGACCTGGCGCAGCCACACCATGTCATTGAGCACGGTGGCCGGGCCGGCCTCGCCTTCCGTGCGCCGCTTCTTGGTGTAGCCCATCAGATCCTGCACCGTGAGCTTGGTGGCCTGTAGGTCGGCCCGACCAGAGGCCTGCAGGCGCGCGATGTCGGCCTTTTTGCTACGGCCCCACTCAGTCACGTTTTCGGCCGCACTGACATAATCCCGCAGTGGCTCCCCCACTGAAATTTTCTTGTGCACAGCCTGGCAGGAAGCGCGCTCCTGGTCAATTTCGTACTCGCGCCTGCGCAGCCACTCGTTGGCCAGCACTTTCCGACGGTAGGTCTGGCTTTCGCGGTGGACGAACGTGCCGTTCTCCATCAGCCGGATCTGTGCGGTGCAGGCAAGCGAGCAAGCAAGCCGTGTGCGCGCTTGCGTGAAGTGATGCTCCCATCTGTTTTGTTACAGGTGAAGGATGTGGCAAAGCCAGCGAGAAAATCAGCAAAAACGGGGTTGGATGGCGAAGAGTCCGGCAACGACGCCAGAGCAAAAAACCCAATCAGATCAATGACAAACGTAGAAAATCAAGCACCTGCCAGCATGTGGCGCATGTCCGTTGCGCCCATGATGGACTGGACCGACAAACATTGCCGCTACCTGCACCGACTTCTGAGCCGCCACACCTTGCTCTACACAGAGATGGTGACGACGGGCGCTCTGCTGCACGGTGATGTGCCGCGGCATCTGCGTTTCGAGGCCGAGGAACACCCGGTGGCACTGCAGCTCGGTGGCAGCGAGCCTTCCGATCTGGCGCAGGCCGCGCGGCTGGGGGCGCAGTGGGGGTATGACGAGATCAACCTCAATTGCGGCTGCCCCAGCGAGCGAGTACAGCGCGGCGCGTTTGGCGCCTGCCTGATGAATGAGGCCCCGCTGGTGGCCGATTGCGTGAAGGCGATGGTGGATGTGGTGGATGTGCCCGTCACGGTGAAGCACCGCATTGGCATCGACAAGGATGAGAGCTACGAGTTCGTGCGCGATTTCGTGGGCACGGTGGCGGATGCGGGCTGCCGCGTGTTCATCGTGCATGCCCGCAATGCCTGGCTCAAGGGCCTGTCGCCCAAGGAAAATCGCGAGATCCCGCCGCTGCGCTACGAGATCGTGGCCCGGCTCAAGCAGGATTTTCCGGAACTGACCATTGCCATCAACGGCGGCATCAAGGCCGATGCCACGGTGCAAGAGCTTCTGCAGCAGGTCGATGGCGTGATGGTGGGCCGCGAGGCCTATCACAACCCCTGGTGGCTGGCCTCGTGGGATGCGCTTTACTACGGCGATGCGAGCGTGGAGCACACGCGCGAGTCCATCGAGGAGCAGATGGTGGCGTATATGGAGCGCGAGGCGCGCACGCATGGCACGCACTGGTACTCCATCGCGCGGCATATGTTGGGGTTGCGCAACGGGCTGGCGGGGGCGCGCCGCTGGCGCCAGGTGTGGAGCAATCACCAGCTCAAGCAATTGCCGCCTTCAGAGGTGATGCGGCTTGCGCGCACCAAACCGGCCGAGGCGGCGCTTGCCGCCTAGCGCGGGGGACTGCATTGCAGGATGGCCAGGGCTGAGGCGGCCGCTCGCCCAGGCCTATCGGTAAAAACTATCACTTACGCGACAGCATCAAAGGGGTTTTACTACCAATTTTCTTAGCTTGCTGCTGATATATTGCACTGCAACATATCCAAACAACCCCTTGTATCCATGCTCTATCAGCTCTACGAAATCCAGCGCGCCATGGTCGAGCCCTTTGCCGATTTCGCGCAAGCTGCAGCCAAGCTCTACAGCAACCCCCACTCGTTGCTGAGCCAAGGTCCGATGTCCCAGCGCATGGCCGCCGGGTTCGATCTGTTCTACCGCCTTGGCAAGGATTACGAGAAGCCCGAATTCAACCTGCACAGTGTGGATGTGGGCGGCGTTGACGTGACCATCCGCGAGCGCGTCGAAGTGGACAAGCCGTTTTGCGAGCTGCGCCGCTTCAAGCGCTTCTCCGACGACACCGATACGCTGCAGACCATGCTGAGCCAGCCCGTGGTGCTGATCGTGGCGCCGCTGTCGGGCCACTACGCCACGCTGCTGCGCGATACGGTGCAAAGCATGCTGGGCGGCCACAAGGTCTACATCACCGACTGGAAGAACGCCCGCCTGGTGCCCCTGGCCGATGGCGAGTTCCACCTCGACGACTACGTGAACTATGTGCAGGAGTTCATCCGCTACCTGCAGGGCAAGTACGGCCAGTGCCACGTGGTCAGCGTGTGCCAGCCCACGGTGCCGGTGCTGGCTGCCGTGTCGCTGATGGCCAGCCGTGGCGAGACGCCTCCGCTGTCCATGACCATGATGGGCGGCCCCATCGATGCGCGCCGCTCGCCGACCTCGGTGAACAACCTGGCGCAGAACCGCAGCTTCGAGTGGTTCGAGAACAACGTGATCTACCGCGTGCCCGAAGGCTATCCGGGCGTAGGCCGCCGCGTGTACCCGGGCTTCCTGCAGTACTCGGGCTTCGTGGCCATGAATCCGGACCGCCACGCCAATAGCCACTACGACTACTTCAAGGACCTGATCAAGGGTGACGACGCCAGCGCCGAGCACCATCGCAAGTTCTATGACGAGTACAACGCCGTGCTCGACATGGATGCCGACTACTACCTTGAGACCATCGCCACGGTGTTCCAGGACTACAAGCTGGTCCATGGCACCTGGGAAGTGCGTTCGCCCGAAGGCCAGGCCGAGCTGGTGCGCCCGCAGGACATCAAGGGCAGCGCCCTGCTGACCGTCGAAGGCGAGCTGGACGACATCTCCGGCTCGGGCCAGACGCGTGCAGCGCACGATCTGTGCACGGGCATCGCGGCAGAGCAGCGTAAGCACCTTGAAGTGCCGGGCGCCGGACACTATGGGATTTTCAGCGGCAGGCGCTGGAGAGAGATCGTCTACCCGCAGGTGCGCGAATTCATCAGTGCCCACCAGCCCGAAAGCGCCACGGCCGCCAGCGCGGCAGGTCACACCAGCAGCCTGAGCGATGACGCGCCCTCGGCCACCGAGCAGCCGCGCAAGCGCGGTGCCAAGGTGCAGGCAGGCTGAGCACCGAGCAAGCCCGGCACGCCATGTCCGCCTTCGCAATCCTTGCCCGCGACGATCTGGCAGCACGCATAGACGCGGCGCTGCCGCAGACGCAGTGCACGCGTTGCGGCTACCCCGACTGCGCCAGCTATGCCCAGGCCGTGGCCTCGGGCGAGGCCGGCATCAACCAGTGCCCCCCCGGGGGCGCTGCGGGAGTGGAGAGGCTGGCTGCACTGACGGGCCGGCCCGCTGTCCCACTGAGCGCCGAGCACGGCACGGAAGCCCCGCGCACCGTGGCCGTGATCGACGAGGCATGGTGCATCGGTTGCACCCTGTGCATCAAGGCCTGCCCCACGGATGCCATCCTGGGCGCCAACAAGTTCATGCATACGGTGATCGCCGCCCACTGCACGGGCTGCGAACTCTGCATTCCCGTGTGCCCGGTCGATTGCATCGAACTGCACAATGCCAGCGGCCCGGCCACAGGCTGGTCTGCCTGGAGCCCCCAGCAGGCCGAGCATGCGCGACAGCGCTATGTGCTGCGCCGAGAGCGTGAACAGGAGCGCGAACGCCTGGGTGCCGCCCGGGCGCAGATGCCTCTTGCATTGGGTGAGCAGGAAATGGCCGACGACGCCAGCCCTTCCACGCCCTGCCCGGCGCCCCCACTGGCGACCGACAGCAAGCAAGCCACCATCGCAGCCATCCTGGCCCGCGCACGCGCCCAGCGTGCGGGTGGCGCCTCAACGCCCAACGGGCATTGAGTGGATGCGGGCGGGCAGCGAGACCCGCCTACGCAGCCAGCGCCAGGCTCTTGTAGACCCCGCAACCCCAGTACAGCCCGCCATGCTTGCAGACGAAGGACATCTTGGTCTGTACCTGTTGCGTGGCAGGGTTTCTGAAGTCGTACTCCACCCAGCCTGGGCCGCGCTCGGCCTGGGCAATGATGTCGGCCAGCAGCTGCTCACCCCGTACGCCTGGCAGCTCCTGCACGCGCACGCCCACACGCGCAGGGTTGCCGCCAAAGGCGCGGTAGCTGCCGTCGGCGGCCAGGGCGAACACGTACATATCGCGGTCATGGAAGGGCTGGCCGGGGTCGTTCACGGCGGCCAGCAGTGCCTCGGTGGCCACGCCGCGCCGCGCCAGGCCCAGGGCCGACTCGACCAGGGCCACGGCCTCCTCCGCCGTGCCCTGCTGCAGCCGAAAGCGCGACACCGCCCCTGACAGCATCTGCGCGCGCTGCTGCAGCGCGCGTGCCTGGTCCAGCGCGTGGCCCACCATCTGCGCGTTGTGCTGGGTGATCTCGTCGATCTGGTGCACGGCGCGGCTGATCTCGGCCAGGCCCGTGCTCTGGCTGCCGGTCGATTGCGAGAGCTCGCCCATGTGCTCGGCCACCTGGCGGATGCCTTCGGTCACGCGCTCCATGCCACGCCCGGCCGTGCGGATCAACTCGGTGCTGTGCTCCACCTGGGTCAGCGCATCGCCAATCAGGTGGCGAATCTCGCGCGCCGCCTCCGCCGAGCGGCCGGCCAGGGAGCGCACCTCGCTGGCCACCACGGCAAAGCCCCGGCCCTGCTCGCCAGCCCGTGCGGCCTCAACGGCGGCATTGAGCGCGAGGATATTGGTCTGGAAAGCAATGCCGTCGATCACGCCGATGATCTCCCGCATGCGCCCGGCACTGTTCTCAATGGTCTCCACCGACTCCACGGCGCGGCCCATGGCCACCACGCCTTCATCGGCGGCACCGCGCACGGCGCTGGCCTGGTGATGGACCACGCCCACCACATCGGCGTTGTGCTGCACGGCGCTGCTCAACTGTTCCACGCTGACCACGGTCTGGGCCAGGTTGGTGGCCTGCAGCTCGGTGCGATCGGACAGCGCCTGGTGCTCGTTCACCAATTGCTGCCCGGCCTGCGCCACCAGGGCCGCATTGCTGCGCACATCGGCCACCATGCCCGACAGCGAGGTGACCATGCCTCCCAGCAGCGCCTTGGGCGTCTGGAGAGCACCGGCACCCTCCTGCGAGGCGGCAGCCTCCACGGTCACGCGCTGGCTCAGGTCGCCCTGGGCGATGCCCTGCATGGCCTGCTGCAGCAATTCGCGCTCGCCGATCACCCGCGACCAGAGCCTGTGCATGCCGCCCAGCAGCAGTCCGGCCCACAGCAGCAAGGCACCCCAAACCCAGGGCCCCAAGCCCGCCGAACCGGCCACCAACGCCAGCGGCGGCCCCGCCAATGCCCACACGGCGCATACAAGGAAGCCAGCCCCGGGGCCGGATGTATGCTTACGATGCCTGTTCCCCACTTTTTCCATGCCAGCGCCTGCCTGCATAGCTGATTGCCTCTCTAGTCATTGGTATCTGGAATTCACCGTTCACGAGGCCCCGCCACACGAGATGGCATGGCCCCAGTCGAGACCATGCCAGAATAGGTAACAGAATGCAAAAAATCCAGCGTGCAGACCCGCAGTCACCTGTGACAACGGCATGCCGAAAGCGCATCAATCCATAATGCGAGCCCATGAATCCCCTGCTCTCCCGACTCCAGCCCTACCCGTTTGAGCGTCTTCGCAAACTGTTCGCCGGGGTCCAGCCACCGGCGGGCGTGCGCCCCATCAGCCTTGGCATCGGAGAGCCCCGCCATGCCACGCCGGCGTTCATCGAGCAGGCACTGAGCGCCGACCTCGGCGGCCTGGCCAAGTACCCCGCCACGGCGGGCGAGCCCGCGCTGCGCGAGGCCTGCGCCCAGTGGGCACGCCAGCGCTATGGCATTGCCCTGGATGCCGCCACCCAGGTGCTGCCCGTCAACGGCTCGCGCGAGGCACTGTTTGCCTTCACCCAGGTGGTGGTGGATGCCAGCCAGGACGGCGCGCGCGTGATCTGCCCCAACCCGTTCTATCAAATCTACGAAGGCGCCACCCTGCTGGCCGGCGCCCAGCCGTACTACGCGCCCAGCGACGCCGCACGCAACTTCGCGGTGGACTGGGACAGCGTGCCCGCCGACGTGTGGGAAAAGACCCAGCTGATCTTCGTGTGCTCGCCCGGCAACCCCACGGGCGCCGTGATGCCGCTGGCCGAGTGGGAAAAGCTGTTTGCGCTGTCCGACCGCTACGGCTTCGTGATTGCCAGCGACGAGTGCTACAGCGAGATCTATTTCGACGGCACCGCCCCCCTGGGCGGCCTGGAAGCTGCGCAGCGCTTGGGCCGCACGGATTACAAAAACCTGCTGATGTTCACCAGCCTGTCCAAGCGCAGCAATGTGCCCGGCCTGCGCAGCGGTTTCGTGGCGGGCGATGCGGCCCTGATCAAGGCCTTTTTGCTGTACCGCACCTACCACGGCGGTGCCATGAGCCCCGTGGTGCAGACGGCCAGCGTGGCGGCCTGGGGCGACGAGGCCCATGTCGAGGAAAACCGCCGCCTGTACCGCGAGAAGTTCAACCAGGTCACGCCCGTGCTGGCGCGCGTGATGGATGTGCGCCTGCCCGACGCAAGCTTCTACCTGTGGGCCGGCATTCCCGAATCGCTGGGCCTGGACGACGCCGACTTTGCACGCGAGCTGTATGCCGCCACCGGCGTGACCGTGCTGCCCGGCAGCTACCTGGCGCGCGAGGCCAATGGCCGCAACCCCGGCGCCGGGCGCGTGCGCATGGCCCTGGTGGCCGAGACCGCAGAATGCCTGGAAGCCGCCCAGCGCATTGCACAGTTCATAGAATCGCGCCAGCGCTGAGACAGCCCTGCGCTCCCCTTTCCTCACAAACCCTTTGATCACCAAAGCCATATGACGCAACAGCTGCAATCCATCATCGACACCGCCTGGGACAACCGTGCCAGCCTCTCCCCCGCTGCCGCCCCCAAGGAAGTGACCGAGGCCGTGGACCACGTGATCGAAGCCCTGAACAACGGCCAGCTGCGCGTGGCCACGCGCGAAGGCGTGGGCCAGTGGACCGTGCACCAGTGGATCAAGAAGGCCGTGCTGCTGTCCTTCCGCCTCAAGGACAACGTGCTGATGCAGTCCGGCGACCTGAACTTCTTCGACAAGGTCCCCACCAAGTTCGCCGGCATGACCGAGGCCGAGATCGCCGCCACCGGCGTGCGCGTGGTGCCCCCGGCCGTGGCCCGCCGCGGCAGCTTCGTTGCCAAGGGCGCGATCCTGATGCCTTCCTACGTGAACATCGGCGCCTATGTGGACGAAGGCACCATGGTTGACACCTGGGCCACCGTGGGCTCCTGCGCCCAGGTCGGCAAGAACGTGCACCTGTCCGGCGGCGTGGGCCTGGGCGGCGTGCTGGAGCCGCTGCAGGCCAACCCGACCATCATCGAGGACAACTGCTTCATCGGCGCGCGTTCCGAAATCGTCGAAGGCGTGATCGTGGAAGAGAACTCCGTGATCTCCATGGGCGTGTACATCGGCCAGTCCACCCCCATCTATGACCGTGCGACCGGCGAGACCAGCTATGGCCGCGTGCCCGCCGGCTCGGTGGTGGTGTCGGGCAACCTGCCCAAGGACAACGGCCGCTACAGCATGTACGCCGCCATCATCGTCAAGAAGGTCGATGCCAAGACCCGCTCCACCACGAGCCTGAACGACCTGCTGCGCGATTGATCCGCATCCGCACCGCGCCAAAGGCGTGGTTGCGGCGCCAAAACATCCCCTGTTCAGGGGATGGAGCAAGGCATACTCTCGAGGGCGTCCCCGGCCACCAGGCAGCGGACGCCCGTTTCACGTCACAAGAGCGTGCAGACGATCCAAGAACAGCGGCAGTACACGAATTTGGGGGAAAACATGGGCACGATGGAGAGGATTTTGCGTCTGATGGGCGAGAAGCAGGCGTCCGACGTCTACCTGGCGGTCAACGCGCCGGCGCTGATCAAGATCAACGGCGAATGCGTGCCCATCAACAACCAGCTGCTGCCGCCCGACGCGCCGCGCAGCCTGCTGGCCGAGATCGTGCCGGCCGAACGCCTGCAGGAGCTGGACGAAACGGGCGAGCTCAACATGGGCGTGCCGCTGCGCGGCGTGGGGCGTTTTCGCGTCAGCGCCATGCACCAGCGCGGCAGCTGCGCCGTGGTGATCCGCTTCATCGCCCAGCACATTCCGGCCATGGACACGCTGAACCTGCCGCCCGTGCTGGGCGAGCTGATCATGCAAAAGCGCGGCCTGCTGCTGGTCGTGGGCTCCACGGGCTCGGGCAAGAGCACGACGCTGGCCTCGATGATCGATGCGCGCAACGAAAAGCTCACGGGCCACATCCTCACCATCGAGGACCCCATCGAATACCAGTTCCGCAACAAGCGCTCCATCGTCAACCAGCGCGAAGTGGGCTCGGACACGGCATCGCTGCAGATCGCGCTCAAGAATGCGCTGCGCCAGGCCCCCGACGTGATCCTGATCGGCGAAATCCGCGACCGCGAGACCATGTCCTCGGCCATGGGCTTTGCGCAGTCGGGCCACCTGTGCCTGGCCACGCTGCACGCCAACAACAGCTACCACGCGCTCAACCGCATCCTGTCCTTCTTCCCCGAGGAAATCCGCCCCACCATGCTGGGCGAGCTGTCGGCAGCGCTCAAGGGCGTGATCTCCCAGCGCCTGGTGCGCACCGTGGACGGCGGCCGCATGCCGGCCGTCGAGGTCATGCTCAACACCAAGCTGATCGCCGACCTGATCGAGCGCGGCAACTTCTCGGGCGTCAAGGAGGCCATGGAAAAATCCATGGCCGAAGGCTCGCAGACCTTTGAAGAGGCGCTGGCGCAGCTGGTCCGCTCCGGCCGCATCGACCGCGCCGAAGCCCTGGCCTTCGCCGATTCGCCCACCAACCTGATGTGGCGCCTGGAAAACGACGTGGTCAAGGCCAGCCATGCCGCGCCGTCCAGTCAGTTCGCCGAACTGGCCACCCCCGGCGAGGACGACATGCCCTCGTTCACGGAAATCATGCTGGAAGTCAAGCCGAACTGATCGGCCAGCCCCGCAGCGTTCACAATGTCGGAGCACGCTGGCGGCAGCCGGCCCTCCGACTTTTTTGTTTTTTGATTCCACCCACCATGTCCCGCACCCTGCAACTGACCGAGCAGCTGATCAGCCTGCCCTCCGTCACTCCCGAAGACGCCGGCTGCCTTGAACTCCTGGCCGATGCCCTGCAGCCCATGGGCTTTGCCTGCGAGCGCATCGACAGCGGCCCCGACAGCTTTCGCGTGCGCAACCTCTGGGCCCGGCGCTCCGGGACAGGCGCCGACCGGCCCGTGCTGGTCTTTGCCGGTCATACCGACGTGGTGCCCACCGGCCCGCTGGAGCAGTGGAGCAGCCCGCCCTTCGTGCCCACGCACCGCGACGGCAAGCTGTACGGCCGCGGCGCCAGTGACATGAAGACCTCCATCGCCGCCTTCGTCGTGGCGCTAGAGGAATTTCTGGCCGAGACACCGGCCCCCTCCTTCGACATTGCCCTGCTGCTCACCAGCGACGAGGAAGGCCCCTCGGTGGACGGCACCAAGGTCGTGGTCGAGCTGCTGCGCGAGCGCGGCGAGCGCCTGGACTGGTGCATCGTCGGCGAGCCCACCTCGGTGGAGCGCACGGGCGACATGATCAAGAACGGCCGCCGGGGCACCATGAGCGGGCGCCTCACGGTCAAGGGCATCCAGGGCCACATCGCCTACCCGCAGCTGGCGCGCAACCCCATCCACCAGGCCCTGCCGGCCCTGGCTGAGCTGGCCGCCACGCGCTGGGACGAGGGCAATGCCTTCTTCCCGCCCACCAGCTGGCAGATCAGCAACATGCATGGCGGCACGGGCGCATCCAACGTCATCCCCGGCCATGTGACCATCGACTTCAACTTCCGCTTCTGCACCGAGTCCACGGCCGAATCGCTGCAGCAGCGCGTGCACGCCGTGCTGGACCGTCACGGGCTGGAGTACGAGCTGGCCTGGACCATTGGCGGCCAGCCCTTCCTGACCACGCCGGGCACGCTGGTGAATGCCGTGCAGGCCGCCATCCGCGCCGAGACCGGCCTGGAGACCGAGCTGTCCACCACGGGCGGCACCAGCGACGGCCGCTTCATCGCCCAGATCTGCAGCCAGGTCGTGGAAGTGGGCCCGCCCAACGCCAGCATCCACAAGATCGACGAGCACATCGTGGTGGCCGACATCGAGCCCATCAAGAACATTTACCGCCGCACGCTCCAGGAGCTGCAGCGACAGCAGGCCATCTGAACGCGACCAAGGAGCCGACGATGACATCCGCCCCCACCCCTGCCAATATTCCCGCCATCTCGGGCAGCACCATCGCCGACCTCGTGGCCTCGGGCGCCGCAGCGCTCACGGCGGCCGGCGTGGCCTTTGGCCACGGCACGGCCACGGCCGAAGACGAAGCGGCCTGGCTCACGCTGTGGAAGCTGGGCCTGCCGCTGGACAGCGAACTGGCGCCCGGCGCGCCCGAATCCCTGGCCGACCAGGCCGTCAGTGCCCAGCAGCAGGCCGAAGTGGCCGAGCTTTTTGCAGAGCGCATCCGAACGCGCAAGCCCGCCGCCTACCTCACGCGCGAGGCCTGGCTGCAGGGCGTGCCCTTCTACGTGGACGAGCGCGCCATCGTGCCGCGCAGCTTCATTGCCGAGCTGCTGGCCGACGGCAGCATCGACGGCTGGCTGTCCGACCGCACGCGCCGCGTGCTGGACCTGTGCACCGGCAACGGCAGCCTGGCCTGCCTGGCGGCCATGGCCTGGCCCGAGGTCGAGGTCACGGGCGCCGACATCTCGGCCGACGCGCTGGCCGTGGCGCGCATCAACGTGGACCGCCATGAACTCGCCGAGCGCGTGCAATTGCTGGAGAGCGACGGACTGGCCGCCCTGCCCGGCCCCTGGGACCTGGTGCTGTGCAACCCGCCCTATGTGAACGCCGACAGCATGTCGCGCCTGCCCGCTGAATACCAGGCCGAGCCCGAACTGGCGCTGGCCGGCGGCGCCGACGGCATGGACTTCATCCGCCGCCTGCTGCTGGATCTGCCGTCGCGTCTGGCCAAGGAAGGCGTGGTCGTGCTGGAAATCGGCAATGAAAAGGACTTCTTCGAAGCCGCCTTTCCCGACCTGCCCGTGTTCTGGCTGGACACCAGCTCGGGCGACGAGCAGGTGCTGCTGATCACCCAGGAGGCGCTGCGCGCCTGGACCGAGGGCGACATCGAGGCCCTGCGCCCCACCTACCGCCCCCTGGGCTGAGATGGACCTGCGGGCGCTGCGCTACTTCATCGCGGTGCTGGAGGCGGGCAGCCTCTCGCGCGCCGCGCACTCGCTGTACGTGGCCCAGCCCGCGCTCACGGCGCAGATCAAAAAGCTGGAAAGCGAGCTGGGCGCCCAGTTGCTGGAGCGCAGCCACGCCGGCGTGACCCCCACGCCGGCCGGCGCCCAGCTGTACGAGGACGCACGCCGGCTGCTGTCCGACGCCGATGCCATGCGCGAGCGCATACAGCGCCTGCCCCAGGGCCCCGAAGGCTCGGTCACCATCGCCCTGCCCTTTTTGCTGACCAGCCTGCTGGCCGGCCCCGTGATCGCCAGCCTGCGCAACAGCCACCCGCGCATACGCATCTTCGTGCTCGACGACCTCAGCCTCATGGTGCAAAAGGCCATGCTGGACCGGCGCGCAGACCTGGCCATTCTTGTGGACACGGCCAGCCTGCACGACATGCAGGTGCAGCCCATGGCCGAGGAATCCATCTACATCTGCGGCCAGGATGTCGATGGCAGCGTGGCGCCGCTGCTGCGCCCCGCGCCGGACAGCGGCCTGCCGCACATGGACTTTGCCCACGCCTGCCAACTGCCGCTGGTGCTGCAATCGCGGCGCTTTTCCATCCGCCAGACCGTGGAGGCCGCGGCCGACGCACGGGACCTGCGGCTGAACATCGTCCACGAACACGATTCCGCCCGCGTCATCCGCTCGCTCTACCACTGCGGCGCAGGCTTCACCTTCACGCCCGCCTGCTCGCTGAGCGATGCGCCCGCCTGGCTGCGCGAGGAAGCCAAGGCTGCGCCCACGGCCATCCAGCACGGCTGGATCGTGGCCCAGGTCACGGCGCCCGAACTGCTGCGCCGCTACTTCCTGGCCGTACAGGCCAACCGCAGCAGCGACCCGGCACTGCAGGTGGTTCAGCAGGCGCTGATGGCACAGGCCCGGCAATTGATCACGGCCGGCATCTGGCAGGCACGCTGGCAGCAGGCATGACGGCATGACCGCAGGGGTCTGGGCACGGGCCATCAGCAAATACCGCAAGGGTTGATCTGGACATCAATTTTTCTGATGCGCCTGAATCACTAAACGGTATTTCCCCGCTCCAGGCCTCTTCTGGAACAGTGCATGGCACGCCGCGCAAAACGCGCGGCTTCAGCCAAGGAATGCCATGCACGAGACATCCCGGCCCACCGCAGGCCATCCCCATTCCCACTCCCTTCCTATCCTCAATGTCGGCGAACTGGTCGCGCGCAGTTGCAGGGCCCATGGCGCGCAGCCGGCCGTGACCAGCGCCGCCCGCAGCATCAGCTATGCCGAGCTGGAACAGCGCTCCAACCGGCTGGCCAATGCGCTGGCGGCGCTGGGCCTGTCCCGTGGCGACCGCGTGGGCATCTACCTGCCCAACTGCGTGGAAATCGTGGAGATCGAGATCGCCTGCTACAAGGCCGGGCTCATCAAGGCGCCCTTCAACGCACGCCTTTCGCCGCGCGAAGTGGGCGATATCGCAGCCAACAGCGATGCCGCCGTCATCGTGACCACCGCAGCGCGCGCCGAGGCCTTCAAGCCGCACCTGCAGTCCGCCGACGTGCGCCTGCTGCTGCTGGACGGCCCCGCCGGCGAAAGCTACGAGGCCCTGCTCGCCCGCGCCAGCGACCGCTTCCAGCCCGTGGCCGTGCAGGAGCACGAAGTGGCCGTGCTGCACTACACCTCGGGCTCCTCGGGCGTGCTCAAGGCCGCCATGCAGACCTTCGGCAACCGCCTGGCCCAGCTGCGCAAATTCCTGATGCGCGGCGAAGGCATGCAGGCCGGCCACGTGCTGGGCCTGGTGGGGCCGGTCACGCACGCCTCGGGCATGCAGATGGTGCCGGCGCTGTGCACGGGCGCCACCATCCACCTGTTCTCGGGCTTCGAGCCGGGCGCCTTCATGGCCGAGATGCAGGCGCGGCGCGTGACCCATACCTTCATGGTGCCCACCATGATCAACATGCTGCTGGCCGAGATCGGCGGCCGCTACCGCCCCCTGCCCGACCTGCTGCGCCTGGGCTACGGCGCAGCGCCCATGGCGCCCGCGCGCATCCTGCAGGCCATGGACGTGTTCGGCCCCATCCTGTCCCAGGGCTACGGTGCGGGCGAGACCACCTCCGGCGTCTGCGGCCTGACGGTGCAGGACCACCTGCAGGCGCGTGCATCGCGCCCCGAGCGGCTGGCTTCCTGCGGACGGCCCTTCCTGGAATCCCTGGTCGAGGTGCTGGACGACGAGGGCCGCCCGGTGCCCGAGGGCGAGATCGGCGAAATCGTGGTCAGCGGCGCCGATATCTTTGCAGGCTACTGGCGCGCGCCCGAGCTGACAGCCGAGGTGCTCAGGAACGGCCGCTACCACACGGGCGATCTGGCCCGCATGGACGAGCAGGGCTTTGTCTACATCGTGGACCGCAAGAAGGACATGGTCATCAGCGGCGGCTTCAACGTCTATCCGTCCGAGGTGGAGTCCGTGCTCTACGAACATGCCTCGGTGGCCGATGCCTGCGTGTTCGCCATCCCCGACGACAAATGGGGCGAGGCCGTGGCCGCCCACATCGTGCTCAAGCCCGGCCTGGCCGGCGACAGCGCCGCGCTGGACCGCTTCTGCGCCGAGCGCCTGGGCGGCTTCAAGCGCCCGCGCCACATCGAATTCGTACAGCAACTGCCCAAGAACCCCAACGGCAAGGTCATGCGCCGCGCCGTGCAGGCGCCCTACTGGGCCAACCACGCCCGCAAGGTGAACTGAGATGAACGCCAAGGACACTCTCCCCGCCGCCAACGCCGCCCTGCTGGAAATGCCCTTTGAAGGCTCCGAGCGCGCGGCCGGCCTGATCGACGCGCTCAACGCCTTCATCCACGGCGAACTGGCGGACCTCGCCCGCGCGCATGGCGTGGACCATGAAAACAGCGCCTCCACCGAGCTGCTGCGCCAGGTCTGGAAGCTGTCGCATGCGCGCGGCTTCTACGGCATGACCCTGCCCGAGGCCATGGGCGGCGCCGGCCTGACCGTGCTCGACCAGGTGCTGGTCAAGGAGGCCATCTACGCCACGGGCTCGCCCTTCGCGCCCCATGTGCTGGGCGAACTCAGCGGCCCGCCGCGCATAGGCGCGCTGATCCGCAAGGCCACGCCCTTGCAGATGGAGCAGTTCATCCTGCCCGTGGCACGCGCCGAGAAATCCATCTGCTTTGCGCTGACCGAGGCGGCGGCCGGCTCGGACGCGGGCGCGCTGGAGACGCGCGCCGTGCTCGAAGGCGACCACTACGTGCTCCACGGCCGCAAGCGCTTCATCTCGGGCTCGCCGTTCGCCGACTTGGCTGTGCTCATGGCCTCGACCGCGCCCGAGGGCAGCCCGCAGCGCGAGATCAGCGCCTTCTTCGTGGACCTGCATGCACCGGGCGTGCAGGTAGTCAGCGGCTACAAGACCATGGCCGGGCAGTCCAGCACGGGCGACATCGTGCTCGACGGCTGCCGCGTGCCCGCTGCCCAGTTGATCGGCGAGCCGGGCCGGGGCCTGGCCCTGGCGCTGGGCCGCATCACCGTCAACCGCCTGCTGCACTGCCCGGCCATGCTGGGCCTGGCCCAGGTGGCGCTGCGCGATGCGCGCGACTATGCGCTGGGGCGCCAGCAATTCGGCCGCAGCATTGCCCAGTTCCAATCCATACAGCACATGCTGGCCGACATGGCCACCGAATGGATGGCGGCGCGCGCACTGATGGTGCAGACGGCCCGCGCCATCGACGCCGGCATCGATGCGCGCGCCCAGGCCTCGATGAGCAAGCTGTTCTGCTCGGAGACGGCGTTCCGCATTGCCGACCGCGCCGTGCAGATCCATGGCGGCGAAGGCATCGTCCAGGGCCGGCGCGTGGAATTCCTGTTCCGCATGCTGCGCATGTACCGCGTGCTCACGGGCACCAGCGAGATACAGCGCAACACCATCGCCAAGGAACTGCTGGAGCGGGCCGGCGCCTGAGGCCGGCCGGCATAGAAGCGAAAAGACAAGGAGACAACGCCATGCAAGACAATCCATCCCAAAGGCCGGACCGACGCCGATTCCTGCGCGCTGCGGGCGCCGCATCGCTTGCCGCAGGCCTGCCCTGGGCCACCACAGCCGCCACAGCCACCACACACGACAGCGCCTGGCCCACGCGCCCCATCAAATGGGTGGTGCCCTACCTGGCCGGCACCAGCCCCGACACGGCCGCGCGCATCGTGGCCGAGGCGCTGTCGGCCCAGCTGGGCCAGCCCGTGGTGATAGACAACCGCGCCGGCGCAGGCGGCAACATCGGCGCACGCCAGGTGGCCAAGGCGCCAGCGGACGGCTACACCCTGCTGTACTCGGGCTCGCCCATGGCCGCCGCCATGCGCATGTACAAAAGCCCGGGCTACGACGTGTTCAAGGACTTCCGCCATGTGCTGGGCATGTCGCGCTCGGACATCCTGGTCGTCGTGCATGCCGACTCTGGCATGCGCACGTTGGACGACCTGGCCGCTCGCGCCAAGGCCAAACCCGGCGCGCTGGACTATGCCTCGGGCGGCGTGGGCACGCCATCGCACCTGGGCGTGGAAATGCTGGCCTCCAGCATGGGCCTTCAGGTCAACCATGTGCCCTACAAGGGCGCGTCCGAGCTGGTCAATGCCGTGCTGGGCCAGCAGGTGGCCTTCGGCGCCCCGCTGTTTTCCGTGGCCTATCCCCAGGTGCTGGCGGGCAAGCTGGTGCCGCTGGCCATTGCCGGGCCGCAGCGCAATGCCAAGCTGCCCCAGGTGCAGACCCTGGCCGAGCTAGGTGTGCCCAACGTCAACCTCACGTCCTGGGGCGGCGTGTCCGTGCCGGCCGCCACGCCCGAGCCCATCGTCCAGCGGCTGCGCACGGCGCTGGAGGAGGTGCTCAGGCAGCCCAGGGTCATCGCCTTGCTGGAGCAGGAAGGCGGCAAGGTCGCCATCACCAGCGCCGACGCCTATGCCAAGGGTTTCGAGCGCGAGATCCAGTTCACCCAGTCCATGATGCAGCGCGTGGGCATACAGCCGATCTAGGGCCTGGTACCAGGGCTTTGCACCGTGGCCGGGCACGGGCATGGCGGGCGGCAATCCTGTCCTGGCGCAATCGCTGGGATAATCCTGCCCATTCATGATCAGCCTTCGCAACATTACCCTGCGCCGCGGCACCCGCGTGCTGCTGGACAGCACCTCCGTCTCCATCAACCCCGGTGAAAAAGTCGGCCTTGTCGGACGCAATGGCGCCGGCAAGTCCAGCCTGTTCGCCCTGCTCAACGGCAGCCTGGCCGAGGACGGTGGAGAGTTCTCCATCCCTTCGCAATGGCGCCTGGGCCAGGTCGCGCAGAACATGCCCGAGACCTCGGAGACGGCCACCCAGTTCGTGCTGGACGGCGACACCCGCCTGAGCGAGCTCAACGCCCAGCTCGCGGCCGCCGAGGCCAGCGAGGACGGCATGGCCATTGCCCACGCCCACGTGGACCTGGCCGACGCCGGCGCGCACGATGCCGTGCCGCGCGCCCAGGCCCTGATCCTGGGTCTGGGCTTCAAGGTCTCCGAGCTGGAGCACCCCGTCAACAGCTTCTCCGGCGGCTGGCGCATGCGCCTGCAGCTGGCGCGCGCGCTGATGTGCCCCTCCGACCTGCTGCTGCTGGACGAGCCCACCAACCACTTGGACCTGGACGCCCTGGTCTGGCTGGAAGCCTGGCTCAAGCGCTACCCCGGCACCCTGGTCGTGATCAGCCATGACCGCGAATTCCTGGACGCCATCACCAACACCACGCTGCACATCGAAAACGCGCAGGTCACGCGCTATGGCGGCAACTACAGCAAGTTCGAGGAACTGCGCGCCCAGCAGATCCTGCTGCAGCAGGCCTCGTTCGAGCGCCAGCAGGACAAGATCGCCCACCTGCAGAAGTTCATCGACCGTTTCAAGGCCAAGGCCTCCAAGGCCAAGCAGGCGCAAAGCCGCGTCAAGCAGATCGAGCGCATGGAAAAGGTCGCACCCATGCTGGCCAGCGCCGATTTCACCTTCGAGTTCAAGCCGCCGGCCAACCTGCCCAACCCCATGCTGGCGATCACGGACGCCGCATTCGGCTACCTGGACGACGAAGGCCAGGCGACCACCATCCTGCGCGGCGTCAACCGCTCGGTGCTGGCGGGCCAGCGCATCGGCATCCTGGGCGCCAACGGCCAGGGCAAGTCCACCCTGGTCAAGACCATTGCGCGCGAAATGAAGGCCCTGGCCGGCACCGTGACCGAAGGCAAGGGCCTGAACATCGGCTACTTCGCCCAGCAGGAACTGGACGTGCTGCGCCCCGGCGAGAACCCCATGGAGCACATGATCCGCCTGGCACGGGACACCGGCGCCACCGGCCCGCAGGCCCGCGAGCAGGATCTGCGCAGCTACCTGGGTACGTTCAACTTCAGCGGCGACATGGTCAAGCAGGCCGTGGGCAGCATGAGCGGCGGCGAAAAGGCCCGCCTGGTGCTGGCCATGATCGTCTGGCAGCGCCCCAACCTGCTGCTGCTGGACGAACCCACCAACCACCTGGACCTGGCCACGCGCGAGGCCCTGGCCATGGCGATCAACGACTTCGACGGCACCGTCATGCTGGTCAGCCACGACCGCGCGCTGCTGCGCTCGGTCTGCGAGGACTTCTGGCTGGTCGGCCGTGGCGTGGTCGGCCCCTTCGACGGCGACCTGGACGACTACCAGCGCTACCTGCTGGAAGAATCCCGCCGCCTGCGCGAAGAGGCCCGCAAGGCCGAACAGGCGGCTGCGGCCACCAGCAAGGCGGCAGCGCAGGTGGAGCCCGCAGCAGCTGCTGCACCTGCAGTGCAGGCCCCCGTGGCTGCTGCGCTGGCCCCGGCTCCCGCTGCCCCGCCCACGCCGCCGGCCGCCAGTGCCGGAGACCAGCGCGAGCAACGGCGCCTGGCCGCCCTGGCCCGCCAGCAGATGGCCGAAAAGACCCGCCCGTTCAAGAAGGAACTGGAGCAGTTGGACAAGCGCCTGCCCCAGCTGCAGGCCGAGCGCACGCGGCTCGAAGGCCTGCTGAGCCAGCCCATCTCGCCCGCCGACATGGCCGAGACGGGCCGCAGCCTCAAGGCCTGCAACGACGAGATCGACAGCCTGGAAGAGCGCTGGCTGGAACTGAGCGAGCAGATCGAGCAGCTGTCGGCCGCGATTTCCGACTGATTCAGTCGTTCTCGAAAATCAGGCGGTCCAATAGGAC
>NZ_JFYT01000041.1:0-81182 GCF_000632165.1 Delftia sp. RIT313 | reverse complement strand
GGGCCCGTGGCGGCGATGGCCTTGCGCGCTGCCATGAATTCGCCCGGTGAGTTCACGCATTCGGCGGCGCACAGCTGGCCACCTCGCAGGTGCAGGACGGCGAACCTGCCGCTGGCCGGGTCGCCGCGCAGCACGGTCTGGTCGCCATGGCCGGGCAGGCCGGCGATCTGCAGCTTGGTGTCGTACTGATCGGACCAGAACCAGGGCGCTTCATGGGCGGGCAGTGCGCGGCCCGTGATGGCGCAGGCTGCGCGCCGGGCCTGTTCGAGCGCGCTGGGCACGCTTTCTAGCCGGTGCAGCCCGGGGTAGCCGGCCAGGGGGCGGCGCGTGGCATCGCCTATGGCGTAGATGCCGGCCATGGCGGTACGGCCTTCGCCGTCCACGGCAATGCCGCCCGCGCAGTCCAGGCCGAGGGACTGCGCCAGCTCCACGCTGGGCGCTGCGCCCACGCCGATGAGCACGGCATCGCACTCCAGGCGGGAGCCATCGGCCATCCTCAGGCCCGTGATGCCGGTGGGGCTGTCGCCCTGGATGGCGGTGACCGAGGCGTTGAAATGCACCTCCACGCCCTGGCCTGCATGCAGGCCGTGCAGATGTGCGGCCATCTGGGGCGAGGCGCTGCGCGACAGCAGCCTGCCTTCGCGCTCGATGACCCGGACCTGCACCCCCAGCTTGCGGGCCGTGGACGCGACTTCGAGACCCACATAGCCGCCGCCGATGATGGCCAGGCAGCGGGCGGTCTGCAGGTGGCCCCGCAGCGCCTGCGCGTCTTCCATGGTGCGCAGGTAGGTCACGCCGGGCCGCTCACCCCCGGGCAGGGCCAGCCAGCGCGGTGCGGCGCCTGTGGCAATGACCAGGTGGTCGTAGTGCAGTGCCGACCCGTCGTTCAGCGCTACCTGCCGCGAGCCCGGCTCTATGGCCATGGCGCGCACGCCCAGGCGCAAGGCAATGGCCTGGTCGGCATAGGCGCTGGCGGGCCGCAGCAGCAGATCGTCCGGGCCCATGGCCTGCTGCAGCCAGGCCTTGGACAGCGGCGGGCGCTGGTAGGGCGGCAGGTCTTCGCCGCCGACCAGGGTGATGGGACCCGGGTGGCCGTACTGGCGCAGCAGGGCGGCCAGGGTGCCGCCGGCATGCCCGGCGCCGATGATGACGGCGTGGCCTTGGGGGTGTTGTGCGGGGGTCATGATGCACCTTTGCACGAGGCCTGGACTGCGGGGCGGGCGCAGATCTCGTCCCAGGCTTGCCGCATGAAGCGTGCGGCCGCCACGTTCTGCGCCAGCAGGTCATAGCGTGCGCCCAGGCCGTAGTCGGGCAGGTTGATGAATTCGGTGGTGAGGTGGCGCAGCGGGCTGTGCGGGTGCGCGTGGTGGTAGGCCAGCACCTTGCGGATGGCCTCTTTGGAGGGCTCCAGCAGATAGGCGTGCCAGGGCGAATGCCATTCGCCGGGGCCGGGCCGCAGCATGGGGTACTGGATGCCCCGGCCCGGGCTGCCGTCCTCGTTGTGGTGCCACAGGTTCAGGGGTTGGTTGGGGCCGGCTGCGCGCAGCTGGGCCCAGCGCACGATGCCCATGTCCAGCCATTGTTCGCACAGCGAGCCGGGCTCGAAGGGGTCCAGCACCAGTTCGCCGCTCTCGACCAGTTCGCGCACGCCCGACAGTTCCTGCTCGGCCGGGTTGCCGATCTTGAAGTTCACATGGCTGTAGTCCAGCGTGAAGTGGAAGGGCACGCCATGCGCCTGCACGCGCCGGGCCACCTCGCGTACGCGCAGGAAATCCTCGGTCCACATGTTGACGTGCAGCTCGAAGCTGGGCTCCACGCCCAGAGACATGGCGTCGTCGTAGACGCGCAGGTAGTGGTCGGTGATCTCGGCATCGTCCAGCACATGGCCGTCGCGGTGGTGCTTGAAGGTCATGATGTTGTGGCAGCGCGCGCCTATGGCCTGGCAGATGCGCAGGTTGTGGGCCAGCAGGGCCTCGTCCTCGCCCAGGCGGTAGAACCAGCTGGCCGTGTGCACGGGCAGGTTGAACTCGGCGATGGCGGCCTCGTACTCGGCCATTTGCGTGCGCAGAGGCAGGCGGTCGAAGCAGTCGAAGGCGCCGGTTTCACTGACCAGGCGGAACTGCTCGCGTATGGGCAGCTCCTGAAGGCCGATGGGCTGGTGGCGCGAGGAGCGCTGCACGCCACGGCCGTTGCAGCCGATCGGCGGGAGGGTCGGGTGGGTATCGTCGTGCATGGCCCGCTCCTCAGCCGCCCGTGGGTGCGCCCTCGATCATGCGGTCCACCATGCGGCGCATGCGCCGGGGGGCCGCATCGATGGCGATCTTGATGGTCTTGCGCGTGGCAAAGCGCTTTTCGTTGCGCTCTATGGCTTCGAGGATGGCCTTGTCCTCGGCGAAGGCGACGCGGAAGTCGGCAGAGAGGGCCGCATTGGTGTCGGCATCGGCCGTGAAGTTCTTGACGTGCAGCCAGTGGTCGATGGAGGTGTTCCGGTCCACGGGCGTCATGAAGTGGCAGGCATAGATCTGCATGCAGTTGTCGCGCCGGCCCTCGGGTGCGCCCGTGCCCGTGGCGGCACTGCCGAAGTCGATGATGGCGATGCTGGGCGCGTGGTAGTGGTAGTAGTGCCAGCGGTCCACGTTGCCGCTGAAATTGCCGTACTTGGCGAACAGCGGAATGGCCGGCGCATCGATGATCCAGCGCCAGGTGACGATGCGGCCGTCCAGCTCCTCGTGGTGCACGGGGATGTCCTCGCTGGCCGCGTTGCCCAGCGTGCTCAGGTGCACGAAGCTCACATGGGCGGGGTCGCAGAGGTTGTCGGCCAGGTTCAGGTAGTTGGCCTCTATGCGCAGCGCATCGCCTTCGACGGCGCTCCACGCCGGGTCGTGGTACTGGGGCAGGTCGAACACCGGCACGCTGTCGGCGCGCGAGGGATCGCCCATCCAGATCCAGACCAGGCCCATGTTCTCCTTGACCGGATAGGTGGTCACCACGGCGTTGCCCGGGATCATGTCCTGGCCCGGCACGCGCGTGCAGCGGCCGCTGCAGTCGAAGGTCAGGCCGTGGTAGCCGCATTCGATGGCATCGCCCTTGAGCTTGCCCATGGACAGCGGCAGCAGGCGGTGGGGGCAGGCGTCCTCCATGGCCACGACGGCGCCGGCCTCGGTGCGGTAGAGCACCACGTCGCGTTCGACGATGCGGTGCGCCGACAGCTGGCGGCCCACGTTGCGCGACCAGGTCAGCGGGTACCAGGTATCGAGTACATAGGTTTCCATGGGGACTCTCCTTATTGAGTGTTCACTCAATTTTGTTTGAGTGAACACTCAATTTCAATATGGCGTTTTTCCCTAGAATGGCCGACGCAACGCCCCTTCACCTGACGCCGTGCCCATGACCACTGATCCCGAGGAAGTTCCCGCCACCCCGAAGCGCAAGGCTGCGCCCGCCAGGAAAGCCGCTGCGAAGTCGGCCCCTTCCAAGGCCCCTGCCAAGGCGTCTGCGGGGCGCAAGCGGACTGCCAAGACCGGCAAGACGACCAAGGAGGCCATCTTGCTGGCGGCCGAGATCGAGTTCGCCAGAAGTGGCTACGACGGCGCCAGCGTGCAGCGCATCGGCAAGCAGGCCAAGTGCTACGAGAGCCTTCTCTACTACCACTACGGTAGCAAGGACAAGCTGTTCGCCGCCGTGCTGGAGAACGCCTACCGCAAGCTGGTGGAGGCCGAGGCGAAGCTGCTGGTGGACTTCGACGATCCGCGCGCGGCGCTGGAGGCCGTGGTGCGCTTCATGTGGCGCTACTACCAGGAGCACCCGGAACTGATCTTCCTGCTCAACACCGAAAACCTGCTCAAGGGCAAGCACCTGAAGAAGGCTTCGGGCATACGCGACTTCTTTCCCAACGCCATCACGCTGCTGCGCAAGGCCGTGGAATCGGGAATGGCCCAGGGCCTGTTCCGTCCCGATGTGCACATCGACGATCTCTACATCACGGTCATGGGACTGGGCTACTTCTACCTCTCCAATCGCCACACGCTGAGCGCCTTCTTCGACAAGGAGCTGCTGCAGCAGGCCGAGCTGCAGCGCTGGGGCGACCACATGGTGGAGACGGTGTTGCGCGTGGTGCAGCAGCCACCGGCCCAGCCCCAGCCCAGGACTCAGAAATAGTGGCGCAGGCCCAGGCCCCAGGTCTGGCCGCTGCCGGCGCCCGTGCCCGTGATGCGGTCGTGCAGGCTGTTGAGGTAGATGTCCGTGCGCTTGGACAGTGGGTAGTCATAGCCCACGGCCCAGGTGTTGCGCCTGGCGTCTTCGGCGCCCGAGGTGCGCGCATGGCCATATGAGGCCAGCACGGCGCCCGGGCCTGCGGGAATGGACAGGCCGAACTGGCCGCTGTTCCTGCGGCGGTCCGCGCCGGCCACGGTGTCGGCCAGCCGCTGGTACTGGGCGAACAGCTTGACCATGCCCAGATCGTAGGAGCCGCCCAGCAGCCAGGCGCTCTGGCGGTCAAAGCCGGTGGCGGTAGCGGTGGTGGCGGCATTGGGATAGGCCACGCTCTGGTAGGCGAGGGCGGCGGCGAATGCGCCGCCCGCATAGCTGAGGCTGGCGCCGTATTTGTCCGCATCGCGGCGCTGGGATGCGGGCGTGCCGGCCGGCGGCTCGAACGAGTACTGCAGCCGTGCCGTGAATCCGCCCCAGGACGGGCTGTTGTAGAGCAGGCTGTCGCTCCAGCCTGAGTCGCCCCGCAGCGGCGCGGCGGCCGTGCCGTTGGGCCCGAAGCTGTGCAGCACCGCGGGTGAGAACGAAAAGGACCCTGCATACGGGTTGAATGCGATGGTGGCCAGCCAGTAGGGGGTGGTGTTGCGCCCCAGTTGCAGCGTGCCCCAGCCGCCGCTCAGGCCCACATAGGCGCTGCGCGCAAAGAAGGCGTCATTGGCAAAACGCCCTTCGGCGCCGCTGTCCGCGCGGTAGAAGGCCTCCAGTGCAAACACGGCCTTCAATCCAGAACCCAGGTCCTCCGTTCCGCGCAAGGCCCAGAAATTCGTCTGCATGCCGCCTGGCGTGAGAACGCCCGTGCCCTTGTCCGCGCCCAGCGGGCGCGAGAACCCCGCGAAGGCATCGATCTGACCCTGCAGCGTGACCTGCGCGCCCGCCGGCAGCGGGGCGATGGCATGGAGCAGGGCAAGTGCCGGGGTGGCCAGGGCAATGGCGTGTCCTGTCCTTGAATGCAGTCTGGGCATGGGGTGTCTCCTTGGTTCTGATCACGGATGTCATTCCGCGGGTTCGGGCTTTTGAAGCGTATGCACTTGAATTGAGTCGGGTTCACTGCAAAGGAGCACCAAGGTATTGCGTGAGTTGATGCCCCTTGTTTCCTTTGCGTACAGGGATTTTTGTGCGCATTGATGGATGATGACTATCGGGAAACTACTTGATTTGTTTTTGACTATCGTGCGTAGCATTGAGCGTAGGCACTTGAAATTTCCACTGCAGACAGATGTTTCCGCCGGATCCGGCTGCAGTGCGCCAACGCGGCGACGCAGGGCCATGAACGGTGGCAATGGTCAACACAGCAAGGAGCTGAAATGTCAGTTCACAGCAATGCAGGCATTGGCGGTATGCAGGGGCAGGGGGTCCACTTGCGGGAGCAGGAGAAGGAGCGGCGGCAGCTGTACGGGCGCGTGACGTGGCGGCTCGTGCCCTTCTTCTGCCTGTGCTACCTGGCCGCCTATCTGGACCGCATCAACGTGGGGCTGGCCAAGCTGCAGATGCAGCAGGACCTGGGCTTCAGCGAGACGGTCTACGGCCTGGGTGCGGGCCTGTTCTTCGTGGGCTACATCCTCTTCGAGGTGCCCAGCAACCTGGTGCTGGCGCGCATGGGCGCGCGGCTGTGGATCGCGCGGATCATGATCACCTGGGGCCTGATCTCGGGCGCGACCATGTTCGTGAGCACGCCCATGCAGTTCTATGTGCTGCGCTTTCTGCTGGGTGTGGCCGAGGCGGGGTTCTTTCCCGGCGTCATGCTGTACCTGACCTACTGGTATCCCACGCGCATGCGCAGCAAGATCATGGCGCTGTTCCTGATCGGCCTGCCGCTGGCCAGCCTGGTCGGGGCGCCGCTGTCGGGCTGGATCATGACGGCCTTTGCCGGCGTGCGTGGCCATGCGGGCTGGCAGTGGCTGTTCTTCCTGGAGGCGATTCCCTCGGTGGTGCTGGGCCTGCTGGTCTTCGTCTACCTGCCCAACAGCATCGAGTCGGCCCAATGGCTGTCGCCGCGCGACAAGGGCGTGCTGCGCGCCAACCTCGACAGCGACAGGCTGGCCGAGTCCCACCATTCGCTGTGGGCGGCGTTGTCCAGCGGCCGGGTCTGGCTGCTGGGCCTGATCGACCTGAGCCTGATGATGTCCACCTATGCCATCAGCTTCTGGCTGCCCACCATCATCCGCGAGGCCGGGGTCAGGAGCACGGCCGAGATCGGCCTGCTCACGGCCGTTCCCAATGCCTTTGCCATCGCTGCGCTGCTGCTCAACGGCATCAGCTCCGACCGGCGCCGCGAGCGGCGCTGGCACATCGTGCTGCCGGCACTGGCGGGCGCGGCCGCCATGGCTCTGAGCACGCTGTACACCGGCCATGTGTTCGCCACCGTGCTGCTGTTCTCTCTGGCGACGGCGGGCATCATGGCAGCCTTTCCCGTGTTCTGGTGCCTGCCCGCCACGTTCCTGACGGGGCCGGCGGCGGCCGCAGGCATTGCGCTGATCGCCTCCATTGCCAACCTGGGAGGCTTTGCGGCCACCTATTTGCTGGGCTGGCTCAAGGATCTCACGCACTCGTCGAGCGCAGGCCTGCTGCTGTTCGCCGCCTGCCTGGTGGCCGGCAGCCTCTTGACGCTGGCCCTGCCCAAGGCCGTGGTCAACCGCTGAGGTCAGGCTGTGCGCCTGTTCAGCGCATGGTCACGAACTCCTCGGCCGCCGTGGGGTGGATGGCCACGGTGTCGTCGAAGTCGCGCTTGGTGGCACCCATCTTCAGGGCCACGGCAAAGCCCTGCAGCATCTCGTCCATCCCCAGGCCGATGCCGTGTATGCCCACGATGCGTTCCTCGGGGCCCACGCAGACCAGCTTCATGCGCGCGGGCTGGCGGTGGCGCGTGACGGCCGTGTACATGGCCGTGAAGGCCGATTGGTAGACCTTGACCTGATCGTCGCCAAAGCGCTCGCGTGCCTGCGGCTCGGTCAGGCCCACGGTGCCTATGGGCGGGTGGCTGAAGACCACGGTGGGCACGTTGTCGTAGTCCAGGTGCTCGCCGGTCTTGCCGTTGAACAGGCGCTCGGACAGGCGCCGGCCGGCGGCCACGGCCACGGGCGTGAGTTCGATGCGGCCCGTGATGTCGCCCACGGCGTGGATGCCGGGCACATTGGTGTCCTGGAACTTGTCCACCGCGATGTGGCCGCTGTCCTGCAGCGCCACGCCCGCGGCCTCCAGGTTCAGGCCCGAGGTGTCGGGTCGGCGGCCCACGGCCCAGACCACGCAGTCCACGGTGTGGCTGCTGCCGTCCTGCAGTTGCAGGTCCAGGCTGCCGTCTGCGTTGCGGACCACGGCCTTCGGGGTGGCCTGGCGGTGCACGGCGGGGCCTTCGGCCTCCATGATCTCCATCAGGGTCTGGCTCAGCAGCGGATCGAACCCGCGCAGTGCCGAGTTCTGGCGCAGGAACAGATGGGTCTGCGAGCCCAGCGCGTGCAGTACGCCGGCAATCTCCACGGCGATATAGCCGGCACCCACCACGGCCGTGCGTGCAGGCAGGGCCTTGAGGGCGAAGAAGCCGTCGGAGTCAATGCCCAGCTCGGCGCCCGGAATGTCGGGCCGTGCCGGGCGCGTGCCCGTGGCGATGAGGATGTGATCGGCACTGAGCCGCTGGCCGCCCACCTCCACGGTGCGCGCATCCACGAAGCGGCCGAAGCCCTGGATCAGCTCGACCTTGTTGCGCGCCAGGCCGCTTTCATACGAGGCATGGATGCGGTCGATGTAGGCGCTGCGGCTGTCCAGCAGGCGCTGCCAGTCCAGGCGGTCGACGGTGGCATCCCAGCCGTAGTCGGGGCCGTAGCGGTGCATGGCCTCGCCGATCTGGGCCGCATGCCACATGACCTTCTTGGGCACGCAGCCCACGTTGACGCAGGTGCCGCCGATCTCGCCGGCTTCGATCAGCGCGCAGTGGCGCCCGTGCATGGCGGCGCGGTTGGCCGATGCAATGCCGCCGCTGCCGCCGCCGATGACGATGTAGTCGTAGTGCTTCATGGAGATTCCGTGCTGTGTCTGAGCGGCCCGAATGCCGCAGCCGGCCATCTTGCCCTGTTCGCCGGCCAGGGGCCTGCGGCGGGGGCAATGCCGTGATCTCCAGGCGGCAGGCTCAGCTGCGCTGAGGCTCCAGCGTCTTCGTGTACAGCGCCTTGCCGTCCAGGTCCTTGAGCACCACGGTCAGCGCCTGGCTGCGGGGGTCTATGTCGAGCTGGCCGAAGAACTGGAAGCCTTCGCTGGGCGCCGAGTTGGCGTGGCCCGCGCTTTTCTGGAAAACGACTTCGCCGCCAAAGGTCTTGTCCATCTCGTTGGGTCCGAAGCCGCCCGCATTCAGCGGGCCGGAGACGAATTCCCAGAACGGGTCGAAGTCCTGGAAGCTGGCGCGCTCGGGGCTGAAATGGTGGGCCGCCGTGTAGTGCACGTCGGCCGTGAGCCAGACCACGTTGTGGATGCCCGCGTCCTTGATGCCCTTGAGCAGGCGCGCCATCTCCAGCTCGCGGCCCCGGGGTGCGCCATGCTCGCCATTGGCCACGGCCTCCCACTGGGCGCGGCCCTCGGCATCCTTGCCATCGGGCACGAAGAGGCTGATGGGCATGTCGCTGGCGATCAGCTTCCAGGTGGCGCGGCTGCGCTTGAGGCCGTCCAGCAGCCACTGCACCTGGGGGCGGCCCAGCATGTCGGTGTCCGGGCCTTCGGCCGCCTGCAGGTTGTGGCTGTTGGGGCCGCGGTGGCTGCGCATGTCGATCACGAAGATGTCGGCCAGCGGGCCCTGGGGCAGGCGGCGGTACAGGCGCTGGTGCATGGCCGCGCCGAAGGGACGCATGGGCGCGTATTCCATGAAGGCGCGCTGGCCGCGCGCCGCCAGCAGCTGCACGTTCTTTTCTGTGTAGCGCGCGTCGTTGGCCACGCTCTTGCTGTCCGAGTAGTTGTTGGTGACCTCGTGGTCGTCCCACTGCCAGATCTGGGCAACCTCGCTGCCCAGCGCGCGCACGTTGGCGTCCATGAGGTTGTAGCGGTGGCGGCCCCGGAATTCGTCCAGCGTCTCGGCCACCTTGGCGACCTCGGGCGTGACCAGGTTCTTCCACAGCGTGCCGTCGCGCAGCTTCATCTGCGCGGCAATGGGGCCGTCGGCATAGATGGTGTCGCCGCTGTGCAGGAACACGTCGGGGTCGGTCCTGCGCATGGCCTCGTAGATGCGCATGCCGCCAAAGGCTTCGTTGATGCCGAAGCCCTGGCCCGCCGTGTCGCCGCTCCACACCAGGCGCAGCGGCCGAGTGGCGGGCATGCCCGCCGCCAGCGGCGTGCGAAAGTGTCCCTGCACGGCGGGCGAGCGCACATTGGCGCTGGCAAAGTCCTCCAGCACCACGCGGTAGAAGATGTCCTGGCCCGCAGGCAGGCCCTGCAGGTCGATGCGGCCCGTGCCGTCGCTGCTGTCCATCAGCAGATCCGGCCCGCGCACGCGCGTGGGGTTGGCAAAGCCGGAGGTGGTGGACCATTCGATCCACATGCGCGCATCGCGGCTGGCGCGCGCCCAGACGATGGCGCGGTCAGCCAGCACATCGCCGCTTTGCAGGCCCGAGGGCAGCAGCGGCCGCGCCGCGTCGCGCGTGATGGCGGCGGGTGCGGACTGGGCCCGGAGGATGGAGGGCAGCAGCGAGCCGGCAGCCGTGGACAGCAGAAGATGGCGGCGGAGCATCATGGCGGGGGAGTGGGTGTGGCAAAGCGTTTGGCAGAGCGTTTGGCAGGGCGTTTGGCGACCCAGCCTAGCGCCCACCGATGACCGGGCCGTGACCGTGCGTTGGCCCGGGATGAATTGCAGGCACAGCCGTGCCGCACACGATGGATGGGATGGGCATGGATTCTCTGATCACGGCGGCGGCCCGTGCGCTCGCGGTTGGCGACCCCCTTGGCGCGCTGAACCGGGTGGCGCTGCGCGACGATGCGCCCGCGCTGGCACTGCGTGGCATCGCCATGGCGCAACTGGGCGATCTGGTGCGGGCCAGGGCCTTGCTGCGCAGCGCTGCGCGCGCCTTCGGCGCCCATGAGGCCGTGGCCCGCGCCCGCTGCGTAGTGGCCGAGGCCGAGATTGCACTGGCCCTGCGCGAGCTGGCATGGCCGGCCCGCAGGTTGGTTGCGGCGCGAGCGGTGCTGCAGGCGCATGGCGATGCTGTGAACGCCGCGCATGCAGGCTATCTGGAAATACGCCGTTGCCTGCTGCTGGGCCGCCTGGGCGAGGCCGAGGGTCTGCTGGGCGGACTGCGGCCCGCGCTGCTGCCTGCCGCCTTGCAGGCGTTCCATGCCCTGGCCCTGGCGGGTATCGCCATGCGCCGGTTGGACATCCGTGCGTCGCACAGTGCGCTGGCCGATGCCGCGCAGGCGGCCGGCGCCGCCGGCATTGCAGCACTGGCCGCCGAGGTGGGGCAGGCCGCCCAGGCCCTGCACGCGCCTGCTGCGGTGCTGCTGGAGCGGGAGCCGGCCGGATCGCAGGCTCAGAAGCTGCTGTCGCTGGATGAGGCCGGGACCCTGCTGGCCTCGGGCGCGCTGGTGGTGGATGCCTGCCGTCATGCGGTGCGCGCCGGAGCGGTGGCGGTCTCGCTGGCGGGGCGCCCGGTGCTGTTCGCGCTGGCGCGCGCGCTGGGCGAGGCCTGGCCCGGCGATGTCTCACGCGAGGCGCTGGTGGCGCAGGTATTTCGCGCCCGGCAGGCCGATGATTCGTACCGTGCGCGTCTGCGTGTCGAGATCGGCCGCCTGCGCCGCCTGCTGCGGCCGCTGGCAGAAGTTCACGCCACGCCCCTGGGATTTGTGCTGGCGCCCCGGCAGGCCCGGGTGGCCGTGCTGGCACGGCCCTTGGAAGGTGCGCCGGGCGTGCTGTGCGGGCCGGTGCTGGCGCTGCTCTCCGATGGCGAGGCCTGGGCCAGTTCGGCGCTGGCCCTGGCACTGGGCGCGAGCCAGCGCAGCGTCCAGAGGACCCTGGAGGCGCTGGAGCGCGACGCGCTGGCGCAGCCCGTGGGCCGGGGACGCGCCCGCCGCTGGGTGGCCCGGCCTGCGCCGGGATTCACGACGACTTTGTTACTCCCCGCTGTGCTGCCGGCTGGCTAGCATGGGCCGACCAACGCAACCAGGAGTTCCGCATGAAGACAGAAGCTGCAGAAATCATCCGCGAGTACGGTCCCTTTCCCGGCATCGATTGCGTGCACGGGGTGTCCTACGACGGCAGCCAGGTCTGGTTCGCCACCGGCACCCAATTGCAGGCGCTGGACCCCGACAGCGGCCGGATCGTGCGCAGCATCCCTGTGCCGGGCGATGCCGGCACGGCCTTCGATGGCCGGCATCTGTTCCAGATCGCCAATGACCGTATCCAGAAGATCGACCTGTCCACCGGCCATGTGCTGGCCACCATTCCTGCACCCGGGGGCGGTGGTGATGCCGGCGATTCGGGAATGGCCTGGGCCGAGGGCTCGCTGTGGGTGGGGCAGTACCACGGCCGCAAGATCCATCAGATCGATCCCGACACCGGGGCGGTGCTGCGCACCCTGCAGTCCAACCGCTTCGTCACCGGCGTCACCTGGGTGGACGGCCAGTTGTGGCACGGCACCTGGGAAGAGGGCCAGAGCGATCTGCGGCGCCTGGACCCGGACAGCGGTGCCGTGCTGCAGCGGCTGGAGATGCCGGCCGGCACCGGCGTGTCGGGGCTGGAGTCCGACGGCGGCGACCGCTTCTTCTGCGGCGGCGGAGAAAGCGGCCGCATCAGGGCCGTGCGCCGGCCCCGGCAGGCGCAGCAGCCCTGAGGCCTACCTGCCCGCGATCTGTGCCGCGATGGCCTGGCCCACTTCGGTGGTGCTGGCCGTGCCGCCCAGGTCGGGCGTGCGGGGGCCGTTCTTGATGACTTCCTCGATGGCCGAAACGATGGCGTCGTGCGCCGCGCGGCCTGCGCCATGGCCGTGGGTCAGGAAGTCCAGCATCAGCGCTGCCGACCAGACCATGGCGATGGGGTTGGCGATGTTCTTGCCGTAGATGTCGGGCGCCGAGCCGTGCACGGGCTCGAACAGGCTGGGGAAGCTGCGGTCGGGGTTGAGGTTGGCCGAGGGGGCCAGGCCGATGGTGCCCGTGGTGGCCGGTCCCAGGTCGCTGAGGATGTCGCCGAACAGGTTGGTGGCGGCCACCACGTCGAAGCGGCCCGGCTGCAGCACGAAGCGCGCGGTCAGGATGTCGATGTGCTGCTTGTCCAGCGTGACGTCCGGGTAGGCCTTGGCCACGTCCTCGGCGCGCTGGTCCCACCAGGGCATGCTGATGGCGATGCCGTTGCTCTTGGTGGCCAGGGTGACGTGCTTGCGCTCGCGGCTTTGGGCCAGGTCGAAGGCGTACTTGAGCAGGCGCTCGGCACCCTTGCGCGAGTAGACCGATTCCTGGATCACGATTTCGCGGTCCGTGCCCTCGTACATGATGCCGCCCAGCGAGGTGTATTCGCCTTCGGTGTTCTCGCGCACCACGTAATAGTCGATGTCGCCGGGCTTGCGGCCGGCCAGCGGGCAGGGCACGCCCTCGAACAGGCGCACGGGGCGCAGGTTGATGTACTGGTCGAACTCGCGGCGGAACTTGAGCAGCGAGCCCCACAGCGAGACATGGTCGGGCACGGTGGCGGGCCAGCCCACGGCGCCGAAGAAGATGGCGTCCATGCCGCAGAGCTGCGCCTTCCAGTCGTCGGGCATCATTTTTCCGTGGGCCAGGTAGTAGTCGCAGTGGGCCCAGTCGAAATGGTGGAATTCGAGCTTGATCGCAAAGCGGCTGGCGGCGGCCTCCAGCGTGCGCAGGCCTTCGGGCATGACTTCCTTGCCAATGCCGTCACCGGCGATGACGGCGATCTTGAATGTGTCTTGCATGGTGTCTGTCCTTGGATCGAATGGATGGATATGAAGCGGCGCCGCTGACAGCCTGGCCGCATGCATGGCATTGTTGGCTGCGCCAGGGCTAAATACAATCGGCCAACTGTGGTTCCATTGTTTACAGATCGTGAATAAACAACCGGCTCCCGAAGACCTGCGTGTCTTCACCGTGGTGGCCCGCAAATCCGGCTTTGCCGCTGCGGCCGAGGAATTGGGTGCATCGCCCGCCTATGTGAGCAAGCGCATCCGCCTGCTGGAGCAGGAGTTGGGCGTGAAGCTGCTGCACCGCACCACGCGCCGCGTGGCCGTGACCGAGGAGGGCGAGCGCGTATTCCACTGGGCGCAGCGCATCCTCGACGACATGGACCAGCTGATGCAGGAGGTGGCCATCACGCGCAGCGAGCCGCGCGGCCTGCTGCGCGTGAGCAGCAGCTTCGGCTTCGGGCGGCATGTGATCGCGCCGGCGCTGTCCCGGCTGGTGGAGCGCCATCCGGGGCTGCAGGTGCGGCTGGATGTGTTCGACCGGCTGGTGGATGTGGCGGGGGAGGGCTTCGATCTGGATGTGCGCGTGGGCGACGAGATCGCGCCCCACCTGATTGCGCGGCGGCTGGCCGACAACCACCGCGTGCTGTGCGCGGCGCCTGCCTACCTGGCGCGCCGTGGCACGCCGCGCACGCCGGCCGAGCTGTCGGCCCACGACTGCCTGGCCATCAAGGAGCGCGACCAGGCCTTTGGCGTGTGGCGGCTGCGCGCGGGCGCCGCCGAGCAATCGGTGAAGGTCACGGGGCCGCTGTCGGCCAACAACGGCGAGATGGTGGTGCAGTGGGCCGTGGACGGGCGCGGCATTGCGCTGCGCTCGTTGTGGGATGTGGGCGCCCATCTGCAGGCCGGGCGCCTGGTGCAGCTGCTGCCCGAATGGCGGCAGGAGGCCAATGTCTGGGCGGTCTATCCGACGCGGCTGCAGCTGTCGGCCAAGGTGCGGGTGTGTGTTGAATTCCTGCAGGAGCACTTTCAGCAGGAGTGGGCGGCAGCAGCGTCCTGAAAAGGGCGCGGCTGCCGCAGCAGGCTCAACCTGCCAGGGCGGCCTTGACGGCAGCGGACACCTGGCCCATGTCGGCCTTGCCAGCCAGTTGCGCCTTGACCGCGCCCATGACCTTGCCCATGTCGCCGGGGCCGGAGGCACCCAGCTCGGCCACGATGGCCTTCACGGCGGTGGCCACTTCCTCGGCCGACATGCGTGCGGGCAGGTAGGCGGTCAGCACGGCCATTTCGGCCTTTTCCTTGTCGGCCAGGTCCTGGCGGCCCGCGCCCTCGAAGGCGGCGATGCTGTCCTTGCGCTGCTTGATCAGCTTGTCCACGATGGCGATGACGGCGGCGTCGTCGAGCTCGACGCGCTCATCGACTTCCTTTTGCTTCATCGCGGCCAGCAGCAGGCGGATGGTGCCCAGGCGTTCGCTGTCCTTGGCGCGCATGGCGGTCTTCATGTCTTCGGTGATCTGGGCCTTGAGGCTCATGGCATTTCTCCTGAGGTAGTGGCGTCGGAAAACAAAAACCAAAAAACAAAAACAAAAAACCCGCGCCTGGCGTCCCGAGCGCGGGTTTTGCGGCTGACGAGAGCCGGCTGGTCAAGGGCTGATCAGTACAGCTTCTTGGGCAGCTGCATGCTGCGAACGCGCTTGTAGTGACGCTTGACGGCGGCAGCCTTCTTGCGCTTGCGTTCGGATGTGGGCTTCTCGTAGAACTCGCGAGCGCGCAGGTCGGTCAGCAGGCCGAGCTTTTCGATGGTGCGCTTGAAGCGGCGCAGGGCAACTTCATAGGGCTCGTTTTCTTTTACGCGGATGGTGGTCATTAGCTAGATTTCCAGATATCTGTGCTGACAGCGGGTTCTCGGGAAGATCGGGCCTGAGAGCCATGTTCAGCGGTTGGTCCCCGTCAATAGTTAACTAGTATTGGCCGACGGGGCAATTGCCAGCAAAGCGGGCGATTATACGCGAGACGAAAGCGATCTGACAAATCACGCACAAGGCAATGCCTGCGCGCACGCATACCCGCTGGCCCAGGCCCATTGGAAGTTGTAGCCGCCCAGCCAGCCGGTGATGTCCACCACCTCGCCGATGCAGTACAGGCCGGGCTGGGTCTTGCATTCCATGGTCTGTTGCGAAAGCGCACGCGTGTCCACGCCGCCCAGCGTCACTTCGGCCTTCTTGTAGCCTTCGGTGCCGGTGGGCACGATCTCCCAGCGCGACAGGCGCTCGGCCAGCTGGTTCAGGGCTTTGTCCGAGGCTTCGGCAATGGGGCGCTGCCAGGCCGCGTCCTGCTGCACCCAGGCATCGGCCAGGCGCGAGGGCAGCCACTGCGCCAGTTCGTTGGCGATGAGCTTGCGCGAGCGCGACTTGGCCTTGAGCAATTCGTCCTGCAGGTCCACCTCGGGGGCGAGGTTGATGCACAGGGGCGTGCCGGGCTTCCAGTAGCTCGAGATCTGCAGCACGGCGGGGCCGGACAGGCCGCGGTGCGTGAACAGCAGGTCTTCCATGAAGGCCATGCGTTCCTTCTTGCTGCCGGTGCTGATCTCGACCGGAAGGGCCAAGCCGGCGAGCTGGGCGTAGGGGGCCCAGGCCTCGCCGTCGAAGGTCAGCGGCACCAGGCCCGGCACGCGCTCGACCAGGGGCAGGTCGAACTGCTGGGCCAGGCGGTAGCCGAAGTCGGTGGCGCCGATCTTGGGAATGGACAGCCCGCCCGTGGCGATGACCAGGCTGGGCGCCTGCACGGCGCCACGGCTGGTCTGCAGGCGGTACTGGCCATCCGCATGAACGACGGAATCAACCTTGCAGGGCTGCCAGCGCTGCACGCCGCCGGCCTGGCATTCGGCCAGCAGCATGGCGATGATGTCCTCGGCCGAGCGGTCGGCGAACAGCTGGCCCTTGTGCTTTTCATGGTGGGCAATGCCGTGCCTGTCCATCAGCGCGATGAAGTCGGCCGGCGTGTAACGCGACAGGGCCGAGCGGCAGAACTGCGGGTTGCCGCCCACGAAGTGCTTGTGCGGCGCACGCACGTCCAGATCGCGGTTGGTGAAGTTGCAACGGCCGCCGCCCGAGATGCGGATCTTCTCGGCCACCTTCTCCGCGTGGTCCAGGAGCAGCACCGACAGGCCACGCTGCCCGGCCTGGGCCGCACAGAACAGACCGGCCGCGCCGGCGCCGATGACGATGGCGTCGAAAGAGAGGGAAGAGGTCACAAAAACGTCACTCGGGGGGCAAAAGGGCGCCCATTCTCGCGCACTTGTGCCAGCCCTTCGCGTGCCCTGTGAAACTGGCGTGTCCTGAAGCCAGGGACACCGAGGAAGGGCCGCCCCGCACCGAGGGTGTCGTCCCCCTCTGGGGGAAGGCGCGCAGCGACTCAGGGGGGACCTAAAATCCAGCGATGAATTTCCCATCGCACCAGCTGAGCATGACCGTGCTCATGTCGCCCGACATGGCGAACTTTTCGGGCAACGTCCATGGCGGCGCCGTTCTCAAGCAGCTCGACCAGGTGGCCTATGCCTGCGCCAGCCGCTACGCGGGCCGCTATGTGGTCACGCTGAGCGTGGACCAGGTGATGTTCCTGCAGCCCATCCACGTGGGCGAGCTGGTGACCTTCCTGGCCAGCGTCAACCACACGGGCAAGTCGTCGATGGAGATCGGCATCAAGGTGGTGGCCGAGGACATCCGCACCCAGGTGGTGCGCCATGTCAACAGCTGCTTTTTCACCATGGTGGCGGTGGACGAGAACAAGCAACCTGCGCCCGTGCCCACGCTGGTGCCGGCCACCGACGAGGAAAAGCGCCGCTGGCAGGCCGCGCTGATCCGCAAGGACCTGCGCCGCGAGCTGGCCCAGCGCTTCGAGCAAAGCCGCGTGACGGCCAGCAGCTCGGTCAAGCCGGGCTGAGCGTGGAGGGTGCGGCCGGTGGCCGATGCCAGGTGCCGGGCGCGCTGCCCTGCAACTCGTCCCGCACCTGCTCGATGACGCGCCTGAGGTCTTCCATGGAGGCCGGCTTGGACAGCACCTCGTCGGCACCGGCCTGCAGGTAGCGCAGGGCCTCGGAGGCCTCGGGACTGGCGGTCAGCGCAATCACGCGGCAGCGGCGCAGCTGGTTTTCGGCTTCCCGCCGACGCAGGCGCCGGATGAACTCGAAGCCGTCCATGATCGGCATGCGGCCGTCGGTGATGATGAGATCAAAGGACTCGACCAGGCAACGCGCCCAGGCCTCCTGTCCATCGCCGGCCAGCGAGATGCCGTGGCCCAGCGCGGTGAGCTGGCTCTTGAGCAGCTCGCGATTGAACATATAGTCTTCCACGGCCAGGATTCTGAGTTCCGGCTCGGCCGGGACTTCGGGCAGGGGCTCGGTGCCTGTATCGGCCTTTGCACGCAGCTCCAGGGGCGCGGGCATGATCCGGGGCAATACCTCTTCGGCCGACAGCCTGTCGTCCGGCTCCACCAGCGGCAGGCTCAACCTGACCGTGAAGCGTGAGCCCCGGCCCGGCACGCTCTCCAGGGTGATGGTCCCCCCCATGTGCTCCAGCAGGCGGCGCGTGATGCTCAGGCCCAGGCCGCTGCCGAAGGCCTGGTCCTGATGGGCTCCCGGCACCTGCGAAAAGGGCTTGAACAGCCGGGCCTGGTCCTGCGGCGCAATGCCGATGCCGGTGTCCTCCACCTCCATCTGCAGCAGCAGGCGGTCATGGCGGCGGGTGCCTTGCGCGCGCAGGGTGACGCTGCCGCGTTCGGTGAATTTGATGGCATTGCTCAGCAGGTTGAACAGCACCTGTTTGAGGTGCAGCGGGTCGGCCGTCACGCTGTGGTCCACGCCCTTGCCAACCTGGGTGCGCAGCGACAGCCGCTTGCCGTGCGCCAGGCCCTGCAGCAGCGGGGCCATGTCTTCGATCAGCGGCCGCAGCGCCACGGGCTGGGGCGTGGAGTCGATGTGGCCCGACTCGATGCGGTGCAGGTCCAGCACATTGCCCAGCAGCAGCAGCATGCCCTGTGAGGCCTTGTGGGCCGCGGCCAGCGTATCGCGGTGGGGCAGGCCGAGTTTTTCGCGGTCCTGCGCCAGCTCCAGCAGGCCGATGATGGCGCTCAGCGGCGTGCGTATCTCGTGGCTGGTGGTGGACAGGAACAGGCTTTTGGCCCTGTTGGCGGCCTCGGCGCGCCGCTCGGCACGGCGCGTCCTGCGCATCTGGCGGCTCAGGTAAAAGCCCCAGACCAGGGAGGTGGCCGTGGCCAGCGCCAGCGCTGCCAGCAGCAGCAGCAGGCGCTGGCGGTGCTCGCGCCAAAAGCGCGTGCCGCTGCCGCTATCGCGCGGCGCCCACAGGCGCACGATTTCGGCCATTTCTTCGGGTGAGATGGACAGCTGGGCCTTCTCCAGAATGCTCAGAAGCTCGGGCTCGGCGGCATGCACGGCCAGGCTCACGGGGCGGGTGTAGTCCTCCAGGATGCCGGTGAGCTGCAGCTGGTTGCCCAATTGCTGGGCGTTGGCATAGCGCGCTGCGTAGTCGTTGCCGACGAAGGCATCGCTGTCATCGGCCGCCACGCTGGCCAGGGCCTGGGCCAGGTCGGGATACAGCTGCAGCCGTATGCGCGGATGCTCGCGGCGCACCGTGTCCTCCAGGAAGAAGCCAGCCACCATGGCCACGCGCTTGCCCTCCAGTCCCTGCAGGTGGTGTATGCCCTTGTCACGCTGTGTGCCCGCGTTCGCCTCGGGCCGGGCCAGCACCACCACCGCGCTGCGCAGGTAGGGCGGCAGCAGCTTGATATCGGGCGATGCAATCGGCGGCGAGGTGTAGACGGGGGTGAGCAGGGCCTTGCCCGAGCCCAGAATGGCCTCGAGTTCGGTGTAGTTGCGTGCGGTCACGTAGTCGAACTGCAGGCCGGCGCGGTGGCTGATCAGGTCCAGGTAGTCGGGTCCTATGCCCTCGGCCTGGCGGTCGGCATTCAGCTTTCCCAGTGATCCCAGCGAGCTGTTGAGCACCACGGGAATGCGGGGATGGGCATCCAGCCACTGCTTTTCCGAGGGTGTCAGGGCCACGCGGTCGCTTCCCAGCAGCGGACGGCGGCTGCCGCTCCAGCTGTGCAGAATGTCGTCGCCATGCTGCAAGGTGATGGCGGGCAGGGCCTGGTCCAGATAGGCCTTCAACTGCGTATCGTCATGCCGCACCAGCATGCCGAAGCCCCGGCTCTCTATGGGGGCAAAGCCCTGCACGCGCAGGTTGAGCAGGTAGTTGGCCTGGATCAGGTAGTGCACCGTGACCGTGTCGCCGATGAAGCCATCGATCTCGCCCAGGCTCAGCGCCTCCAGCGCGCGGCGGGGTGTTTCATAGGTCAGCAGCTCGCTGAGAGGATAGGCGGCCGCAACCTGGGAGCGCAACAGCTGGTCGCGCGTCATGGCCAGCCGCGCGCCCCGGCGCTCCGCGTCGAAGGGCGCATGCGAGAGCGACACCAGCACGGGCTGGCTGGGCAGGTAGGGCACGCTCAGGGCCAGGTCGGCGCGTTCGGCCTCCAGCTCGGTGCCCTCGCAGGCCAGGTCGATCTCGCCGCGCCGCAGCGCATCGAGCACGGCCACGCGCGATCCATAGGTCTTGAAGCGCACCGGCGCGGGAAACAGCAGGCCCAGGTGGTCGGCCGTGATGCCCTGGAAGCGCTCGCCATCGATCATTTCCAGGGGAGGATGGTCGGGCAGGGAAATGCCCACGGTCAGCGGCCCGCGCGCCTGCAGCCACTGGCGGTGCGCGGGCGTGAGCCAGGGTTTTGCAGCGGCCGTGACGCGCGTGGCCAGCACCATGTCGGCGCCTCCAGCCAGGCCGGGCATGAGCAGGGCCATGCCAAGCGCGCAGCCGGCCAGCAGCGGCGACCACGTGCGCCGCCATGCGGACAGCCGTATCTGCGCAGCTGTGGAAGTGAAAGTAAGGCCTGGTGTTTTCATGGAATCCCCCGATGGCGCTACCGCCGCCTGGCGGAGCTGACGGTCTGCCAAAACGGTCTAAACGCCGTTTCGGCAGCCAACAGGGGATTTTTAATGAAAACTAATGACTTTTATGAATCGATAGATTTTTGATTGCAGCAATCTCGCACTCAGGCGGCTGCAACCGCAGCGGTGAGCTGCGTCTGAGGTTCGGCCATTGCCCGTACGCCATGGACCACATCGCCAACGACGATGACGCTGGGGCTGCCCAGGCCTGTGTCGGCAATGCACTCCACCAGTGCGCCCAGCGTGGTCAGCGCGTGGCGCTGTTGTGGCAGGCTGGCGTGCTGGATCACGGCCACGGGCGTGGCTGCGGGCAGGCCATTGAGCAGCTCGGCGCGGATGTGCTCCACGCTGCTCACGCCCATGTAGATCACCAGGGTGAGCCGCGCATCGCGCGCGGTGGCGGCCAGCTGGCGCCAGTCGGTGCCGCTGTCGCCGGGCTTGGCGTGGCCCGTGATGAAGACCACGCCGTGCGCCCGGTCGCGGTGCGTGAGCGGGGCGCCCAGGCTGGTGAGCCCGGCCAGGCCAGCGGTGATGCCGTTGATGACCTGGACCTCGACGCCCGCTTCGCGCAGGTGCTCCACCTCTTCACCGCCGCGCCCGAAGATGAAGGGGTCGCCGCCCTTCAGGCGCACCACGGTCTCGCCCTCCTGCACGGCGCTCAGCATGAGCTTTTCGATGAAGGCCTGGGGCGTGCTCTTGCAGCCGCCGCGCTTGCCCACGTAGACGATGCGCGCCGTGGGCGCGGCATGGGCCACGATGGCGTCGCTGACCAGGTCATCGACCAGCAGCACGGTGGCCGCCTGTATGGCCTTGAGGGCCTTGATGGTCAGCAGCTCCGGGTCGCCGGGGCCTGCGCCGACCAGGGTGCAGGTGCCGCGCCGGGCGGTGTTCGCGGGGGTGTGGGACGGGGTCGTCATGGCGGGGCTCCGTTTTTTCTGGGGTATTCAGCGAATCTGATCGGCAAGGTGGACGATGTGTTCCACCTGGCGTGTGAGCGCGGGCGGCACGGGCAGCCGGCCCGCGAGCACGTCTTCGGTGTAGCGCGCCGTGGTGTCCACGTCGATCTCGGCGGGCAGGCCCGGCACCTCGGAAGCAGTGCCGCTTTGCTGCTCGGCCAGCAGCTGGTGGGCGCCTGCCACAAAGCCGTCGTAGCGCGGCAGCCGGCGCGGGTCGGCCGCGACCTCGCCTTCCAGCCCGCGCGAGAGCAGGACATTCATGCCCAGCATCCCGAAGGTGCCGTGCAGCATGGGCAGGTACTCGGGATGGGTGTAGGCCGTCACCAGCAGGCAGGGGCCCTCGCAGGGCGCCAGCAGCTTGACCACGCTGTGGCCCGGGTTGCGCAGGCCGATGACCTCGCGCACGGACAGCAGGCGCGCCAGGGCCGGGTGCAGATGTTCGGTATGGATATGGGCCACCTGGCCGTCGGCCAGGGCCTGGGGAGATGGCAGCGGCGCAATGCCCAGTGCCTGCAGCACATCGCTGGCCAGGATGCGGCGCGCCTCGGTGCGCATGCCGTGCAGCAGCACGGGCAGGCCTTCGCGCGCCAGCAGCAGGGCCAGCAGGGGCGTGAGCACGGGCAGGCGGCGCGCGCCGTTGTAGCTGGGCAGCACGATCACGGGGCGGCCATTGGCCGAGGCGGGAAAACGGGCGACGCGCGCATGCACGGCGTCCAGGAAGCCGCTCATCTCCTCAACGGTCTCGCCCTTGATGCGCATGGCGATGCAAAAGGCCCCGATCTCCAGGTCGCTGACGCCGCCGTCCAGCACCTGGCCGAACAGGTCGGCCGCCTGCGGGCGCTCCAGCGCCTTGGCTCCGCGTGCGCCGCGGCCTATTTCCTTGATGTATTGGCTGATGCCCATGGCGTTGCAATCGTGGGTGGAATCCTGTGGGGGCATATTTTCCCGCAGGTTTCATTACTTTTCGCTATATATGCAAACCCGTTGTTCCATCGCCTCTTTCATGCGGTCTCCTGGCTCTTCGCCAGGGGGATGTGGCGCACCAGGCGCTTGAGCTCCGGCAGGCAGGAGCCGCAATTGGTGCCGCATCGCAACTGGCCCTGCAGCGCGGCCAGGCGCGCGTCGTCGCTGCCCTCGCAGCGCGCAAGCGCGCCTGCGATGGCGGTCTCGTCCACATCGAAGCAGGTACAGACCTGGCGCGCACGCGGCTGGATGGCCAGCGGCGCCGAGCCCGAGGGCATGAGCAGCAGGCGGCCATAGTCCTGTGCCGGCATCTGGTCCTGCAGCAGGGTGGACAGCCAACTGCCCGCGCGCGTGTCGCCGGCCAGCAGCAGGGCCTCGACCGTGGTGGACAGGCTGTGGCGGTCCAGCCGCAGCGCGCGGCTGTGCTGGCGGCGGCGGTCGGTGTAGCGCAGGGGGTCGGCGGCATCCAGGCCCAGCAGGGATTCGATCCGTGCGAGGACGGCCTCGCCCGGCGCCTCATGGGCGGCGGCGCGCAGCAGCACGCCGTGCCGGGCCCGGGCGGCGTCCTGCAGCGGGACGGCATTGCCGAAGGGCACGCAGCTGGCAAAGCCGAAGTGCGGCATGAGGGCGGACAACTGCTCGCGCGCGGCCAGCACCCGGTCCTTGGGCAGCCAGGCCATGGCCAGCAGGGTCCAGGGCAGTTCGGCCTTTTGCAGCTTCACGGCCGTGTGCTTGAGTTCGGGCTGCTTGGAGCCGGGGCACAAGGCCGGTGTGGTCAGGGCATTGACGCCGCCCATTGAAGTGCCGCCCAGATACTCGCCGCCCCAGTGCATGGCCATGAAGAGCTGGGAGGGCGTCAGCGTGTCATCGGGCTGCACCGGCACCAGCAGGGCGCCGCGCCGGCTGCTCATCTGCACCAGGTCGCCCGCGCGCAGGCCGCGCTCGGCCATGTCCCGCGGGTGCATTTGCAGGCAGGGCTCGGCCGCATGGCCGAACAAACGGCCCAGCTGGCCCGTGCGGCTCATGCCGTGCCACTGGTCGCGCAGCCGGCCCGTGGTCAGGCTGAAAGGATAGTGCGCATCGGGCGGCTCGGCCAGCGGCTGCCAGGGCAGCAGGGCAAAGCGTGCGCGGCCATCGGGCGTGGGAAAGCGGCCGTCTTCGTAGAGCCGTGCGCGGCCTTGGGCTGCGCCTTCGGGCAGCGGCCATTGCTGGGGGCCTTGCGCGTCCAGCAGATCCCAGGACAGGCCGGTGATGTCCAGGTCACGCCCGCGCGTGCTCTCGCGGTGCTCGTTCCAGATGGCCTGGGCGCCGGCAGCGGCGTCTTCGGTGTCGTAGGGGAATAGGCTGGGCCGGCCCGGGCGCAGCCGTGCCTCCATGCGCCGCGCGCAGTCCACGGCAATGCGCCAGTCATGGCGCGCGGCACCGGGTGCGGCCACGGCGGGGCGCACGCGCGAGATGCGCCTTTCGCTGTTGGTCACCGTGCCGATCTTCTCGCCCCAGGTGGTGGCAGGCAGCAGCAGGTCGGCGTAGGCGCAGGTGGCGGTGGTGGCAAAGGCCTCCTGCACGATGACGAATTCGGCCCGCTGCAGCGCGCGCCGCACCAGGGCCTGGTCGGGCATGCTTTGCGCAGGGTTGGTGCAGGCTATCCACAGCGCGCGGATCTCGCCCTCGGCGGCGGCCTCGAACATCTCCACGGCGGTCTTGCCGGGGCGGGGCGGCACGTCGTCCACGCCCCACAGTGCGGCCACTTCGGCGCGGTGGGCCGGGTTGGCCAGGTCGCGGTGGGCCGACAGCAGATTGGCCAGCCCGCCCACCTCGCGCCCGCCCATGGCATTGGGCTGGCCCGTGAGCGAGAACGGCCCCGCGCCCGCGCGCCCGATCTGGCCCGTGGCCAGGTGCAGGCCGATCAGCGCGGCGTTCTTGGCCGTGCCGTTGCTGCTCTGGTTCAGGCCCTGGCAGTACAGGCTCAGCGTGGCGCCACGGGCGGCGCCGTCGCGTGCATCCCCGCCCAGCGCAAACCATTGCGCGGCCTGGAACAGATCGTGCCGGGGCAGGCCGCAGAGCTCGCCCACGCGCTCGGGCGTGGCCTCCCGCACCAGGGCCTGCAGGTCGGCAAAGCCGCTGGTGTGGCGTGCGATGTAGGCCTGGTCCAGCCAGCCTTCCAGTTCCATGATGTGCAGCATGCCGTGGAACAGCAGGGTGTCGCTGCCGGGGCGCAGCGGCAGGAAGAGGTCGGCCATGCCGGCCGTGTCGGTGCGGCGCGGGTCGGCCACGATGATCTTCATCTGCGGCCGCGCGGCACGCGCCTGCTCGATGCGCCGCGTGAGCACGGGATGCGCCCATGCCGCGTTGCTGCCCGCGATGAAAAGGCAGTCCGCATGGTCCACATCCTCGTAGCAGGCCGGTGGCGCGTCGGCGCCCAGCGTGAGCTTGTAGCCGGCCACGGCGCTGCTCATGCACAGGCGCGAATTGGTGTCGATGTTGTTGGTGCCGATCAGGCCCTTGGCCAGCTTGTTGAAGACGTAGTAGTCCTCGGTCAGCAGCTGGCCGCTCACATACAGGCCCACGGCGTCGGGGCCGTGCTCCTGCACGATGGAGGCCAGCCTGCCGGCGGCCAGGTCCAGCGCGGCATCCCAGCCCACATCCTGGGGCGCCGCGCCGCGCGTGGCACGCAGCGCGGGCTGCAGCAGCCGCGTCTGCTGTGCCAGGGCGGGCGAGGCCGTCAGGTGCAGGGTGCTGCCCTTGGTGCACAGGCGGCCGTGGTTGGCGGGGTGCGCCGGATCGCCACGCACGCCCGTGATGCGCGCACCATCGCTTTCAATGAGGACGCCGCAGCCTACGCCGCAATAGGGGCAGGTGGATCGGGTTTCTTGCATGGTGGGCCTGGGGTGGATGAGGGAAGGGCAGGGCACGGGGGCGGGCGCCGTCACGGGCCGCTGGCCGGGTCGGCCTGGCTGGCCTGGCTGGCTTGACTTTCGCCGAACATGAGGCGGTCGCGCAGTTCCTGCACTGCCACGCCATCGCGCAACAGGCGGAAGTACCAGCCACCGTCCTCGGTGTCGCCATACAGGCAGGCGCCGACCAGCCTGTCACCGCGCAGCACAAGCTTGCGGTACACGCCCGCGCCGGGGTCGCTGAGCACGATTTCCTCCGTGCCCTCGTCGCCGCGGAAGTCGCCCGCGCTGAACAGATGGATGCCAGTGACCTTGAGCTTGGCCGAGGTCTGCGAGCCCGGATAGCGGCCGATGCCCATCTCCGCCAGGTGGTTGGCCAGCACCTTGCCCTGCTCGAACAGCGGCGCCACCAGCCCGTAGGCCACGCCCCGGTGCGCCGCGCACTCGCCCACGGCGTAGATGCGCGGGTCGGTCACGGTCTGCAGCGTGTCGCTGACCACGATGCCGCGCTGCACGTGCAGGTGCATCTGCTCGGCCAGCGTGGTCTCGGGCCGGATGCCCACGGCCATGACCACCAGCGAGGCCGGTGCCTCGCGCCCGTCCTGCAGGTGCACGCAGGCCACGCGGCCCTGGCCGTCGCCCGTCAGCGCCCGGGTCTGGGCCTGCATCAGAAAGCGCATGCCGCGCTCGGCCAGCGAGGCCTGCAGCAAGGCAGCGGCGGTCTCGTCCAGCTGGCGGTCCAGCAGGCGCTCGCCCACATGCACCACGGTAACGTCCATGCCGCGCTTCATGAGTCCGTTGGCGGCCTCCAGGCCCAGCAGGCCGCCGCCGATGACCACGGCATGGCGGTGGCTGGCGGCCGCCGCGATCATGGCCTGGGTGTCGGCAATGTCGCGGTAGCCCAGCACGCCTTCCAGCTCGCGCCCGGGCACGGGCAGCATGAAGGGGCGCGAGCCCGTGGCCAGGATCAGCCGGTCGTACTCGGCGCTCACCGGCTGTCCGGCCGCGTCCACGGCGTGCACCACGCGGCGCGCCCGGTCGACTGCGTGCACGCGGCAGCCCGCATGCAGGGTAATGCCGTGCTGCGCATACCAGGACCAGTCGTTGAGGATGATCTCGTCCAGCTGCTGCTCGCCCGCCAGCACGGGCGACAGCATGATGCGGTTGTAGTTGGGGTGGGGCTCGGCCCCGAATACCGTGATCTCGTAGAGGTCGGGCGCGATCTTGAGCAGCTCCTCCAGCGTGCGCACGCCGGCCATGCCGTTGCCCACCATCACCAGCCTGGATTTTTTCATCGTGCCCCCGTTGCGGTTCGGAAAACAAAAAAGGCGTCCCCACGCTGCGCGGCCGATGGCTGCGCGCGGGGTGACGCCTTTGTCCCGGGCCGTGGCACGTCGTTGCGCCTGGCCCTGCGGCCCTTCATGGCCACGCCCGGGATTTAGCAAGCTGCGTGCCAGGCTGCTGCCCTGTGGCGACTGATCGCCCGGGGACGCGAGTCCGCGCGGCCGTGCCAGGCTGGTGCGCCGCATGCATCAAAGCGGTGCGCGTGCTATCGATACGGTCCTATCAGATGTCTGAATCCAATGGAGATTTTGTTTTTATTTGTTTCAAATGTGGCGGTTCGGGGTAAAAACTTTGAACTCCGGCCAGCGGCTCGCTGGGCCGGATGGGGCACGCAGGATTTTTCTTCTTCAAGGGAGGGATGCCTATGAGAGTTAATCTGCCGGTCAGTACGCGCGAGTACTCGTTTCCCAAGGGCCAGACCCTGGTCTCCACCACGGACCTGAAGGGCCGCATCCTCTACTGCAACCCGATGTTCATCGAGGTCAGCGGCTACGAGCGCGAAGACCTGCTGGGCCAGCCCCACAACATGATCCGCCACCCCGACATGCCCGAGGAAGCCTTCCGCGACATGTGGGAGACCATCTCGGCGGGCCTGCCCTGGTCCGCCCCCGTGAAGAACCGGCGCAAGAACGGCGACTTCTACTGGGTCATGGCCAATGTCACCCCGCTGATGGATGGCGACCGGCCCTCGGGCTACATGTCCGTGCGCACCGAGGCCACGCGCGAGCAGACCGATGCGGCCGAGCGCCTCTACGCCACCATGCGCGCCGAAAAGGACGCCGGGCGCCGGGTCCACGTGCTGCGTGCCGGCCACCTGTTGCGCAACAACCTGCGCGGCCGCCTGGCCAACGCATTGAGCCTGGGCCTGGCCGGCAAGCTGGTGCTGATCTTCTTCATGGTGGTGGCTGCGGCCTTTGGCGCGGCGGTGGCCGGTGGGCATACGCTGGACGCATGGTCTGCGCTGGCCTGGCTGGCGGTCTGCATCTTCACGGGCCTGGCCGGGGCCTGGGCCTACCGGCTGACCGTGGCGCCGCTGGCGCAGATGGTGCTGCTGGCCAATCGCCTGGCGGCCGGCGACCTGACGCAGACGATACGCATCACGCGCAAGGACGTGGTGGGCGATCTGCAGAAGGCGCTGAGCCAGCTCAACGTGAACCTGCTGTCCATCGTGCGCGATGCGCGCGAGGAAAGCGACAAGATGCAGATCTCCAGCCGGGAAATCGCGCAGGGCAACCATGACCTGTCCGCGCGCACCGAAACCCAGGCGGGCAACCTGCAGCAGACGGCGGCCTCCATGGAGGAGATCACGGGCACCGTCAAGCACACGGCCGACTCGGCCCGCCAGGCCACGGACCTGGCCGCCCAGGCCAGCGAGGTGGCCGAACGCAGCAGCGGCGCCGTCGATGGCGTGGCCGCCACCATGAAGCAGATCCAGGCCGCGTCGGGGCGCATTGGCGAGATCACGCAGCTCATCGACTCCATCGCCTTCCAGACCAATATCCTGGCGCTGAACGCTGCCGTGGAGGCCGCGCGCGCAGGCGACCAGGGCCGGGGCTTTGCGGTCGTGGCGGCCGAGGTGCGCAGCCTCTCGCAGCGCACGCTGGCGGCGGCCAAGGAGATCCGCGAGCTCATCGACGACTCCGCCGCCAAGGTGCTGGACGGCAACCAGAGGACCGAGGTGGCGCAGAAGACCATGATCGAATCGCTGGATCTGGTGCGGCGCGTGAGCCTGCTGATCGGCGAGATCCACAGCGCCTCCAGCGAGCAGCTCAGCGGCATCTCGCAGGTCAACGCGGCCGTGGCGCATCTGGACAGCATCACGCAGCAGAACGCGGCCCTGGTCGAGCAGAACGCGGCATCGGCCATGGCCTTGCAGGCCCAGGCGCAGACCGTGTCGGAAACCGTGCAGGTGTTCCGGCTGGACGCCACGGGCCGCTCGCCTGCCGCAGCGGGCGATGCCGTGGCCCTGCGCCGGTCCATGAAGGCCCAGGCACAGAGCCAGGCACGCAACCAGGCACGCAGCCAGGTGCAGAGCCCGCCACAGATGCGGCAGGCGCGCGCGCAGCCGCAGAGGGTGCTGACCACGACCTGACCCCTGCGGGGTCCTGCGGCCGCTGGAAAACATCGTTGACACTTGGACGTGGCGCCGTCATGTGCGCTGCGCAGGCTTGCGCATACCATGTGGTTTTGTGTTGACCGGGCGACCGGATGAAGGAACGACCATGAACTCCAGCTCTTCCCTGGCCGCCGAACTGATGGCCCAACTGCAGGGCGCGCCCATGCAGCAGATGGCGGACCAGATCGGCGCCAGCCCCGCCCAGACCGAAAGCGCCGTGGGCGCGGCCCTGCCCGTGCTGCTGGCCTCGCTGGGCCGCAATGCGGCCGATCCGCAGGGCGCGGCCAATCTCTTCGGCGCGCTGCAGCGCGACCATGGCGCGGCCAGCGGCGGCGGCGCCGGTGGCCTGGACCTCGGCGGCCTGCTGGGCTCGCTGCTGGGCGGCGGCGCAGGCGCGGGCGGCAATGCAGGTGGCGGGCTCGATGGCGCGGCCATCCTGGGCCACATCCTGGGTGGCAACCAGCAGCGCGCGCAGGACGGACTGGGCCAGGCCACGGGCCTGGGCAGCGGCGGCGCGGCCCAGCTGCTGCAGCTGCTGGCCCCCATCGTCATGTCCTTTCTTGCGCAGCGCGTGAGCGCAGGCGGCATGGATGCCGGCGGCCTGGGCCAGGTGCTGGGCCGCGAGCATGCGCAGGCGCAGCAGCAGGGCGGTCTGGGTGGTGGTTTGCTGGGCAGCCTGCTCGATCAGGATGGCGACGGCCAGGTAGGTCTCAGCGATCTGATGAAGATTGGTGGCAGCCTGCTGGGCGGCCGCCGCTGAAGGGCCGCATTCACTGAATCGGGCAGGGCCGGTGCGTGTGCATACACGCGCTGGCCCTGTTGCTTTTTGGGCGCAGTTCGGATGACACTAGAACCGAATTGGCGAACGACTGAAAGGCCCCCATGACAGCAGTTGCAGACATTCTCAAGTCCAAGGCCAGCGGCGCGGTGTACAGCATCGCGCCTACCGATTCCGTGCTCGACGCGCTGCGGCTCATGGCCGACAAGGGCATTGGCGCCCTGCTCGTGATGGAGGGCAGCGAGATCGCAGGCATCGTCACCGAGCGCGACTACGCGCGCAAGATCGCGCTGCTGGGGCGCACCTCGGGCGCCACCTTGGTGCGCGACGTGATGACGCGCGACGTGCTCTTCGTCGGCCCCACCCAGACCACGCAGGAATGCATGGCGGTGATGACCGAGAACCGGCTGCGCCACCTGCCCGTGGTGGACGAGGGCGGCAAGCTGCTGGGCCTGATCTCCATCGGAGACCTGGTCAAGGACATCATCTCCGAGCAGAAGTTCATCATCGAGCAGCTGGAGCACTACATCTCGGGCCGGCACTGAACCGGGGCTCGGCCGGCCCGCTCTGTGCAGGGCCTGGAAGGCGGCAGGACCGGCGAAGGTTCAGGCCGCCTTTTCCACATGCCCCTGGCGCGTGTAGAGGAAGTCGATCACCGCCTTGCGGCACTCGCGGTAGCGGTCGTCCTCGGCCAGCGCCACGCGGTTGCGCGGCCGGGCGATGCCGACTTCCAGCACCTCGCCGATGGTGGCTGCCGGGCCGTTGGTCATCATCACGATCTTGTCGGACAGCAGCACGGCCTCGTCCACGTCGTGGGTGACCATGACCACGGTGCTTTGCGTGCGCGCCACGATCTCCAGCAGCTCGTCCTGCAGCTTGGCGCGCGTGAGCGCATCGAGCGCGCCGAAGGGCTCGTCCATCAGCAGCACCTGCGGCTCCATCGACAGCGCGCGCGCAATGCCCACGCGCTGCTTCATGCCGCCCGAGATTTCGCCGGGCCGCTTGTGCGCGGCATGGGCCAGGCCCACCAGCTCCAGCGCGGCCAAGGTGCGTGCCTTGAGCTGGGCGCGGCTTTCCGTGCGGCCATAGACGCGCTCCACGGCCAGGTGGATATTGCCCTCGCAGGTCAGCCAGGGCAGCAGAGAGTGGTTCTGGAAGACCACGGCGCGCTCGGGCCCGGGGCCCTTGATCTCCTTGTTGGCGCACAGCAGCACGCCCGTGGTGGGAGTGGTCAGGCCCGCGATCAGGTTCAGCAGGGTGGACTTGCCGCAGCCCGAGTGGCCGATCAGCGAGACGAATTCGCCCCGCGCAATGGTCAGGTCGATATTGCGCAGCGCCGGAAACAGGCCCTTGGCGGTCTTGAAGCTCTGCTCCACGCCCTGGACCTCGATGAACTTGGACGATGCATTCATGCCTTCACCTCTTCGAACGTAAATGCCGTTGCCAGCTTGACCAGGGCCATCTCCAGCAGCAGGCCCACGATGCCGATCACGAAGATCGCGATGATGATGTTCTTGACGTTGAGGTTGTTCCACTCGTCCCAGACCCAGAAGCCGATGCCCACGCCGCCGGTGAGCATCTCGGCCGCGACGATGACCAGCCAGGCCGTGCCCACGGCCAGGCGCACGCCGGTCAGCATGTAGGGCAGCACGGCGGGGAACAGGATGGTGGTGGCGATCTTCCATTCGCTGAGGTTGAGCACGCGCGCCACGTTCATGTAGTCCTGGGGCACGCGCTGCACGCCCACGGCGGTGTTGATGAGCATGGGCCAGATCGAGCAGATGAAGATGGTCCAGATGGCCGCCGGGTTGGCGCCCTTGAAGACCAGCAGGCCGATGGGCAGCCAGGCCAGCGGCGACACCGGGCGCAGCAGGCTGATCAGCGGGTTGAACATGCGCGACAGGAAGTTGAAGCGCCCGATCACGAAGCCGGCCGGAATGCCGACCAGCGCCGCCAGGCCAAAGCCCACGGCCACGCGCTGCAGCGAAGCGAGCACATTCCAGCCCACGCCCTGGTCATTGGGGCCGTTGCGGTAGAACGGGTCGCTGAAAATCTCCACCGCCTGCTGCCAGGTCGCCAGTGGCCCCGGAATGCTCTGGCCCGAGCCTGCAGCCACCAGGGACCACACGCCCACCAGCAAACCGAGGCCGCACAGCGGCGGCAGCACGGCCAGCCAGAAGGCACGCGAGAGCGCTGCCCAGTCGCGCGGGGCGGCGGGTGCCCGGGCCTGGGGGGCCGGCGCGGCTGGAGCGGCGGGCCCTGAGACCTGCGCGGAGATCTGTGTGGAAGCGGCTGCCGGCGCGGCAGCGGATTCGGCCGGGAAGTGGAAGACGGCGCTGACCATGGTGTGTTCCTCTGTGGGGTGGGGCTTCAAAGGGGATCTCTCAGGCCTTGATGGCAAAGCTGTCTGCGTACTTGCGCGGGTCCTTGCCGTCCCAGACCGTGCCATCCATGAGCTTGCTGCTGCGCATCGCCGCCTTGGGCAGCGGGGCCTTGGCGGCGGTGGCGGCCTGCTGGTAGATGTCCAGGCGGTTGATGGAGCGGGCCACGCCCAGGTAGTCGGGGTGGTCCTTGAGCAGGCCCCAGCGCTTGTGCTGGGTCAGGAACCACATGCCGTCGGACAGGTAGGGGTAGCCCACGCTGCCGTCGCCGTAGAACTTCATGTGGTTGGGGTCGTCCCAGGTCTTGCCCATGCCGTCCTGGTAGCGGCCCAGGATGCGCTGGTTGATGGCATCCACGCCCGTGTTCACATAGGCCTTGCCGGCGATGGTCTCGGCCATGCGGGTCTTGTTGGCCAGGCTCTCGTCGATCCAGCGGCTGGCCTCGATGATGGCCGCCGTCACGGCGCGTGCCGTGTTGGGGTTCTGGCGTGCGAACTCGGCCGTGGTGCCCAGCACCTTTTCGGGGTGGTCCTGCCAGATGGACTGGGTGGTGGCGGCCGTGATGCCGATGCCGTCCATGATGGCGCGGTGGTTCCAGGGCTCGCCCACGCAAAAGCCGTCCATGTTGCCCACGCGCATATTGGCCACCATCTGCGGCGGCGGCACGGTGATGACCTTGGCATCCTTGAGCGGGTGGATGCCGTTGGCCGCCAGCCAGTAGTACAGCCACATGGCATGCGTGCCCGTGGGAAAGGTCTGGGCAAAGGTGTATTCGCGCTTTTCGCTGGCCATCAGCTTGGCCAGGCCCGCGCCATTGACGGCACCCTTGTCGGCCAGTTTCTTCGACAGAGATATGGCCTGGCCGTTGTGGTTGAGCGTCATCAGCACGGCCATGTCCTTCCTGGCGCCGCCCACGCCCAGGTGCACGCCGTAGACCAGGCCGTAGAGCACGTGGGCAAAGTCCAGCTCGCCGTTGACCAGCTTGTCGCGCACGCTGGCCCAGCTCGCTTCCTTGGAGGGAATGATCTTGACGCCGTACTTCTGATCGATCCCCAGCACCGAGGCCATGACCACGCTGGCGCAGTCGGTCAGCGGGATGAAGCCGATGCGCACCTCTTTCTTCTCTGGCGCATCCGAGCCGGCCGCCCAGGCGCCATGGTGGCCCAGCTGGGTGTAGAGCGCCGCACCGCCTGCCAGCGTGCCGGCCTGGCGCAGAAAGTCGCGCCGGGGCAGGGCCGGGCCGGCGGTGAGAGGGCCTGTGGTGGGCTTGGGGCTTGACGCCATGGCGGAACTCCTTCGATCGTCGGGAATGGAACACTTGCAAACGGGCCCTGCTCCAAGCAAAACGGCGTCCTCTCCAGCCGCGCTGCGCGGGGAGAGTGACGCCGTTGTCCTGGGGCCTTGAATCAAGACCGGGGTCCCGGCCGCCTTTGGCCGGGAGTTGCCAGAGTCAATGCAGAAAGCGTGCCAGGCCGTGTTCACAGGGGACCATGCCGTCCATCGGCCTTGCAGTCCTCGCCGGGCCACCTTCTGGTGCGTTCCATGGCACCAAGTCGGTGCTGCACTGCAGCATGGCTCGCACCGGCCCGGCGTTCAAGGCGCAGGTGGCAGGAGATCGGCCATGGAAAGCACGGCCTGCGCCACATCGGCCAGGCGGCGGTTCTGGTTCATGGCGGTCTGGCGCAGCAGCTTGTGGGCCTCGCCTTCGCTGAGCTGGCGCCGCGCCATCAGCAGGCCCTTGGCGCGTTCCAGCAGCTTGCGCTCCGTGAGCGTGGCGCGCACGGTCTCCAGCTCGGCCTGCATGGCCTGCAGGCGCTGCGACTGGTCCTGCACCAGGTCCATCACGGAGCGGTCCAATTGCGGCCCCAGCCGTGCGGCCGGTGGCTGCAGCTCGCCCGGCGCCAGCGTGGCCGAGACCGGCGTGGTCGCCAATGCCTGCGGCGCCTGCAGCAGCGTCTGCAGGGCGGCGCGGGCATCGGCAATGCGGTGCTGGCATTGCTGCTGCAGCTCGGCCGTCAGGCGGGCCTCGACGGTCTGCAGCGCGTCCATGCGCTGCGAGCAGCTGTCGAACCAGGGCTCGGCCATCTCCACGGACAAAGGCGCGCCCGCCGTGGCCGTGCAGCCCACGCGGCGCAGCCGCTCGATCACGGCCAGCGTGGCGTCGGCCGCGCTGCTTTCTTGCCACAGGGCCAGGGAATGGGGCGGCGCGAACTCCGCGAAGACCTGAAAGCAGCGCTCCTGCGAGGCGATCAGGTGCAGCCAGTGCTGCTGGCGCGGCGCATCGCTCACGCCCGCGCCGAACGCCGCCACGCCCGTGGCGCGCTCCTGGCCCGCGAACTCCTTGCCCTGCATGAAGTTGAACAAGGCCACCAGCAGGCGCGAGATGCCGGGCTCGGGTGCGCTGTCCGCCGCCTCGAAGACCACGGCCAGCAGGCCGGCCACCAGATCGATATAGAGGGCCGTGGCCGCCTCCGGCGACAGCGTGCGGCTGGCGACGCGCTCGCGCAGCGCGGGCAGGGCGTCCAGGCACTGCAGTACATGGGCGATGCGGCTGAACAGCCGCGCGCCATGGCCGGGGTGGCCGGTGAGTCCCCCACCACCGGGCTGCATGTCCACCCGCTCGAAGCCGTCGCGCGCCGCAGCGGCCATGCGGTCGCACTCGGCCATCTGCGCCAGCCTGGCCGGGCCGCCGCGCGCGCCTGCGCTGGCCAGAAACACGTTGGACAGGCCGCGCTCCTTTTGCAGCGCATGGATGAGGCGGCTGAGCAGATCCACCAGGGCGCTGGTGCGCTGCAGTTGCTCCAGCTCGCCGATTTCGCACTGCCGCGCGGCCACAAGAAAGTTGAGAGCGGTTTTCATGGGGGCTTGGTCCTGTCTGCCTGCCTTGATGCAGTTTGCCTTCGTGCAAGGGACCTGGATGCAATTCCCATGCCGGGGCGTCGCGCGGTGCTTGCATGGGCACGGGATCGATGATTTGATAGAATTTTTTTAATGATTTGAAATTTTCGATACACAAACTGACGTGTAAGCGTGTCGAATGTTTGCAAAGCGAATGGGGCGGCTTTTTAAGAAAAGCCCCGTTCATCCGGCGCACATGGCAACGCAGACCACGGCATTGGGCTGCGCAATGCGGCAGTGAGGCTGAATCGGCATGAGTTTGAAATATCACGAGAAGATCGGTTTTTCCCCATGCATTCGCTGTTCCTGACCGAGGGGGTGTCCCGGTGGATACCTGCGCGCTGGCGCGGCCCGACATTTGCGTGCTGGCTGGCTTCGCTGCTGCCCTGCATGGCGCAGGGTCAGGTGCCTGCGGCTGCCCAGGATGGCGTCGCGTCGGCGCAATTGGCCGATGAGGGCGTCTGGTTCGCTGGATGGCATGCCCTCGGCCCGTGGGGTGCCGGTGCGTTCGTGGCCTTCCTGCTGGTGTGCTCGGTGCTCTACATCCGCATGCGCTGCAAGGCGCAGCGCCTGACGCAGTCGCTCAAGCAGAGCAATGAGAAATTGCTGCGCGCCAATGTGAAGCTCAAGCGCATCGCCTTCCGAGACCCGTTGACCGGTACGGCCAACCGGGCGCTGTTCGAATACCGGCTGGGCCGCACGATTGCGCGCGCCGACAGCTCGGTGGAGCAGCCGGGGCCCTGCGGGCCGGTGCGCGTGGGCCTGCTGTACATCGACCTGGATGGATTCAAGCCCATCAACGATGTGGAAGGCCATGCCGCCGGTGATGCGCTGCTGTGCCAGGTGGCCGTGCGCCTGGGCCATATGACGCGCAAATCGGACACGCTGGCGCGCGTGGGTGGCGACGAGTTCGTGCTGCTGCTGGGCTGCCTGGCTTCGGTGGACGACGCCGTGGCCATGGCAGGCCGTGTGCAGAAGGCCTTGAGCCAGCCGTTCGACCTGCCAGGAAAGGCGGTCTCCATCAGCAGCTCCATCGGCGTGGCCATCTATCCCGACCATGGCAAGAAGGAAAAGCTCATGGCGGCGGCCGATGCCGCCATGTACACGGCCAAGCGTGCCGGCGGGAACACCTACGCCATCTTCAAGGAAAGCATGCGCCAGGGCGTGGCCGCGCAGTTCGACCTGCAGCAGGCCCTGCGCCGCGCCGTGGCCAGCCAGCAGCTGGTGCTGTTCTATCAGCCCAAGATCGATACCCGCACGGGCCGCATCCGCAGCGTGGAGGCGCTGGCGCGCTGGAACCACCCGCAGTTCGGCCTGATCAGTCCCCGCGTGTTCATCCCGCTGGCCGAGCGCTTCGGCCTGATCAGCGAGATCGGCGACTGGGTCATCGACGAGGCCTGCCGCCAGACCGCGCAATGGGCGCGCGAGCGGCGCTTCATGCGGGTGTCCATCAATATCTCGGGCTACCAGCTCTTTCAGACGCGGCTGGCGCAGTTCATCGCCGAGGCGATCGCAAGGCACCACATCCGGCCCGAGCAACTGGTCTTCGAGATCACCGAGTCCGTGGCCATGGAGGACGACAAGACCACCATGGCCGTGATTGCCGAACTCACGGGCATGGGCGTGCAGATCTCCATCGACGACTTCGGCACCGGCTACTCCAGCCTGGCCCTGCTGCGCCAGCTGTGCGCCGACGAGGTGAAGATCGACCGCAGCTTTGTGCGCGACGTGGCCCTCAAGAGCGATGCGCGGGCGGTGGTCGATGCCATCGTGCGCCTGGCCCATGCGCTGGAGCTGCGCGTGGTGGCCGAAGGCGTGACCAACCAGCAGCAGCGCGAAGTGCTGCAGGCCCTGGGCTGCGACGAGCTGCAGGGCTTTTACTTCGCCCGCCCCATGGATGCCCAGGCACTGATCGCCAGCGAAATCTGGACCTCCGACGGCTTCGAGCCCGTGCGGTTCTCGCGCTCTTCCTACATAGACAACCTGTAGCGGAGCGCCGGCCGTGCAACTGCCCGCCTGCCAGGGGCCATTGAGGCCTGTGGCCGTGCGCCGCGCCCGCAGGTTCTACACTTCAGCCCCATGAGTTTGCTGATTCTGGGGATCGAATCCTCCTGCGATGAAACCGGCGTGGCCCTGGTCGAGGCCCCCGATGGCACGGGCGTGCCCACGCTGCTGTCCCATGCGCTGCACAGCCAGATCGACATGCACCGTGCCTACGGCGGCGTGGTGCCCGAGCTGGCCAGCCGCGACCACATCCGCCGCGTGCTGCCGCTGACCGAAAACGTGCTGGGCGAGTCCGGCCGCTCGCTGGACCAGGTCGATGTGATCGCCTTCACGCGCGGCCCCGGCCTTGCCGGCGCGCTGCTGGTAGGCGCGGGCGTGGCCTGCGCCATGGCTGCGGCATTGAACAAGCCCGTGCTGGGCGTGCACCACCTGGAAGGCCATCTGCTGTCGCCCTTCCTGAGCGCCGATCCCCCCGAATTCCCCTTCGTGGCCCTGCTGGTCTCGGGCGGCCACACGCAGCTGATGCGCGTGGATGGCGTGGGCAGCTACGCCATCCTGGGCGAGACCATCGATGACGCGGCCGGCGAGGCCTTCGACAAATCGGCCAAGCTCATGGGCCTGCCCTATCCGGGCGGTCCCGTGCTCTCGCGCCTGGCCGAAGGCGGCGATGCCCAGGCCTTCAAGCTGCCCCGGCCGCTGCTGCATTCGGGCGACCTGGACTTCTCCTTCGCCGGCCTGAAGACGGCCGTGCTGACCCAGGCGAAGAAGCTGGGCGATGACCTTGAGGCGCGCAAGGCCGACCTGGCCGCCAGCACGCAGGCCGCCATCGTCGAGGTGCTGGTCAAGAAGACCCTGGCCGCGCTGCAGCAGACCGGCATGAAGCGCGTGGTCGTGGCCGGCGGCGTGGGTGCCAACCGGCTGCTGCGCTCGCAGCTGGATGCGGCCTGCGCCAAGCGCAAGCTGCGCGTGCACTACCCCGAGCTGCACCTGTGCACCGACAACGGCGCCATGATCGCCATGGCCGCCGCCATGCGCCTGCAGGCGGGCCGGGAAGTGGCCAACCGGCACTACGCCTTCGACGTCAAGCCGCGCTGGCCGCTCGATTCGCTGGCCTGATTCTTCGGCCGCCTCTGCCTTCCCCATCGCCGCGCTGTGCGGCGGGGCACCTGTGATGCGCAGCCTGCGCACAAAAAAAGCCCGGCATGTGCCGGGCTTTGAAAACGGGCTGTCACCTTGCTAAGAGGAGGGAAGAAAGGATTGGTTGACAGCCCGGGTGCACAAACTCGCTGACCGGATTTACTGGATGCTCAGCGTGGTGGCCTTGCTCTGCGGCTCCAGGCGGGCCAGGGACAGCGTGAGCACGCCGTTTTCCAGCTTTGCGCTGCTGGCGGCAGTGTCGATCTCATGGTCCAGCTCCCAGGCGCGCTGCACCTGGCGGGGCGCACCCTCGACGCTGGACAGACGGACCACGGCGCCCTCGATGCTCAGCTGCAGCTGCTCGCGGGACAGGCCGGGCACGTCCAGCTGCAGCGTCGTGGCCTTTTCATCGCGCTGCACCTGCACCGACGAGGGAGAGTGGGCGGCGTTGCCCAGGGTGCCTTGCAGGAAGCGCTGCAGGGCCAGATCGGCGGCTTGGGGGTTGAAGGCGTTGCGGCGGAGAACAGGCGAGAAGATCATGGTGAAGTGGCTCCTATAAACTGCGCGGCTTCATCGAAGTTGTCGCCGCATGGAGCGTAGTTGAGCGGCGTTGAACGCATTTCAAGAGGGAAAAAGCCATGAATAAATTGCGCCGCAAGGTCTTGAAAAGCGGTGCCATGGCGCTATTTGCGGCGCCCGCGCTGGCGGCCCAGGCCGCAAACGAACGCGGACAGCCCGTGCCCCCGCCGCGCGGCGAGCCCATACGGCTGGCGCTGATCGAAAGCCTGTCCGGCCCCTTTGCCAACACGGGCGAGGCCGTGTTCCGCAACCTGCTGTGGGCCACCGAGCGCGTGAATGCGCGCGGCGGTGTGCCACTGCCGGCCGCGCAGGGCGGCGCCCGGCCCCTGGCCATCGAACGCCATGACAGCAAGGGCCAGAACGAGGAGGCGCTGTCCGCGCTGCGCGCAGCCATCGACGGCGGTGCGCGCGTGGTCATGCAGGGCAATTCATCGGCCGTGGCCGCCGTGCTGGTCGATGCCATTGCCAAGCACAACGAGCGCGATCCGGCCCGGCGCGTGCTGTACCTGAACTACTCGGCCGTCGATCCTGCGCTCACCAACGAGCGCTGCAGCTTCTGGCACTTTCGCTTCGACGCCCATGCCGACATGCGCATGGCCGCGCTGATGCAGGTGCTGCGCGAGGACGCGGCCGTGCGCAGCGCCTACCTGATCGGGCAGGACTACAGCTTTGGCCAGGCCGTGCTGCGCGAGGCACGGCGCCAACTGGCCGCGCAGCGGCCCGATGTGGCCATCGTGGGCGACGAGCTGCACCCCGTGGGCCGCGTCAAGGACTTTGCGCCCTATGCCGCCAAGATCAAGGCCAGCGGCGCCCAGGCCGTGATCACGGGCAACTGGGGCAACGATCTGATGCTGCTGGTCAAGGCCGCGCGGGAGGCGGGTTTTGACGGCCGCTTCTACACCTTCTACGGCAATGCGCTGGGTGCACCCGCCGCTTTAGGCGAGGCCGGCGTGGGCAAGGTGCTGGCCGTGGCCGACTGGCTGCCCAACGTGCCGGGCCCCGACAGCCAGGCCTTCTACAAGGCATTCCGCGAGCGCTTTCCCAGGCCTGCCGATGACTATGTGCACATGCGCATGCAACTGATGATCGAGGCCCTGGCCCAGTCCATGGCGCGTGCGGGCAGCACCGACACGGTGGCCGTGGCGCAGGCGCTGGAAGGCGCCGAGGTGGCGCTGGCCGGGCGCAAGGGCCGCATGCGCGCGGCCGACCACCAGTTCCAGCAGGCGCTGGTGGTCGGCGTCATGGACAGGCAGGGCGCGCCCGGCGTGCCCTTCGATGTGGAGGGCTCGGGCTACGGCTTCCGCGTGGTGCGAGAGATCGAGGCGGCGCGTGCCGAGCAGCCTGCGATGTGCCGTATGCGCCGTCCCTGACCGCCTCGACGGTTTGGATGGCCAGGATCAGCGGCCCATGGCAGCAGCGACTTCCTGGCCCAGTTCGATCACGGACAGCGCGTAGTAGCTGGACCAGTTGTAGCGCGTGATGGCATAGAAGTTCTCCGTGCCCGCGATGTACAGCGGCTGGCCCTGCGCGCCGTTTTCCAGCTTGACCAGGGCCAGCGGCCCTTGATGCGCCGCGCCGCTGCCCGGCAGCTGTACGCCGCGCGCAGCCATCTCGTCGGCCGTGAACTGGGGCAGGATGTCGGGCGCCAGCAGGGCGGCCAGGTCGGCGCCCTGGGCCTGCATGATCACAGGGTAGTGGGTGGGCATGCCGCTTTTCCAGCCATGCGCGACAAAGTAGTTGGCCACCGAGCCGATGGCGTCGGCCGCGCTGCCGAACAGGTCGATGCGGTCGTCGCCGTCGAAGTCCACCGCCCACTTCACCCAGCTGCTGGGCATGAACTGGCCCATGCCCATGGCGCCCGCGTAGCTGCCGCGCAGCGAGAACGGGTCCGTTGCGGCGCGGTGCGTGAAGCGCAGGAACTGCTCCAGCTCGCCGCGGAAGTACTCGGTGCGTGCCTGCGCGCGGGGGTGGGCTGCGGGGAAGTCGAAGCTCAGCGTGGCCAGGGCGTCGATCACGCGGAAGTTGCCCATCTGCTGGCCGTAGATGGTCTCCACGCCGATGATGCCGACGATGATTTCGGCCGGCACGCCGTACTGCTTTTCGGCACGCGCCAGCGCGGCGGCATTGGCCTGCCAAAAGCGGGTTCCGGCGCGTATGCGCACGGGCTCGACAAAGCGGCTGCGGTAGACGCCCCAGTTCTTGGCCGTGCCCTGGGCAGCCGGCGTCATCAGGCGGGGAACCTGGGGCAGAAAGCGCGCCTGGGCGATGGTGTCGCGCACCCAGTCCACCGGCAGGTCGTGGCGCATCGCAATGTCGGCGGCCATCTGCATGGCATCAGGCCGTTCGCCGTAGGGCGTGCTGCCTTGCACGGTCCTGGCCACGGCGGCGCCGCCGTGGCCAGGACCGTGCAAGGCAGCACGCCCTACGGCGAACGGCCTGATGCCATGCAGATGGCCGCCGACATTGCGATGCGCCACGACCTGCCGGTGGACTGGGTGCGCGACACCATCGCCCAGGCGCGCTTTCTGCCCCAGGTTCCCCGCCTGATGACGCCGGCTGCCCAGGGCACGGCCAAGAACTGGGGCGTCTACCGCAGCCGCTTTGTCGAGCCCGTGCGCATACGCGCCGGAACCCGCTTTTGGCAGGCCAATGCCGCCGCGCTGGCGCGTGCCGAAAAGCAGTACGGCGTGCCGGCCGAAATCATCGTCGGCATCATCGGCGTGGAGACCATCTACGGCCAGCAGATGGGCAACTTCCGCGTGATCGACGCCCTGGCCACGCTGAGCTTCGACTTCCCCGCAGCCCACCCCCGCGCGCAGGCACGCACCGAGTACTTCCGCGGCGAGCTGGAGCAGTTCCTGCGCTTCACGCACCGCGCCGCAACGGACCCGTTCTCGCTGCGCGGCAGCTACGCGGGCGCCATGGGCATGGGCCAGTTCATGCCCAGCAGCTGGGTGAAGTGGGCGGTGGACTTCGACGGCGACGACCGCATCGACCTGTTCGGCAGCGCGGCCGACGCCATCGGCTCGGTGGCCAACTACTTTGTCGCGCATGGCTGGAAAAGCGGCATGCCCACCCACTACCCTGTGATCATGCAGGCCCAGGGCGCCGACCTGGCCGCCCTGCTGGCGCCCGACATCCTGCCCCAGTTCACGGCCGACGAGATGGCTGCGCGCGGCGTACAGCTGCCGGGCAGCGGCGCGGCGCATCAAGGGCCGCTGGCCCTGGTCAAGCTGGAAAACGGCGCGCAGGGCCAGCCGCTGTACATCGCGGGCACGGAGAACTTCTATGCCATCACGCGCTACAACTGGTCCAGCTACTACGCGCTGTCCGTGATCGAACTGGGCCAGGAAGTCGCTGCTGCCATGGGCCGCTGATCCTGGCCATCCAAACCGTCGAGGCGGTCAGGGACGGCGCATACGGCACATCGCAGGCTGCTCGGCACGCGCCGCCTCGATCTCTCGCACCACGCGGAAGCCGTAGCCCGAGCCCTCCACATCGAAGGGCACGCCGGGCGCGCCCTGCCTGTCCATGACGCCGACCACCAGCGCCTGCTGGAACTGGTGGTCGGCCGCGCGCATGCGGCCCTTGCGCCCGGCCAGCGCCACCTCGGCGCCTTCCAGCGCCTGCGCCACGGCCACCGTGTCGGTGCTGCCCGCACGCGCCATGGACTGGGCCAGGGCCTCGATCATCAGTTGCATGCGCATGTGCACATAGTCATCGGCAGGCCTGGGAAAGCGCTCGCGGAATGCCTTGTAGAAGGCCTGGCTGTCGGGGCCCGGCACGTTGGGCAGCCAGTCGGCCACGGCCAGCACCTTGCCCACGCCGGCCTCGCCTAAAGCGGCGGGTGCACCCAGCGCATTGCCGTAGAAGGTGTAGAAGCGGCCGTCAAAACCCGCCTCCCGCGCGGCCTTGACCAGCAGCATCAGATCGTTGCCCCAGTTGCCCGTGATCACGGCCTGGGCGCCGCTGGCCTTGATCTTGGCGGCATAGGGCGCAAAGTCCTTGACGCGGCCCACGGGGTGCAGCTCGTCGCCCACGATGGCCACATCGGGCCGCTGCGCGGCCAGTTGGCGCCGTGCCTCGCGCAGCACGGCCTGGCCAAAGCTGTAGTCCTGCCCGATCAGGTAGGCGCTGCGCACGGCCGCGTCCTCGCGCAGCACCTGCATCAGCGCGGCCATGCGCATGTCGGCATGGGCGTCGAAGCGAAAGTGCCAGAAGCTGCAGCGCTCGTTGGTGAGCGCAGGATCGACGGCCGAGTAGTTCAGGTACAGCACGCGCCGGGCCGGATCGCGCTCGTTGTGCTTGGCAATGGCATCGACCAGCACGGCGGCCACGGCCGATGAATTGCCCTGCATGACCACGCGCGCACCGCCGTCGATGGCTGCGCGCAGCGCGGACAGCGCCTCCTCGTTCTGGCCCTTGCTGTCATGGCGTTCGATGGCCAGGGGCCGGGCGCCGCCCTGCGCGGCCGGCAGTGGCACACCGCCGCGCGCATTCACGCGCTCGGTGGCCCACAGCAGGTTGCGGAACACGGCCTCGCCCGTGTTGGCAAAGGGGCCGGACAGGCTTTCGATCAGCGCCAGCCGTATGGGCTCGCCGCGCGGCGGGGGCACGGGCTGTCCGCGTTCGTTTGCGGCCTGGGCCGCCAGCGCGGGCGCCGCAAATAGCGCCATGGCACCGCTTTTCAAGACCTTGCGGCGCAATTTATTCATGGCTTTTTCCCTCTTGAAATGCGTTCAACGCCGCTCAACTACGCTCCATGCGGCGACAACTTCGATGAAGCCGCGCAGTTTATAGGAGCCACTTCACCATGATCTTCTCGCCTGTTCTCCGCCGCAACGCCTTCAACCCCCAAGCCGCCGATCTGGCCCTGCAGCGCTTCCTGCAAGGCACCCTGGGCAACGCCGCCCACTCTCCCTCGTCGGTGCAGGTGCAGCGCGATGAAAAGGCCACGACGCTGCAGCTGGACGTGCCCGGCCTGTCCCGCGAGCAGCTGCAGCTGAGCATCGAGGGCGCCGTGGTCCGTCTGTCCAGCGTCGAGGGTGCGCCCCGCCAGGTGCAGCGCGCCTGGGAGCTGGACCATGAGATCGACACTGCCGCCAGCAGCGCAAAGCTGGAAAACGGCGTGCTCACGCTGTCCCTGGCCCGCCTGGAGCCGCAGAGCAAGGCCACCACGCTGAGCATCCAGTAAATCCGGTCAGCGAGTTTGTGCACCCGGGCTGTCAACCAATCCTTTCTTCCCTCCTCTTAGCAAGGTGACAGCCCGTTTTCAAAGCCCGGCACATGCCGGGCTTTTTTTGTGCGCAGGCTGCGCATCACAGGTGCCCCGCCGCACAGCGCGGCGATGGGGAAGGCAGAGGCGGCCGAAGAATCAGGCCAGCGAATCGAGCGGCCAGCGCGGCTTGACGTCGAAGGCGTAGTGCCGGTTGGCCACTTCCCGGCCCGCCTGCAGGCGCATGGCGGCGGCCATGGCGATCATGGCGCCGTTGTCGGTGCACAGGTGCAGCTCGGGGTAGTGCACGCGCAGCTTGCGCTTGGCGCAGGCCGCATCCAGCTGCGAGCGCAGCAGCCGGTTGGCACCCACGCCGCCGGCCACGACCACGCGCTTCATGCCGGTCTGCTGCAGCGCGGCCAGGGTCTTCTTGACCAGCACCTCGACGATGGCGGCCTGCGTGCTGGCGGCCAGGTCGGCCTTGCGCGCCTCAAGGTCATCGCCCAGCTTCTTCGCCTGGGTCAGCACGGCCGTCTTCAGGCCGGCGAAGGAGAAGTCCAGGTCGCCCGAATGCAGCAGCGGCCGGGGCAGCTTGAAGGCCTGGGCATCGCCGCCTTCGGCCAGGCGCGAGAGCACGGGACCGCCCGGATAGGGCAGGCCCATGAGCTTGGCCGATTTGTCGAAGGCCTCGCCGGCCGCGTCATCGATGGTCTCGCCCAGGATGGCGTAGCTGCCCACGCCATCCACGCGCATCAGCTGCGTGTGGCCGCCCGAGACCAGCAGGGCCACGAAGGGGAATTCGGGGGGATCGGCGCTCAGGAAGGGCGACAGCAGATGGCCTTCCAGGTGGTGCACGCCCAGCACGGGCTTGTTCAATGCCGCAGCCATGGCGCAGGCCACGCCCGCGCCTACCAGCAGCGCGCCGGCAAGGCCGGGGCCGCGCGTGAAGGCGATCACATCGACCTGGTCCAGCGAGCGGCCGGACTCGCCCAGCACGTTTTCGGTCAGCGGCAGCACGCGGCGGATGTGGTCGCGGCTGGCCAGCTCGGGCACCACGCCGCCGTAGGCACGGTGCATGTCGATCTGGCTGTGCAGCGCATGGGACAGCAGCGTGGGCACGCCCGTGCCATCGGGGGCCTCGACCAGGGCCACGCCGGTTTCATCGCAGGAGGATTCGATCCCCAGAATCAGCAAACTCATGGGGCTGAAGTGTAGAACCTGCGGGCGCGGCGCACGGCCACAGGCCTCAATGGCCCCTGGCAGGCGGGCAGTTGCACGGCCGGCGCTCCGCTACAGGTTGTCTATGTAGGAAGAGCGCGAGAACCGCACGGGCTCGAAGCCGTCGGAGGTCCAGATTTCGCTGGCGATCAGTGCCTGGGCATCCATGGGGCGGGCGAAGTAAAAGCCCTGCAGCTCGTCGCAGCCCAGGGCCTGCAGCACTTCGCGCTGCTGCTGGTTGGTCACGCCTTCGGCCACCACGCGCAGCTCCAGCGCATGGGCCAGGCGCACGATGGCATCGACCACCGCCCGCGCATCGCTCTTGAGGGCCACGTCGCGCACAAAGCTGCGGTCGATCTTCACCTCGTCGGCGCACAGCTGGCGCAGCAGGGCCAGGCTGGAGTAGCCGGTGCCGAAGTCGTCGATGGAGATCTGCACGCCCATGCCCGTGAGTTCGGCAATCACGGCCATGGTGGTCTTGTCGTCCTCCATGGCCACGGACTCGGTGATCTCGAAGACCAGTTGCTCGGGCCGGATGTGGTGCCTTGCGATCGCCTCGGCGATGAACTGCGCCAGCCGCGTCTGAAAGAGCTGGTAGCCCGAGATATTGATGGACACCCGCATGAAGCGCCGCTCGCGCGCCCATTGCGCGGTCTGGCGGCAGGCCTCGTCGATGACCCAGTCGCCGATCTCGCTGATCAGGCCGAAGCGCTCGGCCAGCGGGATGAACACGCGGGGACTGATCAGGCCGAACTGCGGGTGGTTCCAGCGCGCCAGCGCCTCCACGCTGCGGATGCGGCCCGTGCGGGTATCGATCTTGGGCTGATAGAACAGCACCAGCTGCTGGCTGGCCACGGCGCGGCGCAGGGCCTGCTGCAGGTCGAACTGCGCGGCCACGCCCTGGCGCATGCTTTCCTTGAAGATGGCGTAGGTGTTCCCGCCGGCACGCTTGGCCGTGTACATGGCGGCATCGGCCGCCGCCATGAGCTTTTCCTTCTTGCCATGGTCGGGATAGATGGCCACGCCGATGGAGCTGCTGATGGAGACCGCCTTTCCTGGCAGGTCGAACGGCTGGCTCAAGGCCTTCTGCACACGGCCTGCCATGGCCACGGCGTCGTCCACCGAAGCCAGGCAGCCCAGCAGCAGCACGAACTCGTCGCCACCCACGCGCGCCAGCGTGTCCGATTTGCGCGTCATATGGCCCAGGCGCACGGCCACCTGGCACAGCAGCGCATCACCGGCGGCATGGCCTTCCACATCGTTGATGGGCTTGAATCCATCCAGGTCGATGTACAGCAGGCCCACGCGCACCGGCCCGCAGGGCCCCGGCTGCTCCACCGAGCTGTCGGCGCGCGCAATCGTGCGGCCCAGCCGGTATTCGAACAGCGCCCGGTTGGCCGTACCGGTCAACGGGTCTCGGAAGGCGATGCGCTTGAGCTTCACATTGGCGCGCAGCAATTTCTCATTGCTCTGCTTGAGCGACTGCGTCAGGCGCTGCGCCTTGCAGCGCATGCGGATGTAGAGCACCGAGCACACCAGCAGGAAGGCCACGAACGCACCGGCACCCCACGGGCCGAGGGCATGCCATCCAGCGAACCAGACGCCCTCATCGGCCAATTGCGCCGACGCGACGCCATCCTGGGCAGCCGCAGGCACCTGACCCTGCGCCATGCAGGGCAGCAGCGAAGCCAGCCAGCACGCAAATGTCGGGCCGCGCCAGCGCGCAGGTATCCACCGGGACACCCCCTCGGTCAGGAACAGCGAATGCATGGGGAAAAACCGATCTTCTCGTGATATTTCAAACTCATGCCGATTCAGCCTCACTGCCGCATTGCGCAGCCCAATGCCGTGGTCTGCGTTGCCATGTGCGCCGGATGAACGGGGCTTTTCTTAAAAAGCCGCCCCATTCGCTTTGCAAACATTCGACACGCTTACACGTCAGTTTGTGTATCGAAAATTTCAAATCATTAAAAAAATTCTATCAAATCATCGATCCCGTGCCCATGCAAGCACCGCGCGACGCCCCGGCATGGGAATTGCATCCAGGTCCCTTGCACGAAGGCAAACTGCATCAAGGCAGGCAGACAGGACCAAGCCCCCATGAAAACCGCTCTCAACTTTCTTGTGGCCGCGCGGCAGTGCGAAATCGGCGAGCTGGAGCAACTGCAGCGCACCAGCGCCCTGGTGGATCTGCTCAGCCGCCTCATCCATGCGCTGCAAAAGGAGCGCGGCCTGTCCAACGTGTTTCTGGCCAGCGCAGGCGCGCGCGGCGGCCCGGCCAGGCTGGCGCAGATGGCCGAGTGCGACCGCATGGCCGCTGCGGCGCGCGACGGCTTCGAGCGGGTGGACATGCAGCCCGGTGGTGGGGGACTCACCGGCCACCCCGGCCATGGCGCGCGGCTGTTCAGCCGCATCGCCCATGTACTGCAGTGCCTGGACGCCCTGCCCGCGCTGCGCGAGCGCGTCGCCAGCCGCACGCTGTCGCCGGAGGCGGCCACGGCCCTCTATATCGATCTGGTGGCCGGCCTGCTGGCCGTGGTCTTCGAGGCGGCGGACAGCGCACCCGAGCCCGGCATCTCGCGCCTGCTGGTGGCCTTGTTCAACTTCATGCAGGGCAAGGAGTTCGCGGGCCAGGAGCGCGCCACGGGCGTGGCGGCGTTCGGCGCGGGCGTGAGCGATGCGCCGCGCCAGCAGCACTGGCTGCACCTGATCGCCTCGCAGGAGCGCTGCTTTCAGGTCTTCGCGGAGTTCGCGCCGCCCCATTCCCTGGCCCTGTGGCAAGAAAGCAGCGCGGCCGACGCCACGCTGGCCGTGATCGAGCGGCTGCGCCGCGTGGGCTGCACGGCCACGGCGGGCGCGCCTTTGTCCGTGGAGATGGCCGAGCCCTGGTTCGACAGCTGCTCGCAGCGCATGGACGCGCTGCAGACCGTCGAGGCCCGCCTGACGGCCGAGCTGCAGCAGCAATGCCAGCACCGCATTGCCGATGCCCGCGCCGCCCTGCAGACGCTGCTGCAGGCGCCGCAGGCATTGGCGACCACGCCGGTCTCGGCCACGCTGGCGCCGGGCGAGCTGCAGCCACCGGCCGCACGGCTGGGGCCGCAATTGGACCGCTCCGTGATGGACCTGGTGCAGGACCAGTCGCAGCGCCTGCAGGCCATGCAGGCCGAGCTGGAGACCGTGCGCGCCACGCTCACGGAGCGCAAGCTGCTGGAACGCGCCAAGGGCCTGCTGATGGCGCGGCGCCAGCTCAGCGAAGGCGAGGCCCACAAGCTGCTGCGCCAGACCGCCATGAACCAGAACCGCCGCCTGGCCGATGTGGCGCAGGCCGTGCTTTCCATGGCCGATCTCCTGCCACCTGCGCCTTGAACGCCGGGCCGGTGCGAGCCATGCTGCAGTGCAGCACCGACTTGGTGCCATGGAACGCACCAGAAGGTGGCCCGGCGAGGACTGCAAGGCCGATGGACGGCATGGTCCCCTGTGAACACGGCCTGGCACGCTTTCTGCATTGACTCTGGCAACTCCCGGCCAAAGGCGGCCGGGACCCCGGTCTTGATTCAAGGCCCCAGGACAACGGCGTCACTCTCCCCGCGCAGCGCGGCTGGAGAGGACGCCGTTTTGCTTGGAGCAGGGCCCGTTTGCAAGTGTTCCATTCCCGACGATCGAAGGAGTTCCGCCATGGCGTCAAGCCCCAAGCCCACCACAGGCCCTCTCACCGCCGGCCCGGCCCTGCCCCGGCGCGACTTTCTGCGCCAGGCCGGCACGCTGGCAGGCGGTGCGGCGCTCTACACCCAGCTGGGCCACCATGGCGCCTGGGCGGCCGGCTCGGATGCGCCAGAGAAGAAAGAGGTGCGCATCGGCTTCATCCCGCTGACCGACTGCGCCAGCGTGGTCATGGCCTCGGTGCTGGGGATCGATCAGAAGTACGGCGTCAAGATCATTCCCTCCAAGGAAGCGAGCTGGGCCAGCGTGCGCGACAAGCTGGTCAACGGCGAGCTGGACTTTGCCCACGTGCTCTACGGCCTGGTCTACGGCGTGCACCTGGGCGTGGGCGGCGCCAGGAAGGACATGGCCGTGCTGATGACGCTCAACCACAACGGCCAGGCCATATCTCTGTCGAAGAAACTGGCCGACAAGGGTGCCGTCAATGGCGCGGGCCTGGCCAAGCTGATGGCCAGCGAAAAGCGCGAATACACCTTTGCCCAGACCTTTCCCACGGGCACGCATGCCATGTGGCTGTACTACTGGCTGGCGGCCAACGGCATCCACCCGCTCAAGGATGCCAAGGTCATCACCGTGCCGCCGCCGCAGATGGTGGCCAATATGCGCGTGGGCAACATGGACGGCTTTTGCGTGGGCGAGCCCTGGAACCACCGCGCCATCATGGACGGCATCGGCATCACGGCCGCCACCACCCAGTCCATCTGGCAGGACCACCCCGAAAAGGTGCTGGGCACCACGGCCGAGTTCGCACGCCAGAACCCCAACACGGCACGCGCCGTGACGGCGGCCATCATCGAGGCCAGCCGCTGGATCGACGAGAGCCTGGCCAACAAGACCCGCATGGCCGAGACCATCGCCGGCAAGGCCTATGTGAACACGGGCGTGGATGCCATCAACCAGCGCATCCTGGGCCGCTACCAGGACGGCATGGGCAAGACCTGGGACGACCCCAACCACATGAAGTTCTACGGCGACGGCAGCGTGGGCTACCCCTACCTGTCCGACGGCATGTGGTTCCTGACCCAGCACAAGCGCTGGGGCCTGCTCAAGGACCACCCCGACTACCTGGGCGTGGCCCGCTCCATCAACCGCCTGGACATCTACCAGCAGGCCGCCACCGCCGCCAAGGCCCCGCTGCCCAAGGCGGCGATGCGCAGCAGCAAGCTCATGGATGGCACGGTCTGGGACGGCAAGGACCCGCGCAAGTACGCAGACAGCTTTGCCATCAAGGCCTGAGAGATCCCCTTTGAAGCCCCACCCCACAGAGGAACACACCATGGTCAGCGCCGTCTTCCACTTCCCGGCCGAATCCGCTGCCGCGCCGGCAGCCGCTTCCACACAGATCTCCGCGCAGGTCTCAGGGCCCGCCGCTCCAGCCGCGCCGGCCCCCCAGGCCCGGGCACCCGCCGCCCCGCGCGACTGGGCAGCGCTCTCGCGTGCCTTCTGGCTGGCCGTGCTGCCGCCGCTGTGCGGCCTCGGTTTGCTGGTGGGCGTGTGGTCCCTGGTGGCTGCAGGCTCGGGCCAGAGCATTCCGGGGCCACTGGCGACCTGGCAGCAGGCGGTGGAGATTTTCAGCGACCCGTTCTACCGCAACGGCCCCAATGACCAGGGCGTGGGCTGGAATGTGCTCGCTTCGCTGCAGCGCGTGGCCGTGGGCTTTGGCCTGGCGGCGCTGGTCGGCATTCCGGCCGGCTTCGTGATCGGGCGCTTCAACTTCCTGTCGCGCATGTTCAACCCGCTGATCAGCCTGCTGCGCCCGGTGTCGCCGCTGGCCTGGCTGCCCATCGGCCTGCTGGTCTTCAAGGGCGCCAACCCGGCGGCCATCTGGACCATCTTCATCTGCTCGATCTGGCCCATGCTCATCAACACCGCCGTGGGCGTGCAGCGCGTGCCCCAGGACTACATGAACGTGGCGCGCGTGCTCAACCTCAGCGAATGGAAGATCGCCACCACCATCCTGTTCCCCGCCGTGCTGCCCTACATGCTGACCGGCGTGCGCCTGGCCGTGGGCACGGCCTGGCTGGTCATCGTCGCGGCCGAGATGCTCACCGGCGGCGTGGGCATCGGCTTCTGGGTCTGGGACGAGTGGAACAACCTCAACGTCAAGAACATCATCATCGCGATCTTCGTGATCGGCATCGTGGGCCTGCTGCTGGAGATGGCCCTGGTCAAGCTGGCAACGGCATTTACGTTCGAAGAGGTGAAGGCATGAATGCATCGTCCAAGTTCATCGAGGTCCAGGGCGTGGAGCAGAGCTTCAAGACCGCCAAGGGCCTGTTTCCGGCGCTGCGCAATATCGACCTGACCATTGCGCGGGGCGAATTCGTCTCGCTGATCGGCCACTCGGGCTGCGGCAAGTCCACCCTGCTGAACCTGATCGCGGGCCTGACCACTCCCACCACGGGCGTGCTGCTGTGCGCCAACAAGGAGATCAAGGGCCCCGGGCCCGAGCGCGCCGTGGTCTTCCAGAACCACTCTCTGCTGCCCTGGCTGACCTGCGAGGGCAATATCCACCTGGCCGTGGAGCGCGTCTATGGCCGCACGGAAAGCCGCGCCCAGCTCAAGGCACGCACCTTGGCCGCGCTGGAGCTGGTGGGCCTGGCCCATGCCGCGCACAAGCGGCCCGGCGAAATCTCGGGCGGCATGAAGCAGCGCGTGGGCATTGCGCGCGCGCTGTCGATGGAGCCGCAGGTGCTGCTGATGGACGAGCCCTTCGGCGCGCTCGATGCGCTCACGCGCGCCAAGCTGCAGGACGAGCTGCTGGAGATCGTGGCGCGCACGCAAAGCACCGTGGTCATGGTCACCCACGACGTGGACGAGGCCGTGCTGCTGTCCGACAAGATCGTGATGATGACCAACGGCCCGGCAGCCACCATCGGCGAGGTGCTGGAAGTCGGCATCGCCCGGCCGCGCAACCGCGTGGCGCTGGCCGAGGACGACCGCTACCGCGAGTGCCGCAAGGCGGTGATCGACTTCCTCTACACGCGCCAGGGGCATGTGGAAAAGGCGGCCTGAACCTTCGCCGGTCCTGCCGCCTTCCAGGCCCTGCACAGAGCGGGCCGGCCGAGCCCCGGTTCAGTGCCGGCCCGAGATGTAGTGCTCCAGCTGCTCGATGATGAACTTCTGCTCGGAGATGATGTCCTTGACCAGGTCTCCGATGGAGATCAGGCCCAGCAGCTTGCCGCCCTCGTCCACCACGGGCAGGTGGCGCAGCCGGTTCTCGGTCATCACCGCCATGCATTCCTGCGTGGTCTGGGTGGGGCCGACGAAGAGCACGTCGCGCGTCATCACGTCGCGCACCAAGGTGGCGCCCGAGGTGCGCCCCAGCAGCGCGATCTTGCGCGCGTAGTCGCGCTCGGTGACGATGCCTGCGATCTCGCTGCCCTCCATCACGAGCAGGGCGCCAATGCCCTTGTCGGCCATGAGCCGCAGCGCGTCGAGCACGGAATCGGTAGGCGCGATGCTGTACACCGCGCCGCTGGCCTTGGACTTGAGAATGTCTGCAACTGCTGTCATGGGGGCCTTTCAGTCGTTCGCCAATTCGGTTCTAGTGTCATCCGAACTGCGCCCAAAAAGCAACAGGGCCAGCGCGTGTATGCACACGCACCGGCCCTGCCCGATTCAGTGAATGCGGCCCTTCAGCGGCGGCCGCCCAGCAGGCTGCCACCAATCTTCATCAGATCGCTGAGACCTACCTGGCCGTCGCCATCCTGATCGAGCAGGCTGCCCAGCAAACCACCACCCAGACCGCCCTGCTGCTGCGCCTGCGCATGCTCGCGGCCCAGCACCTGGCCCAGGCCGCCGGCATCCATGCCGCCTGCGCTCACGCGCTGCGCAAGAAAGGACATGACGATGGGGGCCAGCAGCTGCAGCAGCTGGGCCGCGCCGCCGCTGCCCAGGCCCGTGGCCTGGCCCAGTCCGTCCTGCGCGCGCTGCTGGTTGCCACCCAGGATGTGGCCCAGGATGGCCGCGCCATCGAGCCCGCCACCTGCATTGCCGCCCGCGCCTGCGCCGCCGCCCAGCAGCGAGCCCAGCAGGCCGCCGAGGTCCAGGCCACCGGCGCCGCCGCCGCTGGCCGCGCCATGGTCGCGCTGCAGCGCGCCGAAGAGATTGGCCGCGCCCTGCGGATCGGCCGCATTGCGGCCCAGCGAGGCCAGCAGCACGGGCAGGGCCGCGCCCACGGCGCTTTCGGTCTGGGCGGGGCTGGCGCCGATCTGGTCCGCCATCTGCTGCATGGGCGCGCCCTGCAGTTGGGCCATCAGTTCGGCGGCCAGGGAAGAGCTGGAGTTCATGGTCGTTCCTTCATCCGGTCGCCCGGTCAACACAAAACCACATGGTATGCGCAAGCCTGCGCAGCGCACATGACGGCGCCACGTCCAAGTGTCAACGATGTTTTCCAGCGGCCGCAGGACCCCGCAGGGGTCAGGTCGTGGTCAGCACCCTCTGCGGCTGCGCGCGCGCCTGCCGCATCTGTGGCGGGCTCTGCACCTGGCTGCGTGCCTGGTTGCGTGCCTGGCTCTGTGCCTGGGCCTTCATGGACCGGCGCAGGGCCACGGCATCGCCCGCTGCGGCAGGCGAGCGGCCCGTGGCGTCCAGCCGGAACACCTGCACGGTTTCCGACACGGTCTGCGCCTGGGCCTGCAAGGCCATGGCCGATGCCGCGTTCTGCTCGACCAGGGCCGCGTTCTGCTGCGTGATGCTGTCCAGATGCGCCACGGCCGCGTTGACCTGCGAGATGCCGCTGAGCTGCTCGCTGGAGGCGCTGTGGATCTCGCCGATCAGCAGGCTCACGCGCCGCACCAGATCCAGCGATTCGATCATGGTCTTCTGCGCCACCTCGGTCCTCTGGTTGCCGTCCAGCACCTTGGCGGCGGAGTCGTCGATGAGCTCGCGGATCTCCTTGGCCGCCGCCAGCGTGCGCTGCGAGAGGCTGCGCACCTCGGCCGCCACGACCGCAAAGCCCCGGCCCTGGTCGCCTGCGCGCGCGGCCTCCACGGCAGCGTTCAGCGCCAGGATATTGGTCTGGAAGGCGATGGAGTCGATGAGCTGCGTGATCTCGCCAATGCGCCCCGACGCGGCCTGGATCTGCTTCATGGTGGCGGCCACGCCATCGACGGCGCCGCTGCTGCGTTCGGCCACCTCGCTGGCCTGGGCGGCCAGGTCCGTGGCCTGGCGGGCCGAGTCGGCCGTGTGCTTGACGGTGCCCGTGATCTCCTCCATGGAGGCCGCCGTCTGCTGCAGGTTGCCCGCCTGGGTTTCGGTGCGCGCGGACAGGTCATGGTTGCCCTGCGCGATTTCCCGGCTGGAGATCTGCATCTTGTCGCTTTCCTCGCGCGCATCGCGCACGATGGACAGCAGGTTCACGTTGAGCTGGCTCAGCGCCTTCTGCAGATCGCCCACCACGTCCTTGCGCGTGATGCGTATCGTCTGCGTCAGGTCGCCGGCCGCCAGGCGATTGGCCAGCAGCACCATCTGCGCCAGCGGCGCCACGGTCAGCCGGTAGGCCCAGGCCCCGGCCAGGCCCGTGAAGATGCAGACCGCCAGCCAGGCCAGCGCAGACCATGCGTCCAGCGTATGCCCACCGGCCACCGCCGCGCCAAAGGCCGCAGCCACCACCATGAAGAAGATCAGCACCAGCTTGCCGGCCAGGCCCAGGCTCAATGCGTTGGCCAGGCGGCCGCGCAGGTTGTTGCGCAACAGGTGGCCGGCACGCAGCACGTGGACCCGGCGCCCGGCGTCCTTTTCGGCGCGCATGGTGGCGTAGAGGCGCTCGGCCGCATCGGTCTGCTCGCGCGTGGCCTCGGTGCGCACGGACATGTAGCCCGAGGGCCGGTCGCCATCCATCAGCGGGGTGACATTGGCCATGACCCAGTAGAAGTCGCCGTTCTTGCGCCGGTTCTTCACGGGGGCGGACCAGGGCAGGCCCGCCGAGATGGTCTCCCACATGTCGCGGAAGGCTTCCTCGGGCATGTCGGGGTGGCGGATCATGTTGTGGGGCTGGCCCAGCAGGTCTTCGCGCTCGTAGCCGCTGACCTCGATGAACATCGGGTTGCAGTAGAGGATGCGGCCCTTCAGGTCCGTGGTGGAGACCAGGGTCTGGCCCTTGGGAAACGAGTACTCGCGCGTACTGACCGGCAGATTAACTCTCATAGGCATCCCTCCCTTGAAGAAGAAAAATCCTGCGTGCCCCATCCGGCCCAGCGAGCCGCTGGCCGGAGTTCAAAGTTTTTACCCCGAACCGCCACATTTGAAACAAATAAAAACAAAATCTCCATTGGATTCAGACATCTGATAGGACCGTATCGATAGCACGCGCACCGCTTTGATGCATGCGGCGCACCAGCCTGGCACGGCCGCGCGGACTCGCGTCCCCGGGCGATCAGTCGCCACAGGGCAGCAGCCTGGCACGCAGCTTGCTAAATCCCGGGCGTGGCCATGAAGGGCCGCAGGGCCAGGCGCAACGACGTGCCACGGCCCGGGACAAAGGCGTCACCCCGCGCGCAGCCATCGGCCGCGCAGCGTGGGGACGCCTTTTTTGTTTTCCGAACCGCAACGGGGGCACGATGAAAAAATCCAGGCTGGTGATGGTGGGCAACGGCATGGCCGGCGTGCGCACGCTGGAGGAGCTGCTCAAGATCGCGCCCGACCTCTACGAGATCACGGTATTCGGGGCCGAGCCCCACCCCAACTACAACCGCATCATGCTGTCGCCCGTGCTGGCGGGCGAGCAGCAGCTGGACGAGATCATCCTCAACGACTGGTCCTGGTATGCGCAGCACGGCATTACCCTGCATGCGGGCTGCCGCGTGCACGCAGTCGACCGGGCGCGCCGCGTGGTGCACGCCGTGGACGCGGCCGGACAGCCGGTGAGCGCCGAGTACGACCGGCTGATCCTGGCCACGGGCTCGCGCCCCTTCATGCTGCCCGTGCCCGGGCGCGAGCTGGAAGGCGTGCTGGGCTACCGCGACATTGCCGACACCCAGGCCATGATCGCGGCGGCCGCCAGCCACCGCCATGCCGTGGTCATCGGCGGCGGCCTGCTGGGCCTGGAGGCCGCCAACGGACTCATGAAGCGCGGCATGGACGTTACCGTGGTGCATGTGGGCGAGCGCCTGCTGGACCGCCAGCTGGACGAGACCGCCGCTGCCTTGCTGCAGGCCTCGCTGGCCGAGCGCGGCATGCGCTTTCTGATGCAGGCCCAGACCCGGGCGCTGACGGGCGACGGCCAGGGCCGCGTGGCCTGCGTGCACCTGCAGGACGGGCGCGAGGCACCGGCCTCGCTGGTGGTCATGGCCGTGGGCATCCGGCCCGAGACCACGCTGGCCGAGCAGATGCACCTGCACGTGCAGCGCGGCATCGTGGTCAGCGACACGCTGCAGACCGTGACCGACCCGCGCATCTACGCCGTGGGCGAGTGCGCGGCGCACCGGGGCGTGGCCTACGGGCTGGTGGCGCCGCTGTTCGAGCAGGGCAAGGTGCTGGCCAACCACCTGGCGGAGATGGGCATCGGCCGCTATCCGGGCTCGCAGACCTCGGCCAAGCTCAAGGTCACTGGCATCCATCTGTTCAGCGCGGGCGACTTCCGCGGCGACGAGGGCACGGAGGAAATCGTGCTCAGCGACCCCGGCGCGGGCGTGTACCGCAAGCTTGTGCTGCGCGGTGACAGGCTGGTCGGCGCCTGCCTGTATGGCGACACCGAGGACGGTGGCTGGTACTTCCGCCTGTTGCGCGATGGCGTGGCAGTGCAGGAACTGCGCGACCGCCTCATGTTCGGCGAAAGTCAAGCCAGCCAGGCCAGCCAGGCCGACCCGGCCAGCGGCCCGTGACGGCGCCCGCCCCCGTGCCCTGCCCTTCCCTCATCCACCCCAGGCCCACCATGCAAGAAACCCGATCCACCTGCCCCTATTGCGGCGTAGGCTGCGGCGTCCTCATTGAAAGCGATGGTGCGCGCATCACGGGCGTGCGTGGCGATCCGGCGCACCCCGCCAACCACGGCCGCCTGTGCACCAAGGGCAGCACCCTGCACCTGACGGCCTCGCCCGCCCTGGCACAGCAGACGCGGCTGCTGCAGCCCGCGCTGCGTGCCACGCGCGGCGCGGCGCCCCAGGATGTGGGCTGGGATGCCGCGCTGGACCTGGCCGCCGGCAGGCTGGCCTCCATCGTGCAGGAGCACGGCCCCGACGCCGTGGGCCTGTATGTGAGCGGCCAGCTGCTGACCGAGGACTACTACGTCTTCAACAAGCTGGCCAAGGGCCTGATCGGCACCAACAACATCGACACCAATTCGCGCCTGTGCATGAGCAGCGCCGTGGCCGGCTACAAGCTCACGCTGGGCGCCGACGCGCCACCGGCCTGCTACGAGGATGTGGACCATGCGGACTGCCTTTTCATCGCGGGCAGCAACGCGGCATGGGCGCATCCCGTGCTCACGCGGCGCATCGAGCAGGCGCGTGCCGCGCGGCCGCAGATGAAGATCATCGTGGCCGACCCGCGCCGCACCGACACGGCCGGCATGGCCGACCTCTTCCTGCCGCTGCGCCCCGGCAGCGACACCCTGCTGTTCCACGGCATGCTGCACATCATGGAACTGGAAGGCTGGCTGGACCAGGCCTACATCGCACGCCACACCAGCGGCTTTGCCGACCTGCAGGCCCTGGTGCGGGAGGCCACGCCCGAGCGCGTGGGCGAGCTCTGCGGCCTGCCCCGGCACGATCTGTTCCAGGCCGCGCAATGGTTTGCGCTGGGCGGGGATGCACGCGACGGCGCCGCCCGTGGCGCCACGCTGAGCCTGTACTGCCAGGGCCTGAACCAGAGCAGCAACGGCACGGCCAAGAACGCCGCGCTGATCGGCCTGCACCTGGCCACGGGCCAGATCGGGCGCGCGGGCGCGGGGCCGTTCTCGCTCACGGGCCAGCCCAATGCCATGGGCGGGCGCGAGGTGGGCGGGCTGGCCAATCTGCTGTCGGCCCACCGCGACCTGGCCAACCCGGCCCACCGCGCCGAAGTGGCCGCACTGTGGGGCGTGGACGACGTGCCGCCCCGCCCCGGCAAGACCGCCGTGGAGATGTTCGAGGCCGCCGCCGAGGGCGAGATCCGCGCGCTGTGGATAGCCTGCACCAACCCTGCGCAAAGCATGCCCGACCAGGCCCTGGTGCGGCGCGCGCTGCAGCGGGCCGAATTCGTCATCGTGCAGGAGGCCTTTGCCACCACCGCCACCTGCGCCTACGCCGACCTGCTGCTGCCTGCCACCACCTGGGGCGAGAAGATCGGCACGGTGACCAACAGCGAAAGGCGCATCTCGCGCGTGCGCCCCGCCGTGGCCGCACCCGGTGCCGCGCGCCATGACTGGCGCATTGCCGTGGACTGCGCGCGGCGCATGGAGGCACGGCTGCGCCCGGGCCGGCCCAGCCTATTCCCCTACGACACCGAAGACGCCGCTGCCGGCGCCCAGGCCATCTGGAACGAGCACCGCGAGAGCACGCGCGGGCGTGACCTGGACATCACCGGCCTGTCCTGGGATCTGCTGGACGCGCAAGGCCCCCAGCAATGGCCGCTGCCCGAAGGCGCAGCCCAAGGCCGCGCACGGCTCTACGAAGACGGCCGCTTTCCCACGCCCGATGGCCGCGCACGCTTTGCCCTGCTGCCCTGGCAGCCGCTGGCCGAGCCGCCCGATGCGCACTATCCTTTCAGCCTGACCACGGGCCGGCTGCGCGACCAGTGGCACGGCATGAGCCGCACGGGCCAGCTGGGCCGTTTGTTCGGCCATGCGGCCGAGCCCTGCCTGCAAATGCACCCGCGGGACATGGCCGAGCGCGGCCTGCGCGCGGGCGACCTGGTGCAGATGAGCAGCCGGCGCGGCGCCCTGCTGGTGCCGGTGCAGCCCGATGACACGCTGACGCCCTCCCAGCTCTTCATGGCCATGCACTGGGGCGGCGAGTATCTGGGCGGCACTTCAATGGGCGGCGTCAATGCCCTGACCACACCGGCCTTGTGCCCCGGCTCCAAGCAGCCCGAACTCAAGCACACGGCCGTGAAGCTGCAAAAGGCCGAACTGCCCTGGACCCTGCTGGCCATGGCCTGGCTGCCCAAGGACCGGGTGCTGGCCGCGCGCGAGCAGTTGTCCGCCCTCATGCCGCACTTCGGCTTTGCCAGCTGCGTGCCCTTCGGCAATGCCGTCCCGCTGCAGGACGCCGCCCGGGCCCGGCACGGCGTGCTGCTGCGCGCCGCCGCCCATGAGGCGCCGGGCGAGGCCGTCCTCGCACGGATCGAATCCCTGCTGGGCCTGGATGCCGCCGACACCCTGCGCTACACCGACCGCCGCCGCCAGCACAGCCGCGCGCTGCGGCTGGACCGCCACAGCCTGTCCACCACGGTCGAGGCCCTGCTGCTGGCCGGCGACACGCGCGCGGGCAGTTGGCTGTCCACCCTGCTGCAGGACCAGATGCCGGCACAGGACTATGGCCGCCTGCTGCTCATGCCCTCGGGCTCGGCGCCGCTGGCCATCCAGCCGCGTGCGCGCCAGGTCTGTACCTGCTTCGATGTGGACGAGACCGCCATCGCAGGCGCGCTTGCGCGCTGCGAGGGCAGCGACGACGCGCGCCTGGCCGCGCTGCAGGGCCAGTTGCGATGCGGCACCAATTGCGGCTCCTGCCTGCCGGAGCTCAAGCGCCTGGTGCGCCACATCCCCCTGGCGAAGAGCCAGGAGACCGCATGAAAGAGGCGATGGAACAACGGGTTTGCATATATAGCGAAAAGTAATGAAACCTGCGGGAAAATATGCCCCCACAGGATTCCACCCACGATTGCAACGCCATGGGCATCAGCCAATACATCAAGGAAATAGGCCGCGGCGCACGCGGAGCCAAGGCGCTGGAGCGCCCGCAGGCGGCCGACCTGTTCGGCCAGGTGCTGGACGGCGGCGTCAGCGACCTGGAGATCGGGGCCTTTTGCATCGCCATGCGCATCAAGGGCGAGACCGTTGAGGAGATGAGCGGCTTCCTGGACGCCGTGCATGCGCGCGTCGCCCGTTTTCCCGCCTCGGCCAATGGCCGCCCCGTGATCGTGCTGCCCAGCTACAACGGCGCGCGCCGCCTGCCCGTGCTCACGCCCCTGCTGGCCCTGCTGCTGGCGCGCGAAGGCCTGCCCGTGCTGCTGCACGGCATGCGCACCGAGGCGCGCCGCATCCTGGCCAGCGATGTGCTGCAGGCACTGGGCATTGCGCCGCTGCCATCTCCCCAGGCCCTGGCCGACGGCCAGGTGGCCCATATCCATACCGAACATCTGCACCCGGCCCTGGCGCGCCTGCTGTCCGTGCGCGAGGTCATCGGCCTGCGCAACCCGGGCCACAGCGTGGTCAAGCTGCTGGCGCCCTGCGAGGGCCCCTGCCTGCTGGTGACGGCCTACACCCATCCCGAGTACCTGCCCATGCTGCACGGCACCTTCGGGATGCTGGGCATGAATGTCCTGCTCTCGCGCGGGCTGGAAGGCGAGGTCGCGGCCGACCCGCGCCGGCTGCCGCGCTACGACGGCTTTGTGGCAGGCGCCCACCAGCTGCTGGCCGAGCAGCAAAGCGGCACTGCTTCCGAGGTGCCGGGCCTGCCCGCCGAGATCGACGTGGACACCACGGCGCGCTACACCGAAGACGTGCTCGCGGGCCGGCTGCCCGTGCCGCCCGCGCTCACACGCCAGGTGGAACACATCGTCCACCTTGCCGATCAGATTCGCTGAATACCCCAGAAAAAACGGAGCCCCGCCATGACGACCCCGTCCCACACCCCCGCGAACACCGCCCGGCGCGGCACCTGCACCCTGGTCGGCGCAGGCCCCGGCGACCCGGAGCTGCTGACCATCAAGGCCCTCAAGGCCATACAGGCGGCCACCGTGCTGCTGGTCGATGACCTGGTCAGCGACGCCATCGTGGCCCATGCCGCGCCCACGGCGCGCATCGTCTACGTGGGCAAGCGCGGCGGCTGCAAGAGCACGCCCCAGGCCTTCATCGAAAAGCTCATGCTGAGCGCCGTGCAGGAGGGCGAGACCGTGGTGCGCCTGAAGGGCGGCGACCCCTTCATCTTCGGGCGCGGCGGTGAAGAGGTGGAGCACCTGCGCGAAGCGGGCGTCGAGGTCCAGGTCATCAACGGCATCACCGCTGGCCTGGCCGGGCTCACCAGCCTGGGCGCCCCGCTCACGCACCGCGACCGGGCGCACGGCGTGGTCTTCATCACGGGCCACGCCAAGCCCGGCGACAGCGGCACCGACTGGCGCCAGCTGGCCGCCACCGCGCGCGATGCGCGGCTCACCCTGGTGATCTACATGGGCGTGAGCAGCGTGGAGCACATCCGCGCCGAGCTGCTCAATGGCCTGCCCGCAGCCACGCCCGTGGCCGTGATCCAGCACGCCAGCCTGCCACAACAGCGCCACGCGCTGACCACGCTGGGCGCACTGGTGGAGTGCATTGCCGACACAGGCCTGGGCAGCCCCAGCGTCATCGTCGTTGGCGATGTGGTCCATGGCGTACGGGCAATGGCCGAACCTCAGACGCAGCTCACCGCTGCGGTTGCAGCCGCCTGAGTGCGAGATTGCTGCAATCAAAAATCTATCGATTCATAAAAGTCATTAGTTTTCATTAAAAATCCCCTGTTGGCTGCCGAAACGGCGTTTAGACCGTTTTGGCAGACCGTCAGCTCCGCCAGGCGGCGGTAGCGCCATCGGGGGATTCCATGAAAACACCAGGCCTTACTTTCACTTCCACAGCTGCGCAGATACGGCTGTCCGCATGGCGGCGCACGTGGTCGCCGCTGCTGGCCGGCTGCGCGCTTGGCATGGCCCTGCTCATGCCCGGCCTGGCTGGAGGCGCCGACATGGTGCTGGCCACGCGCGTCACGGCCGCTGCAAAACCCTGGCTCACGCCCGCGCACCGCCAGTGGCTGCAGGCGCGCGGGCCGCTGACCGTGGGCATTTCCCTGCCCGACCATCCTCCCCTGGAAATGATCGATGGCGAGCGCTTCCAGGGCATCACGGCCGACCACCTGGGCCTGCTGTTTCCCGCGCCGGTGCGCTTCAAGACCTATGGATCGCGCGTGGCCGTGCTCGATGCGCTGCGGCGCGGCGAGATCGACCTGGCCTGCGAGGGCACCGAGCTGGAGGCCGAACGCGCCGACCTGGCCCTGAGCGTGCCCTACCTGCCCAGCCAGCCCGTGCTGGTGTCGCTCTCGCATGCGCCCTTCGACGCGGAGCGCCGGGGCGCGCGGCTGGCCATGACGCGCGACCAGCTGTTGCGCTCCCAGGTTGCGGCCGCCTATCCTCTCAGCGAGCTGCTGACCTATGAAACACCCCGCCGCGCGCTGGAGGCGCTGAGCCTGGGCGAGATCGATGGCTTCATCGGCGACACGGTCACGGTGCACTACCTGATCCAGGCCAACTACCTGCTCAACCTGCGCGTGCAGGGCTTTGCCCCCATAGAGAGCCGGGGCTTCGGCATGCTGGTGCGGCATGACGATACGCAGTTGAAGGCCTATCTGGACCAGGCCCTGCCCGCCATCACCTTGCAGCATGGCGACGACATTCTGCACAGCTGGAGCGGCAGCCGCCGTCCGCTGCTGGGAAGCGACCGCGTGGCCCTGACACCCTCGGAAAAGCAGTGGCTGGATGCCCATCCCCGCATTCCCGTGGTGCTCAACAGCTCGCTGGGATCACTGGGAAAGCTGAATGCCGACCGCCAGGCCGAGGGCATAGGACCCGACTACCTGGACCTGATCAGCCACCGCGCCGGCCTGCAGTTCGACTACGTGACCGCACGCAACTACACCGAACTCGAGGCCATTCTGGGCTCGGGCAAGGCCCTGCTCACCCCCGTCTACACCTCGCCGCCGATTGCATCGCCCGATATCAAGCTGCTGCCGCCCTACCTGCGCAGCGCGGTGGTGGTGCTGGCCCGGCCCGAGGCGAACGCGGGCACACAGCGTGACAAGGGCATACACCACCTGCAGGGACTGGAGGGCAAGCGCGTGGCCATGGTGGCTGGCTTCTTCCTGGAGGACACGGTGCGCCGCGAGCATCCGCGCATACGGCTGCAGCTGTATCCCGACCTGGCCCAGGCCCTGGCCAGCGTGGCGGCCGATGACAGCGATGCCTTCGTCGGCAACGACTACGCAGCGCGCTATGCCAACGCCCAGCAATTGGGCAACCAGCTGCAGCTCACCGGCATCCTGGAGGACTACACCCGCCCCGTGAGCCTGGCCGTGCATGCCGCCGAGCCCGAGCTTCTGAGCATTCTGGAGAAGGCCCAGCTGTCCATCTCACCCGAAGAAATGGCCGAAATCGTGCGCCTGTGGGCGCCGCGCGATAGCGGCAGCGGCACGCGCTTTTGGCGCGAGCACCGCCAGCGCCTGCTGCTGCTGCTGGCAGCGCTGGCGCTGGCCACGGCCACCTCCCTGGTCTGGGGCTTTTACCTGAGCCGCCAGATGCGCAGGACGCGCCGTGCCGAGCGGCGCGCCGAGGCCGCCAACAGGGCCAAAAGCCTGTTCCTGTCCACCACCAGCCACGAGATACGCACGCCGCTGAGCGCCATCATCGGCCTGCTGGAGCTGGCGCAGGACCGCGAAAAACTCGGCCTGCCCCACCGCGATACGCTGGCCGCGGCCCACAAGGCCTCACAGGGCATGCTGCTGCTGCTGGGCAATGTGCTGGACCTGCACCGCATCGAGTCGGGCCACATCGACTCCACGCCCCAGCCCGTGGCGCTGCGGCCGCTGATCGAAGACATGGCCCCGCTGCTGCAGGGCCTGGCGCACGGCAAGCGGCTGTCGCTGCGCACCCAGGTTGGCAAGGGCGTGGACCACAGCGTGACGGCCGACCCGCTGCACCTCAAACAGGTGCTGTTCAACCTGCTGAGCAATGCCATCAAATTCACCGAACGCGGCAGCGTCACCCTGCGCGCGCAAGGCACCCGCCGCCATGACCGCCTGCTGCTGCAGATGGAGGTGGAGGACACCGGCATCGGCATTGCGCCGCAGGACCAGGCCCGGCTGTTCAAGCCCTTTTCGCAGGTGCCGGGAGCCCATCAGGACCAGGCCTTCGGCAGCGGCCTGGGCCTGAGCATCACGCGCCGCCTGCTGGAGCACATGGGGGGGACCATCACCCTGGAGAGCGTGCCGGGCCGGGGCTCACGCTTCACGGTCAGGTTGAGCCTGCCGCTGGTGGAGCCGGACGACAGGCTGTCGGCCGAAGAGGTATTGCCCCGGATCATGCCCGCGCCCCTGGAGCTGCGTGCAAAGGCCGATACAGGCACCGAGCCCCTGCCCGAAGTCCCGGCCGAGCCGGAACTCAGAATCCTGGCCGTGGAAGACTATATGTTCAATCGCGAGCTGCTCAAGAGCCAGCTCACCGCGCTGGGCCACGGCATCTCGCTGGCCGGCGATGGACAGGAGGCCTGGGCGCGTTGCCTGGTCGAGTCCTTTGATCTCATCATCACCGACGGCCGCATGCCGATCATGGACGGCTTCGAGTTCATCCGGCGCCTGCGTCGGCGGGAAGCCGAAAACCAGCTGCGCCGCTGCCGCGTGATTGCGCTGACCGCCAGTCCCGAGGCCTCCGAGGCCCTGCGCTACCTGCAGGCCGGTGCCGACGAGGTGCTGTCCAAGCCGGCCTCCATGGAAGACCTCAGGCGCGTCATCGAGCAGGTGCGGGACGAGTTGCAGGGCAGCGCGCCCGGCACCTGGCATCGGCCACCGGCCGCACCCTCCACGCTCAGCCCGGCTTGACCGAGCTGCTGGCCGTCACGCGGCTTTGCTCGAAGCGCTGGGCCAGCTCGCGGCGCAGGTCCTTGCGGATCAGCGCGGCCTGCCAGCGGCGCTTTTCCTCGTCGGTGGCCGGCACCAGCGTGGGCACGGGCGCAGGTTGCTTGTTCTCGTCCACCGCCACCATGGTGAAAAAGCAGCTGTTGACATGGCGCACCACCTGGGTGCGGATGTCCTCGGCCACCACCTTGATGCCGATCTCCATCGACGACTTGCCCGTGTGGTTGACGCTGGCCAGGAAGGTCACCAGCTCGCCCACGTGGATGGGCTGCAGGAACATCACCTGGTCCACGCTCAGCGTGACCACATAGCGGCCCGCGTAGCGGCTGGCGCAGGCATAGGCCACCTGGTCGAGCTGCTTGAGAACGGCGCCGCCATGGACGTTGCCCGAAAAGTTCGCCATGTCGGGCGACATGAGCACGGTCATGCTCAGCTGGTGCGATGGGAAATTCATCGCTGGATTTTAGGTCCCCCCTGAGTCGCTGCGCGCCTTCCCCCAGAGGGGGACGACACCCTCGGTGCGGGGCGGCCCTTCCTCGGTGTCCCTGGCTTCAGGACACGCCAGTTTCACAGGGCACGCGAAGGGCTGGCACAAGTGCGCGAGAATGGGCGCCCTTTTGCCCCCCGAGTGACGTTTTTGTGACCTCTTCCCTCTCTTTCGACGCCATCGTCATCGGCGCCGGCGCGGCCGGTCTGTTCTGTGCGGCCCAGGCCGGGCAGCGTGGCCTGTCGGTGCTGCTCCTGGACCACGCGGAGAAGGTGGCCGAGAAGATCCGCATCTCGGGCGGCGGCCGTTGCAACTTCACCAACCGCGATCTGGACGTGCGTGCGCCGCACAAGCACTTCGTGGGCGGCAACCCGCAGTTCTGCCGCTCGGCCCTGTCGCGTTACACGCCGGCCGACTTCATCGCGCTGATGGACAGGCACGGCATTGCCCACCATGAAAAGCACAAGGGCCAGCTGTTCGCCGACCGCTCGGCCGAGGACATCATCGCCATGCTGCTGGCCGAATGCCAGGCCGGCGGCGTGCAGCGCTGGCAGCCCTGCAAGGTTGATTCCGTCGTTCATGCGGATGGCCAGTACCGCCTGCAGACCAGCCGTGGCGCCGTGCAGGCGCCCAGCCTGGTCATCGCCACGGGCGGGCTGTCCATTCCCAAGATCGGCGCCACCGACTTCGGCTACCGCCTGGCCCAGCAGTTCGACCTGCCCCTGGTCGAGCGCGTGCCGGGCCTGGTGCCGCTGACCTTCGACGGCGAGGCCTGGGCCCCCTACGCCCAGCTCGCCGGCTTGGCCCTTCCGGTCGAGATCAGCACCGGCAGCAAGAAGGAACGCATGGCCTTCATGGAAGACCTGCTGTTCACGCACCGCGGCCTGTCCGGCCCCGCCGTGCTGCAGATCTCGAGCTACTGGAAGCCCGGCACGCCCCTGTGCATCAACCTCGCCCCCGAGGTGGACCTGCAGGACGAATTGCTCAAGGCCAAGTCGCGCTCGCGCAAGCTCATCGCCAACGAACTGGCGCAGTGGCTGCCCTCGCGCCTGGCCGATGCCTGGGTGCAGCAGGACGCGGCCTGGCAGCGCCCCATTGCCGAAGCCTCGGACAAAGCCCTGAACCAGCTGGCCGAGCGCCTGTCGCGCTGGGAGATCGTGCCCACCGGCACCGAAGGCTACAAGAAGGCCGAAGTGACGCTGGGCGGCGTGGACACGCGTGCGCTTTCGCAACAGACCATGGAATGCAAGACCCAGCCCGGCCTGTACTGCATCGGCGAGGTGGTGGACATCACCGGCTGGCTGGGCGGCTACAACTTCCAATGGGCCTGGGCCAGCGGGTATGCGTGCGCGCAGGCATTGCCTTGTGCGTGATTTGTCAGATCGCTTTCGTCTCGCGTATAATCGCCCGCTTTGCTGGCAATTGCCCCGTCGGCCAATACTAGTTAACTATTGACGGGGACCAACCGCTGAACATGGCTCTCAGGCCCGATCTTCCCGAGAACCCGCTGTCAGCACAGATATCTGGAAATCTAGCTAATGACCACCATCCGCGTAAAAGAAAACGAGCCCTATGAAGTTGCCCTGCGCCGCTTCAAGCGCACCATCGAAAAGCTCGGCCTGCTGACCGACCTGCGCGCTCGCGAGTTCTACGAGAAGCCCACATCCGAACGCAAGCGCAAGAAGGCTGCCGCCGTCAAGCGTCACTACAAGCGCGTTCGCAGCATGCAGCTGCCCAAGAAGCTGTACTGATCAGCCCTTGACCAGCCGGCTCTCGTCAGCCGCAAAACCCGCGCTCGGGACGCCAGGCGCGGGTTTTTTGTTTTTGTTTTTTGGTTTTTGTTTTCCGACGCCACTACCTCAGGAGAAATGCCATGAGCCTCAAGGCCCAGATCACCGAAGACATGAAGACCGCCATGCGCGCCAAGGACAGCGAACGCCTGGGCACCATCCGCCTGCTGCTGGCCGCGATGAAGCAAAAGGAAGTCGATGAGCGCGTCGAGCTCGACGACGCCGCCGTCATCGCCATCGTGGACAAGCTGATCAAGCAGCGCAAGGACAGCATCGCCGCCTTCGAGGGCGCGGGCCGCCAGGACCTGGCCGACAAGGAAAAGGCCGAAATGGCCGTGCTGACCGCCTACCTGCCCGCACGCATGTCGGCCGAGGAAGTGGCCACCGCCGTGAAGGCCATCGTGGCCGAGCTGGGTGCCTCCGGCCCCGGCGACATGGGCAAGGTCATGGGCGCGGTCAAGGCGCAACTGGCTGGCAAGGCCGACATGGGCCAGGTGTCCGCTGCCGTCAAGGCCGCCCTGGCAGGTTGAGCCTGCTGCGGCAGCCGCGCCCTTTTCAGGACGCTGCTGCCGCCCACTCCTGCTGAAAGTGCTCCTGCAGGAATTCAACACACACCCGCACCTTGGCCGACAGCTGCAGCCGCGTCGGATAGACCGCCCAGACATTGGCCTCCTGCCGCCATTCGGGCAGCAGCTGCACCAGGCGCCCGGCCTGCAGATGGGCGCCCACATCCCACAACGAGCGCAGCGCAATGCCGCGCCCGTCCACGGCCCACTGCACCACCATCTCGCCGTTGTTGGCCGACAGCGGCCCCGTGACCTTCACCGATTGCTCGGCGGCGCCCGCGCGCAGCCGCCACACGCCAAAGGCCTGGTCGCGCTCCTTGATGGCCAGGCAGTCGTGGGCCGACAGCTCGGCCGGCGTGCGCGGCGTGCCACGGCGCGCCAGGTAGGCAGGCGCCGCGCACAGCACGCGGTGGTTGTCGGCCAGCCGCCGCGCAATCAGGTGGGGCGCGATCTCGTCGCCCACGCGCACATCCAGATCGAAGCCCTCCCCCGCCACATCCACCAGCCGGTCGAACACATCCAGCCGCACCTGCAGCCCCGGATGGCGCTCCACCAGCCGGGACAGCGCCGGCGCGATCACATGCCGCCCGAAGCCGAAGCTGCTGCTCACGCGCAGCAGGCCGCGCGGCTCGCTGCGCGTGATGGCCACCTCCTGCATCAGCTGGTCCATGTCGTCGAGGATGCGCTGCGCCCAGTGGAATACGCGCTCGCCCTCCTCGGTCACGGCCACGCGGCGCGTGGTGCGGTGCAGCAGCTTCACGCCCAACTCCTGCTCCAGCAGGCGGATGCGCTTGCTCACATAGGCGGGCGATGCACCCAATTCCTCGGCCGCAGCGGCAAAGCCGGATTTGCGGGCCACCACGGTGAAGACACGCAGGTCTTCGGGAGCCGGTTGTTTATTCACGATCTGTAAACAATGGAACCACAGTTGGCCGATTGTATTTAGCCCTGGCGCAGCCAACAATGCCATGCATGCGGCCAGGCTGTCAGCGGCGCCGCTTCATATCCATCCATTCGATCCAAGGACAGACACCATGCAAGACACATTCAAGATCGCCGTCATCGCCGGTGACGGCATTGGCAAGGAAGTCATGCCCGAAGGCCTGCGCACGCTGGAGGCCGCCGCCAGCCGCTTTGCGATCAAGCTCGAATTCCACCATTTCGACTGGGCCCACTGCGACTACTACCTGGCCCACGGAAAAATGATGCCCGACGACTGGAAGGCGCAGCTCTGCGGCATGGACGCCATCTTCTTCGGCGCCGTGGGCTGGCCCGCCACCGTGCCCGACCATGTCTCGCTGTGGGGCTCGCTGCTCAAGTTCCGCCGCGAGTTCGACCAGTACATCAACCTGCGCCCCGTGCGCCTGTTCGAGGGCGTGCCCTGCCCGCTGGCCGGCCGCAAGCCCGGCGACATCGACTATTACGTGGTGCGCGAGAACACCGAAGGCGAATACACCTCGCTGGGCGGCATCATGTACGAGGGCACGGACCGCGAAATCGTGATCCAGGAATCGGTCTACTCGCGCAAGGGTGCCGAGCGCCTGCTCAAGTACGCCTTCGACCTGGCCCAAAGCCGCGAGCGCAAGCACGTCACCCTGGCCACCAAGAGCAACGGCATCGCCATCAGCATGCCCTGGTGGGACCAGCGCGCCGAGGACGTGGCCAAGGCCTACCCGGACGTCACGCTGGACAAGCAGCACATCGACATCCTGACCGCGCGCTTCGTGCTGCAGCCGGGCCGCTTCGACGTGGTGGCCGCCACCAACCTGTTCGGCGACATCCTCAGCGACCTGGGACCGGCCACCACGGGCACCATCGGCCTGGCCCCCTCGGCCAACCTCAACCCCGACCGCAGCTTCCCCAGCCTGTTCGAGCCCGTGCACGGCTCGGCGCCCGACATCTACGGCAAGAACATCGCCAACCCCATCGCCATGGTCTGGTCGGCAGCGCTGATGCTGGACTTCCTGACCCACGGCCATGGCGCAGGCCGCGCGGCGCACGACGCCATCGTTTCGGCCATCGAGGAAGTCATCAAGAACGGCCCCCGCACGCCCGACCTGGGCGGCACGGCCAGCACCACCGAAGTGGGCCAGGCCATCGCGGCACAGATCGCGGGCAGGTAGGCCTCAGGGCTGCTGCGCCTGCCGGGGCCGGCGCACGGCCCTGATGCGGCCGCTTTCTCCGCCGCCGCAGAAGAAGCGGTCGCCGCCGTCGGACTCCAGCCCCGACACGCCGGTGCCGGCCGGCATCTCCAGCCGCTGCAGCACGGCACCGCTGTCCGGGTCCAGGCGCCGCAGATCGCTCTGGCCCTCTTCCCAGGTGCCGTGCCACAACTGGCCGTCCACCCAGGTGACGCCGGTGACGAAGCGGTTGGACTGCAGGGTGCGCAGCACCGCCCCGGTGTCGGGATCGATCTGATGGATCTTGCGGCCGTGGTACTGCCCCACCCACAGCGAGCCCTCGGCCCAGGCCATTCCCGAATCGCCGGCATCACCACCGCCCCCGGGTGCAGGAATGGTGGCCAGCACATGGCCGGTGGACAGGTCGATCTTCTGGATACGGTCATTGGCGATCTGGAACAGATGCCGGCCATCGAAGGCCGTGCCGGCATCGCCCGGCACAGGGATGCTGCGCACGATCCGGCCGCTGTCGGGGTCCAGCGCCTGCAATTGGGTGCCGGTGGCGAACCAGACCTGGCTGCCGTCGTAGGACACCCCGTGCACGCAATCGATGCCGGGAAAGGGACCGTACTCGCGGATGATTTCTGCAGCTTCTGTCTTCATGCGGAACTCCTGGTTGCGTTGGTCGGCCCATGCTAGCCAGCCGGCAGCACAGCGGGGAGTAACAAAGTCGTCGTGAATCCCGGCGCAGGCCGGGCCACCCAGCGGCGGGCGCGTCCCCGGCCCACGGGCTGCGCCAGCGCGTCGCGCTCCAGCGCCTCCAGGGTCCTCTGGACGCTGCGCTGGCTCGCGCCCAGTGCCAGGGCCAGCGCCGAACTGGCCCAGGCCTCGCCATCGGAGAGCAGCGCCAGCACCGGCCCGCACAGCACGCCCGGCGCACCTTCCAAGGGCCGTGCCAGCACGGCCACCCGGGCCTGCCGGGGCGCCAGCACAAATCCCAGGGGCGTGGCGTGAACTTCTGCCAGCGGCCGCAGCAGGCGGCGCAGGCGGCCGATCTCGACACGCAGACGCGCACGGTACGAATCATCGGCCTGCCGGGCGCGAAATACCTGCGCCACCAGCGCCTCGCGTGAGACATCGCCGGGCCAGGCCTCGCCCAGCGCGCGCGCCAGCGCGAACAGCACCGGGCGCCCCGCCAGCGAGACCGCCACCGCTCCGGCGCGCACCGCATGACGGCAGGCATCCACCACCAGCGCGCCCGAGGCCAGCAGGGTCCCGGCCTCATCCAGCGACAGCAGCTTCTGAGCCTGCGATCCGGCCGGCTCCCGCTCCAGCAGCACCGCAGCAGGCGCGTGCAGGGCCTGGGCGGCCTGCCCCACCTCGGCGGCCAGTGCTGCAATGCCGGCGGCGCCGGCCGCCTGCGCGGCATCGGCCAGCGCACTGTGCGACGCACGGATGTCCAACCGGCGCATGGCGATACCCGCCAGGGCCAGGGCATGGAACGCCTGCAAGGCGGCAGGCAGCAGCGCGGGCCGCAGTCCGCCCAGCAGACCCTCGGCCTCGCCCAGGCGGCCCAGCAGCAGGCAACGGCGTATTTCCAGATAGCCTGCATGCGCGGCGTTCACAGCATCGCCATGCGCCTGCAGCACCGCTCGCGCCGCAACCAACCTGCGGGCCGGCCATGCCAGCTCGCGCAGGGCCAGTGCAATCTCGGCCTCGGCCACTACGCAGCGGGCGCGGGCCACGGCCTCATGGGCGCCGAAGGCGCGCGCAGCGCTGCGCAGCAAGGCCCTGGCCCGCACCAGATCGCCCAGTTGCGCCATGGCGATGCCACGCAGTGCCAGCGCGGGCGCATCGTCGCGCAGCGCCACCCGGTTCAGCGCGCCAAGGGGGTCGCCAACCGCGAGCGCACGGGCCGCCGCCGTGATCAGAGAATCCATGCCCATCCCATCCATCGTGTGCGGCACGGCTGTGCCTGCAATTCATCCCGGGCCAACGCACGGTCACGGCCCGGTCATCGGTGGGCGCTAGGCTGGGTCGCCAAACGCCCTGCCAAACGCTCTGCCAAACGCTTTGCCACACCCACTCCCCCGCCATGATGCTCCGCCGCCATCTTCTGCTGTCCACGGCTGCCGGCTCGCTGCTGCCCTCCATCCTCCGGGCCCAGTCCGCACCCGCCGCCATCACGCGCGACGCGGCGCGGCCGCTGCTGCCCTCGGGCCTGCAAAGCGGCGATGTGCTGGCTGACCGCGCCATCGTCTGGGCGCGCGCCAGCCGCGATGCGCGCATGTGGATCGAATGGTCCACCACCTCCGGCTTTGCCAACCCCACGCGCGTGCGCGGGCCGGATCTGCTGATGGACAGCAGCGACGGCACGGGCCGCATCGACCTGCAGGGCCTGCCTGCGGGCCAGGACATCTTCTACCGCGTGGTGCTGGAGGACTTTGCCAGCGCCAATGTGCGCTCGCCCGCCGTGCAGGGACACTTTCGCACGCCGCTGGCGGCGGGCATGCCCGCCACTCGGCCGCTGCGCCTGGTGTGGAGCGGCGACACGGCGGGCCAGGGCTTCGGCATCAACGAAGCCTTTGGCGGCATGCGCATCTACGAGGCCATGCGCAGGACCGACCCCGACGTGTTCCTGCACAGCGGCGACACCATCTATGCCGACGGCCCCATTGCCGCGCAGATGAAGCTGCGCGACGGCACGCTGTGGAAGAACCTGGTCACGCCCGAGGTCGCCAAGGTGGCCGAGACGCTGGACGAATTCCGGGGCCGCCACCGCTACAACCTCATGGACGCCAACGTGCGCGCGCTGGGCAGCGAGGTTGCCCAGATCTGGCAGTGGGACGACCACGAGGTCACCAACAACTACTCGGACAGCAAGAGCGTGGCCAACGACGCGCGCTACACAGAAAAGAACGTGCAGCTGCTGGCGGCGCGCGGCCAGCGCGCCTTCATGGAATACGCGCCCATGCGTCCCTTCGGCGCGGCCATGCACCAGCGCCTGTACCGCCGCCTGCCCCAGGGCCCGCTGGCCGACATCTTCGTGATCGACATGCGCAGCCACCGCGGCCCCAACAGCCACAACCTGCAGGCGGCCGAAGGCCCGGACACCGACATGCTGGGCCGCCCCCAGGTGCAGTGGCTGCTGGACGGCCTCAAGCGCAGCCGCGCCACCTGGAAGCTGATCGCCAGCGACATGCCCATCAGCCTCTTCGTGCCCGATGGCAAGGATGCCGAGGGCCGCGCCCAGTGGGAGGCCGTGGCCAATGGCGAGCATGGCGCACCCCGGGGCCGCGAGCTGGAGATGGCGCGCCTGCTCAAGGGCATCAAGGACGCGGGCATCCACAACGTGGTCTGGCTCACGGCCGACGTGCACTACACGGCGGCCCACCATTTCAGCCCCGAGCGCGCCAGCTTCCAGGACTTCGACCCGTTCTGGGAATTCGTCTCCGGCCCGCTGAATGCGGGCGGCTTCGGACCCAACGAGATGGACAAGACCTTTGGCGGCGAAGTCGTTTTCCAGAAAAGCGCGGGCCACGCCAACTCGGCGCCCAGCGAAGGCTTCCAGTTCTTCGGCCAGCTCGACATAGACCCCCGCAGCCAGGCGCTGACCGTGGTGCTCAAGGACCTGGACGGCAAGGCGCTGTACACGAAGACGCTGGAGCCTCAGCGCAGCTGAGCCTGCCGCCTGGAGATCACGGCATTGCCCCCGCCGCAGGCCCCTGGCCGGCGAACAGGGCAAGATGGCCGGCTGCGGCATTCGGGCCGCTCAGACACAGCACGGAATCTCCATGAAGCACTACGACTACATCGTCATCGGCGGCGGCAGCGGCGGCATTGCATCGGCCAACCGCGCCGCCATGCACGGGCGCCACTGCGCGCTGATCGAAGCCGGCGAGATCGGCGGCACCTGCGTCAACGTGGGCTGCGTGCCCAAGAAGGTCATGTGGCATGCGGCCCAGATCGGCGAGGCCATGCACCGCTACGGCCCCGACTACGGCTGGGATGCCACCGTCGACCGCCTGGACTGGCAGCGCCTGCTGGACAGCCGCAGCGCCTACATCGACCGCATCCATGCCTCGTATGAAAGCGGCCTGGCGCGCAACAAGGTCGAGCTGATCCAGGGCTTCGGCCGCTTCGTGGATGCGCGCACCGTGGAGGTGGGCGGCCAGCGGCTCAGTGCCGATCACATCCTCATCGCCACGGGCACGCGCCCGGCACGGCCCGACATTCCGGGCGCCGAGCTGGGCATTGACTCCGACGGCTTCTTCGCCCTCAAGGCCCTGCCTGCACGCACGGCCGTGGTGGGTGCCGGCTATATCGCCGTGGAGATTGCCGGCGTACTGCACGCGCTGGGCTCGCAGACCCATCTGTTCCTGCGCCAGAACTCGGCACTGCGCGGGTTCGATCCGCTGCTGAGCCAGACCCTGATGGAGATCATGGAGGCCGAAGGCCCCGCCGTGCACCGCCAGGCCACCCCGAAGGCCGTGGTCCGCAACGCAGACGGCAGCCTGGACCTGCAACTGCAGGACGGCAGCAGCCACACCGTGGACTGCGTGGTCTGGGCCGTGGGCCGCCGACCCGACACCTCGGGCCTGAACCTGGAGGCCGCGGGCGTGGCGCTGCAGGACAGCGGCCACATCGCGGTGGACAAGTTCCAGGACACCAATGTGCCCGGCATCCACGCCGTGGGCGACATCACGGGCCGCATCGAACTCACGCCCGTGGCCGTGGCCGCCGGCCGGCGCCTGTCCGAGCGCCTGTTCAACGGCAAGACCGGCGAGCACCTGGACTACGACAACGTGCCCACCGTGGTCTTCAGCCACCCGCCCATAGGCACCGTGGGCCTGACCGAGCCGCAGGCACGCGAGCGCTTTGGCGACGATCAGGTCAAGGTCTACCAATCGGCCTTCACGGCCATGTACACGGCCGTCACGCGCCACCGCCAGCCCGCGCGCATGAAGCTGGTCTGCGTGGGCCCCGAGGAACGCATCGTGGGCATACACGGCATCGGCCTGGGGATGGACGAGATGCTGCAGGGCTTTGCCGTGGCCCTGAAGATGGGTGCCACCAAGCGCGACTTCGACGACACCGTGGCCATCCACCCCACGGCGGCCGAGGAGTTCGTGACCATGCGCTGAACAGGCGCACAGCCTGACCTCAGCGGTTGACCACGGCCTTGGGCAGGGCCAGCGTCAAGAGGCTGCCGGCCACCAGGCAGGCGGCGAACAGCAGCAGGCCTGCGCTCGACGAGTGCGTGAGATCCTTGAGCCAGCCCAGCAAATAGGTGGCCGCAAAGCCTCCCAGGTTGGCAATGGAGGCGATCAGCGCAATGCCTGCGGCCGCCGCCGGCCCCGTCAGGAACGTGGCGGGCAGGCACCAGAACACGGGAAAGGCTGCCATGATGCCCGCCGTCGCCAGAGAGAACAGCAGCACGGTGGCGAACACATGGCCGGTGTACAGCGTGCTCAGAGCCATGGCGGCCGCGCCCGCCAGTGCCGGCAGCACGATGTGCCAGCGCCGCTCGCGGCGCCGGTCGGAGCTGATGCCGTTGAGCAGCAGCGCAGCGATGGCAAAGGCATTGGGAACGGCCGTGAGCAGGCCGATCTCGGCCGTGCTCCTGACCCCGGCCTCGCGGATGATGGTGGGCAGCCAGAAGCTGATGGCATAGGTGGACATCATCAGGCTCAGGTCGATCAGGCCCAGCAGCCAGACCCGGCCGCTGGACAACGCCGCCCACAGCGAATGGTGGGACTCGGCCAGCCTGTCGCTGTCGAGGTTGGCGCGCAGCACGCCCTTGTCGCGCGGCGACAGCCATTGGGCCGACTCGATGCTGTTGGGCAGGTAGACGAAGACCAGCAGGCCCAGCACCACCGAGGGAATCGCCTCCAGGAAGAACAGCCACTGCCAGCCCGCATGGCCACGCACGCCGGCAAAGGCCGTCATGATCCAGCCCGACAGCGGCGCCCCGACCAGGCTGGCCAGCGGCAGGCCGATCAGGAACAGCGCCATGATCTTGCTGCGCATGCGCGTGGGATACCAGTAGGTCAGGTACAGCATGACGCCGGGAAAGAACCCCGCCTCGGCCACACCCAGCAGAAAGCGCAGCACATAGAACTGCATGGGCGTGCTCACGAACATGGTCGCGCCCGAGATCAGGCCCCAGGTGATCATGATCCGCGCGATCCACAGCCGCGCGCCCATGCGCGCCAGCACCAGGTTGCTGGGCACCTCGAAGAGGATGTAGCCCACGAAGAACAGGCCCGCACCCAGGCCGTAGACCGTCTCGCTGAAGCCCAGGTCCTGCTGCATCTGCAGCTTGGCCAGCCCCACGTTGATGCGGTCCAGATAGGCGGCCAGGTAGCACAGGCAGAAGAAGGGCACGAGCCGCCACGTCACGCGCCCGTACAGCTGCCGCCGCTCCTTCTCCTGCTCCCGCAAGTGGACCCCCTGCCCCTGCATACCGCCAATGCCTGCATTGCTGTGAACTGACATTTCAGCTCCTTGCTGTGTTGACCATTGCCACCGTTCATGGCCCTGCGTCGCCGCGTTGGCGCACTGCAGCCGGATCCGGCGGAAACATCTGTCTGCAGTGGAAATTTCAAGTGCCTACGCTCAATGCTACGCACGATAGTCAAAAACAAATCAAGTAGTTTCCCGATAGTCATCATCCATCAATGCGCACAAAAATCCCTGTACGCAAAGGAAACAAGGGGCATCAACTCACGCAATACCTTGGTGCTCCTTTGCAGTGAACCCGACTCAATTCAAGTGCATACGCTTCAAAAGCCCGAACCCGCGGAATGACATCCGTGATCAGAACCAAGGAGACACCCCATGCCCAGACTGCATTCAAGGACAGGACACGCCATTGCCCTGGCCACCCCGGCACTTGCCCTGCTCCATGCCATCGCCCCGCTGCCGGCGGGCGCGCAGGTCACGCTGCAGGGTCAGATCGATGCCTTCGCGGGGTTCTCGCGCCCGCTGGGCGCGGACAAGGGCACGGGCGTTCTCACGCCAGGCGGCATGCAGACGAATTTCTGGGCCTTGCGCGGAACGGAGGACCTGGGTTCTGGATTGAAGGCCGTGTTTGCACTGGAGGCCTTCTACCGCGCGGACAGCGGCGCCGAAGGGCGTTTTGCCAATGACGCCTTCTTTGCGCGCAGCGCCTATGTGGGCCTGAGCGGCGGCTGGGGCACGCTGCAACTGGGGCGCAACACCACCCCCTACTGGCTGGCCACCATCGCATTCAACCCGTATGCAGGGTCCTTTTCGTTCTCACCCGCGGTGCTGCACAGCTTCGGGCCCAACGGCACGGCCGCCGCGCCGCTGCGGGGCGACTCAGGCTGGAGCGACAGCCTGCTCTACAACAGCCCGTCCTGGGGCGGATTCACGGCACGGCTGCAGTACTCGTTCGAGCCGCCGGCCGGCACGCCCGCATCCCAGCGCCGCGATGCGGACAAATACGGCGCCAGCCTCAGCTATGCGGGCGGCGCATTCGCCGCCGCCCTCGCCTACCAGAGCGTGGCCTATCCCAATGCCGCCACCACCGCTACCGCCACCGGCTTTGACCGCCAGAGCGCCTGGCTGCTGGGCGGCTCCTACGATCTGGGCATGGTCAAGCTGTTCGCCCAGTACCAGCGGCTGGCCGACACCGTGGCCGGCGCGGACCGCCGCAGGAACAGCGGCCAGTTCGGCCTGTCCATTCCCGCAGGCCCGGGCGCCGTGCTGGCCTCATATGGCCATGCGCGCACCTCGGGCGCCGAAGACGCCAGGCGCAACACCTGGGCCGTGGGCTATGACTACCCACTGTCCAAGCGCACGGACATCTACCTCAACAGCCTGCACGACCGCATCACGGGCACGGGCGCCGGCAGCGGCCAGACCTGGGGCCTGGGCCTGCGCCACTATTTCTGAGTCCTGGGCTGGGGCTGGGCCGGTGGCTGCTGCACCACGCGCAACACCGTCTCCACCATGTGGTCGCCCCAGCGCTGCAGCTCGGCCTGCTGCAGCAGCTCCTTGTCGAAGAAGGCGCTCAGCGTGTGGCGATTGGAGAGGTAGAAGTAGCCCAGTCCCATGACCGTGATGTAGAGATCGTCGATGTGCACATCGGGACGGAACAGGCCCTGGGCCATTCCCGATTCCACGGCCTTGCGCAGCAGCGTGATGGCGTTGGGAAAGAAGTCGCGTATGCCCGAAGCCTTCTTCAGGTGCTTGCCCTTGAGCAGGTTTTCGGTGTTGAGCAGGAAGATCAGTTCCGGGTGCTCCTGGTAGTAGCGCCACATGAAGCGCACCACGGCCTCCAGCGCCGCGCGCGGATCGTCGAAGTCCACCAGCAGCTTCGCCTCGGCCTCCACCAGCTTGCGGTAGGCGTTCTCCAGCACGGCGGCGAACAGCTTGTCCTTGCTACCGTAGTGGTAGTAGAGAAGGCTCTCGTAGCACTTGGCCTGCTTGCCGATGCGCTGCACGCTGGCGCCGTCGTAGCCACTTCTGGCGAACTCGATCTCGGCCGCCAGCAAGATGGCCTCCTTGGTCGTCTTGCCGGTCTTGGCAGTCCGCTTGCGCCCCGCAGACGCCTTGGCAGGGGCCTTGGAAGGGGCCGACTTCGCAGCGGCTTTCCTGGCGGGCGCAGCCTTGCGCTTCGGGGTGGCGGGAACTTCCTCGGGATCAGTGGTCATGGGCACGGCGTCAGGTGAAGGGGCGTTGCGTCGGCCATTCTAGGGAAAAACGCCATATTGAAATTGAGTGTTCACTCAAACAAAATTGAGTGAACACTCAATAAGGAGAGTCCCCATGGAAACCTATGTACTCGATACCTGGTACCCGCTGACCTGGTCGCGCAACGTGGGCCGCCAGCTGTCGGCGCACCGCATCGTCGAACGCGACGTGGTGCTCTACCGCACCGAGGCCGGCGCCGTCGTGGCCATGGAGGACGCCTGCCCCCACCGCCTGCTGCCGCTGTCCATGGGCAAGCTCAAGGGCGATGCCATCGAATGCGGCTACCACGGCCTGACCTTCGACTGCAGCGGCCGCTGCACGCGCGTGCCGGGCCAGGACATGATCCCGGGCAACGCCGTGGTGACCACCTATCCGGTCAAGGAGAACATGGGCCTGGTCTGGATCTGGATGGGCGATCCCTCGCGCGCCGACAGCGTGCCGGTGTTCGACCTGCCCCAGTACCACGACCCGGCGTGGAGCGCCGTCGAAGGCGATGCGCTGCGCATAGAGGCCAACTACCTGAACCTGGCCGACAACCTCTGCGACCCCGCCCATGTGAGCTTCGTGCACCTGAGCACGCTGGGCAACGCGGCCAGCGAGGACATCCCCGTGCACCACGAGGAGCTGGACGGCCGCATCGTCACCTGGCGCTGGATCATCGATGCGCCGGCCATTCCGCTGTTCGCCAAGTACGGCAATTTCAGCGGCAACGTGGACCGCTGGCACTACTACCACTACCACGCGCCCAGCATCGCCATCATCGACTTCGGCAGTGCCGCCACGGGCACGGGCGCACCCGAGGGCCGGCGCGACAACTGCATGCAGATCTATGCCTGCCACTTCATGACGCCCGTGGACCGGAACACCTCCATCGACCACTGGCTGCACGTCAAGAACTTCACGGCCGATGCCGACACCAATGCGGCCCTCTCTGCCGACTTCCGCGTCGCCTTCGCCGAGGACAAGGCCATCCTCGAAGCCATAGAGCGCAACGAAAAGCGCTTTGCCACGCGCAAGACCATCAAGATCGCCATCGATGCGGCCCCCCGGCGCATGCGCCGCATGGTGGACCGCATGATCGAGGGCGCACCCACGGGCGGCTGAGGAGCGGGCCATGCACGACGATACCCACCCGACCCTCCCGCCGATCGGCTGCAACGGCCGTGGCGTGCAGCGCTCCTCGCGCCACCAGCCCATCGGCCTTCAGGAGCTGCCCATACGCGAGCAGTTCCGCCTGGTCAGTGAAACCGGCGCCTTCGACTGCTTCGACCGCCTGCCTCTGCGCACGCAAATGGCCGAGTACGAGGCCGCCATCGCCGAGTTCAACCTGCCCGTGCACACGGCCAGCTGGTTCTACCGCCTGGGCGAGGACGAGGCCCTGCTGGCCCACAACCTGCGCATCTGCCAGGCCATAGGCGCGCGCTGCCACAACATCATGACCTTCAAGCACCACCGCGACGGCCATGTGCTGGACGATGCCGAGATCACCGACCACTACCTGCGCGTCTACGACGACGCCATGTCTCTGGGCGTGGAGCCCAGCTTCGAGCTGCACGTCAACATGTGGACCGAGGATTTCCTGCGCGTACGCGAGGTGGCCCGGCGCGTGCAGGCGCATGGCGTGCCCTTCCACTTCACGCTGGACTACAGCCATGTGAACTTCAAGATCGGCAACCCGGCCGAGCAGGAACTGTCGGGCGTGCGCGAACTGGTCGAGAGCGGCGAACTGGTGCTGGACCCCTTCGAGCCCGGCTCGCTGTGCGAACAATGGCTGGACATGGGCATCGTGCGCTGGGCCCAGCTGCGCGCAGCCGGCCCCAACCAACCCCTGAACCTGTGGCACCACAACGAGGACGGCAGCCCGGGCCGGGGCATCCAGTACCCCATGCTGCGGCCCGGCCCCGGCGAATGGCATTCGCCCTGGCACGCCTATCTGCTGGAGCCCTCCAAAGAGGCCATCCGCAAGGTGCTGGCCTACCACCACGCGCACCCGCACAGCCCGCTGCGCCACCTCACCACCGAATTCATCAACCTGCCCGACTACGGCCTGGGCGCACGCTATGACCTGCTGGCGCAGAACGTGGCGGCCGCACGCTTCATGCGGCAAGCCTGGGACGAGATCTGCGCCCGCCCCGCAGTCCAGGCCTCGTGCAAAGGTGCATCATGACCCCCGCACAACACCCCCAAGGCCACGCCGTCATCATCGGCGCCGGGCATGCCGGCGGCACCCTGGCCGCCCTGCTGCGCCAGTACGGCCACCCGGGTCCCATCACCCTGGTCGGCGGCGAAGACCTGCCGCCCTACCAGCGCCCGCCGCTGTCCAAGGCCTGGCTGCAGCAGGCCATGGGCCCGGACGATCTGCTGCTGCGGCCCGCCAGCGCCTATGCCGACCAGGCCATTGCCTTGCGCCTGGGCGTGCGCGCCATGGCCATAGAGCCGGGCTCGCGGCAGGTAGCGCTGAACGACGGGTCGGCACTGCACTACGACCACCTGGTCATTGCCACAGGCGCCGCACCGCGCTGGCTGGCCCTGCCCGGGGGTGAGCGGCCCGGCGTGACCTACCTGCGCACCATGGAAGACGCGCAGGCGCTGCGGGGCCACCTGCAGACCGCCCGCTGCCTGGCCATCATCGGCGGCGGCTATGTGGGTCTCGAAGTCGCGTCCACGGCCCGCAAGCTGGGGGTGCAGGTCCGGGTCATCGAGCGCGAAGGCAGGCTGCTGTCGCGCAGCGCCTCGCCCCAGATGGCCGCACATCTGCACGGCCTGCATGCAGGCCAGGGCGTGGAGGTGCATTTCAACGCCTCGGTCACCGCCATCCAGGGCGACAGCCCCACCGGCATCACGGGCCTGAGGATGGCCGATGGCTCCCGCCTGGAGTGCGATGCCGTGCTCATCGGCGTGGGCGCAGCGCCCAGCGTGGAGCTGGCGCAGTCCCTCGGCCTGGACTGCGCGGGCGGCATTGCCGTGGACGGCGAAGGCCGTACCGCCATGGCCGGCATCTACGCCATAGGCGATGCCACGCGCCGCCCCCTGGCCGGCTACCCCGGGCTGCACCGGCTAGAAAGCGTGCCCAGCGCGCTCGAACAGGCCCGGCGCGCAGCCTGCGCCATCACGGGCCGCGCACTGCCCGCCCATGAAGCGCCCTGGTTCTGGTCCGATCAGTACGACACCAAGCTGCAGATCGCCGGCCTGCCCGGCCATGGCGACCAGACCGTGCTGCGCGGCGACCCGGCCAGCGGCAGGTTCGCCGTCCTGCACCTGCGAGGTGGCCAGCTGTGCGCCGCCGAATGCGTGAACTCACCGGGCGAATTCATGGCAGCGCGCAAGGCCATCGCCGCCACGGACTG